>NZ_LKAJ02000001.1:1241786-1552232 GCF_001431295.2 Candidatus Berkiella aquae | reverse complement strand
CAATCACACCAATTTTAGCTTCAGTTGCTTGTGCAAGTGGTGCTAAACAAGTTAAACCCAATGCTAATAAAATATGTTTTAATTTTTTCACAATGATGCTCCTTGGCATTTAAAAGACGGTTCCAAAAGTAAACGCAAATTTTTGTATTCTATCACCTTCATGTTCGTTAAGCGGTGTAGCTAAACTAAATACTAACGGTGCAATCGGTGACATCCACGTCAAAGATAATCCAGTTGAGTAACGTAATCCCGTAGGATTTCGTGATTGCGTTGGATACAAGAGACTTTCTCTATTTTCTAAATCATAAACTTGGCCGCCATCTAGAAACCACGCTAACCGCACTGATTTCGTATCCGGCATGAAAAAGTTAGGGAAAATTAAAGCCAAGGTTCCTGTTGCTAGGAAGTTACCACCAAATGGATTCCCTAAGGAATCAGTTGGGCCTAAGCTGCTTTCTTCAAATCCCCTAACGGTTCTTGTACCGCCAGCAAAATAGTTTTTATAAAATGGCAATCCATTGGTTTTGCCATAACCATTACCATATCCTAAGGTTGCCGATGTCATACCAATAAAGCCATGTGATAAGCTTTGGTACTTCTGCAAACTGTAACTCAAACGATAATATTCTAAATGCGATCCAGGTACAGAGAAAGTGGCTCCTGCTGCTTGTTGCAAACCATTTTCTGGAAATACCATCCTATCGAATGTGTTATGTATCCAACCGAACGCCATAGTGACTTCATTGCTCTTTGTGCCATTTTCAGCAACAAAGGCTAAAATCTCGATGGGTACTTGAACACCCCCAATCGCAAGCGTCGTTGATTGGAAACCATAACCGAAAGTGAGTCTGTCATGCGGCGAAATAGGCATACCGTAGCTCATGTTTGCGCCATAAGCATCTGTCGTGTAGTTGGTAATGCTGGTGGATTTACCTAAATCTGTTTCGCTATAGAAGATGTTAAAGCCCCTGCTAATACCATCAATGGTATAGTAAGGGTTGTTATACGACATGTTGTAAGTCGTGTAAGCTTTACTTCGATTGAAATTGAAATCAACGCTTTTACCGGTACCAAGAAAGTTACGATTACTGATATTGGCATTAAACAATAAGCCATCAACGTCAGAATAACCAACACCACCACCTAGCTGCCCAGACGAGGCCTCTTCGACGGTAAACACAATATCAACTTCGTCAGTTGTACCTGAAACAGGACGCGTTTCTACTTTAACATCGGTAAAATAGCCTGTTCTATTTAAACGTAACTTGGAGTCTTCGATAAATTTAGTATTAACCGGCGCGCTTTCCATCTGAATAATTTCACGACGGATCACTTCATCTTTGGTTTTCGTATTGCCTTCAAACATGACTTTACGAACATAGATTTTATTACCTGGCTCAATATAGAACGTTAATTTAACGGTTTTATCAGCCTCTTGAATATCCGGTACTGGATTTACTTTTGCAAAGGCATAGCCTTCTTGGCCCAATCTATCAGACAGTTTTTTCACCACATTGGCCACTTTAGCACGTGAAAAAACTTCGCCGTCTTTTAATTCAACCAAGGATAATAATTCAGCTTCAGGTAAAATAGTATTACCTGCTAACTGAAAACCAGATAGGACAAATTCATCGCCTTCTTCCATGTTAATGGTAATGTAGATGTCTTGTTTATCAGGCGTTATAGCAACTTGTGTTGAGATAATCCGAAAATTCAGATATCCCCTATCTAAATAAAATGTGCGTAAGGCTTCTAAGTCTGCGCTAAGCTTTTGTTTATCGTATTGATCTGCTTGTGAGACCCAACTCATGTAATTCGTTGGTGATAAAGTAAACGACTTAAGCAACTCGCTTGTCGTGAAAGCATGATTACCAACCAAGTTAATAGTTTTTATGCGAGCAGCCTGACCTTCCTCAATTGCAATGCTGACATTGACACGATTATTCGGCTGCTCTTCAACTGTCGCATCTACTTTGACAGCATATTTACCATGACTAAAATATAATCGTTCTAATTCATTACGTACTTGTTCCAGCATGGCACGGTCAAATACATAACCTTCCGCTAAGCCTGCAGTCTTCAAGGTGGATAATAAATTTTCTTCAGTGATTTCTTTATTACCGGAAACAGTGATTTTTCCGATGGTCGGTCTTTCTATGACTTGAACGACCAGCACATTTCCATCGCGTTTTAACTCGATGTCTTGAAAAAAACCGGTTTCAAAAAGTGCTCTTAGGATTTCACCTGTTTTTTCGGGCGCAAGTGATTCACCAACATTCACTGGCAAATAGTTATACACCGTTCCTTCGGTAATTCTTTGTAAACCTTCTATACGAATATCTTTGACAACAAATTGCTCAAAGCCTTGAACAGATACCGCATAGTTTGTAAGCAAACCAGCTGCTAGTGCAGTCAACCAACGACTTTTCATATTTATTTTTATTCTCGCATGCAACTCGCGCATGTTAAACAAGTAGAGGCGCCATACTAACACAGCGGGAAATAAATTGAAGTCTCGAGAAGATTTGTATTTGAAAATTAGAGTGAATGTAGTCGACGATAAGCAGGATCATTTTGATTTAATAAATGACCCTGCTCGGTAGAAAGGAGTTTAATTAACTTATTATTCTTATTCTACCAACGTGATTCGCTGCGTCGACCAGCGCCGCCGCCAGCACCACCAGCAGCTTTACGTTCAAGCGCAAACTTAACAACGACTTTGCGACCTGATAATTCTTGGCCATCAAGCTTGAGGGCAGCTTCAGCACTGCTTGCATCATTGAAAGTAATGAAAGCAAAACCACGTGGACGGCCTGTAACGCGATCCTTCGGGAATGCTAAATCAGTGATTTCACCAAATTCAGCAAACGCTGTACGCAGTGAAGATTCATCAAGAGAGTAACTCAGGTTACCAACATAAATTTTGTTTTGCATAAAAATTTCCAAAGATACAAAGTTATAACTAATGCTAATAAGACGATTGGACCTCAAGCCGCCAAAATAGCGTCCCCATTATACCTGAGTTAATTCCTATTGATATACTAATTATGGTGGACACAGCCGCCCGCCACTACAAACTCATCTGTAACTCTGTGTCGTTCCTTCAAAATATACGGGCTAAATCGTTATAAAACGCAACCGACATTAAGAAAATTAACAATAGCATGCCCAGTTTAAAACCATACAGCTGTACTCTTTCAGAGACCGGTTTTCCTTGAATAGCTTCAATGAGAAAATAAAGTAGGTGGCCACCATCTAAAATAGGAATAGGTAATAAATTCAACACCCCTAAGCTAATGCTGATTAGAGCTAAAAATCCTAGGTAATATTGAATACCAAATGAAGCCGATGCTCCCGCCCCTTCTGCAATTGTTAAAGGTCCACTTAGTGTTTTTAGGCCAACATCGCCCGTAATCATTTTGGCAATGACTCGAAATGTAAGCCGGATATACTCCGCTGTCTTTTTATTCGCTTCAACAAATGCCGCAATAGGACCTAAGCGTTCTTTACGTAGTAGTTCAGGCGGCATTTCTACCGATTTAACGACGATTCCCGCATAACCAATCATTTCGCCCGTATCTGATTCACGAGCACGTGGTTTAAAGGTGATGTCTTGGGTCTCATTTTGACGCTTAACGGTTAAAATCATTGGTTTATTAATGCTTTTAACAACAACGCGGGTAAAATCTTGCCAAGCTGAAATAGGTTCACGATTAACAGCAATAATCACATCCCCTGCGCGAATGCCAGCTTTTGCAGCAGGTTCATCTGGAATCACTTCGTGTACTAAAGGTGGAATAGGAGGTTGATAAGGAATAATACCTAATGCATCAACAAGATCAGGTCTATCTCCTTTTAATTGCCAAGTAGCAAGCTTTAATGACAATGTTTCGTGTTGGCCATCTCTTAATACCTCAATAGATAAGGTTTCTTTATCACCTAAGCGAGCCAGTAATTGATTTGTCACACGTTGCCAACTAGAGGTGGTAATACCATCGACTTTCAGGATCTCGTCTTTAGGCTCTAACCCTGCAACGGCAGCGATTGAATGGGGTTTTAACTCCCCCACGATTGGCGCAAGACCTGTGATGCCAATCATATACATCAACCAATAAGCAATGATGGCAAATAAAAAATTAAAGACCGGGCCTGCAAGTACAATAAGAGTACGAGCCCATAGGGGTTTTTGATTAAAAGCTGCGCTTTTTTCGTGTTCAGCAACCGGACCTTCACGTTCATCCAGCATTTTGACATAACCGCCTAAAGGCAAGGCAGCAATCACATACTCTGTTTTATGACGATCTTGAAAACGCCATAAGGTTTTACCAAATCCTATTGAAAAGCGTAGAACTTTTACCCCTAAAAGACGTGCTAGTGAAAAATGCCCCAATTCATGAAATGTGACCAATAAGCCAATAGCAACGATAAAAGCAATAATCGATGTAAATAATCCGCTCAACTAAGCACCTGCTTGAATTAAATCAAAAGTCCTTTCTCTTGCCAATTTATCGGCTAATAAAATCTCTTCAAGTGAGTTTGCCGCCAAATCATAAAATGTTTGCAGTACCGTCTCAATAATAGAAGGTATCTGTGAAAAACACATTTGTTGCTGTAAGAATGATTGCACCGCAACTTCATTACTGGCGTTAAGCACAGTAGGGGCGGCCTTGCCTAGACAGAGGGCGTTATACGCTAACGATAAGCATTTAAATTTATCAACATCGGGTGGTAGGAAGGTTAGCTCTGCTACTTGCGTTAATGAAAGCCGGGTTGCACCCGATGCAATGCGCTCTGGCCACGCTAAACAATTGGCAATGGGGATCCGCATATCTGGTGTTCCTAATTGCGCTAATTGCGACCCATCATGGTATTCTACTAAAGAATGAATAACACTTTGGGGATGAACCACCACATCAATTTCATCATGATTAAAACAAAATAGTTTGCTTGCCTCAATCACTTCCAATCCTTTGTTCATGAGCGTTGCACAATCAACGGTGATCTTCTTACCCATTTTCCAATTAGGGTGCTGGCAAGCCATTTCAGGGGTAATTTCTTTAAACGCCGATTTAGCTGTTTTTAAGAATGGACCACCCGAAGCCGTTAAAATTAATCGGGAAACTCCTTGAGGGCGACTACCGGTTTGATAACCCGGTGGCATACATTGAAATAAGGCATTATGTTCGCTATCAACGGGTAATAACGTTGCTCCGGTACGTGAAGCGGTGGCTAAAAATAAATCGCCCGCCATAATCAACGCTTCTTTATTTGCCAATAAAATCTGCTTGCCTGCCTTGATTGCATTCAATGTGGGTAGCAATCCGGCAGCCCCGACAATTGCGGCAACCACTTTATCGACTTCAGGTAATGACACCACTTCACATAAATCTTGTAAGCCACATAAGACTTTAGTCGATATACCTTGCTGCGTAAGCTTGCTTTGCAAATTTTTAGCAGCTTGCGGTTCCATTAACACGGCAAAAGCAGGTTTAAAAATGCAACATTGCTCATATAATGTATCAACGGAATTATGCGCTGTTAAAGCGATGACTTTAAAACGCTCTGGATGCAATGCAATCACTGCTAACGTATTTTGCCCAATTGAACCGGTTGAGCCTAATATACAAATACCTGATGGTTTCATAGGCTTCTCTGGATCCAAGACATCGCTAAAGCAAAAAAGGGCGCTGCTGCAATTAAACTATCTAATCTGTCCAATACGCCCCCATGGCCAGGCAATAATTTGCCGCTATCTTTCACTCCCGCTAATCTTTTCATCAAACTTTCAAATAGATCACCGACAACCGCCAGCAAAATGGTACCCAGTACAACCGTTAACCAAATACCCAAGGAATGATGACTCGGCAGCATGTTGGTAAAGAAAGCAATAAAGGCAAGCAACAATGCCCCGATTACCCCACCCCAAAAACCCTCTATTGTCTTTTTCGGGCTGATGAAAGGCGCCAACGGGCGTTTGCCAATGATTCTTCCCGTAAAATAAGCGAAGGTATCTGTTGCCCAGATAATCACTAAGCAAATAATTAACCAAACCGGTCCCTCTTCTGCGCGGTGAATGACATTTAAACCATACCAAGCGCTAGGCAATAACAATAAACCAATGGCCCCTTTGATAAGGGGAGCATTTAACCATTTGACAGGTTTATTTGAATAACGACTCAAGCCAATGGCCGCTATTATCCAAAATATCAAAGCAGCAAAGAGAATATAAGGTTGTTTGAAATAAGATAAGAGGCACAATATTGCAATATAACATCCCAGAAACACTGCTTGCTGAGTGTATTTAGGAAATGGACATAATGCTGTCCATTCATGCGCTCCTATCAGCAAAATAATCGCTGATAGTACGGCAAAGGACGTTGCTTGCAGACTCAAAATCCCCCATAACACGAAAGGAATTAAAATGAGTGCTGTTAAAATCCGCCATTTCAGCATAGTTAACCTAACTGATCACCTGTTAATCCAAAGCGACGTTCACACTTTGCGTAACTTGCAAGTGCTCCCGCCAACTCATCAGAAGTAAAATCCGGCCAAAGTGTGGGTGTAAAGAAAAATTCGGTATAAGCAAGTTCCCACAACATAAAATTACTGATTCGCTGTACACCACCGGTTCTTATAAATAAGTCAGGTTCTGGTAAAGCATGTAAACAGAGATGCTCTGTGAAAGCCGCTTCGGTAATTTCCATGGCATTTGCTTGATGGGTATGACAAACCTTTCTAACAGCCTGGAGTAGATCCCAACGACCACTATAATTAACCGCAATATTTAATACGAGTCCCGTATTATGTGCCGTCATTGCTTCTGCGTCGCTTATCGCATTAATTAGCGCAGGTGCAAATATCGTTCTGTCGCCAATGATACGTAAGCGAATATTGTCCTGGTGAATACGGGCAATATCTTTGCGAAGCACCAGGTAAAAGAGTCGAAATAGATTACGAACTTCTTTGCTAGGCCTTTTCCAGTTTTCCATACCAAAAGCAAATAAGGTTAATACTTTAATATTAAATCGCTGACAGGCTGAGATAATCTCCCTAGCACTTTCAACGCCTTTACGATGACCTAAAGTACGGCTGATATGTCTTGCTTTTGCCCAACGGCCATTCCCATCCATAACGACAGCAATATGATTAGGCAAATTGCTGTCGCTTGCTTTTAACCCTGGGTGGTTTGCATACGAAGTATTAATGGATTAAATCTCCATTAAATCTTTTTCTTTGCGTGCTAAAATAGCATCAGCTTGATGAATATATTGATCGGTTAGTTTTTGCATTGCTTCTTCAGCTTTGCGTTGTTCATCTTCACTAATTGCTTTCTCTTTAAGCAGATCTTTGATTTCTTGATTCGCATCACGACGAATATTGCGCACAGCAACTTTCGCATTCTCAACTTCTGCTTTTACTTTCTTAATGAGTTCTTTACGTCTTTCTTCGCTCAAGGGAGGGAAAGGAACACGAATCACATCACCTGAGGTTGCAGGATTAAGACCTAGATCAGCAGCACGTATCGCCTTTTCAATTTCAGGCACTAAACGCTTTTCAAACGGCTTAACCGCTAGCATTAACGCCCCTTCGACCACAATTTGTGCCATTTGGGTTAACGGGGTATCAGTACCATAATAAGAAACAACGACACCTTCTAAAATGCTAGGATTAGCACGCCCTGCGCGTAATTTTGATAATTCTTCTTCAAGAGAATGAAGACTTTTGGTCATTCTTTCTTTTGCATTTTTTTGAACATCATTAATCATTTGGATTTCCTCGCTCCACAACGGTTCCTTCTGGCTCACCTTGCACGATGCGCACTAATGCCCCTGCGTTATTAATATTAAAAACGCGTATTGGCATATCATGATCGCGACATTGACAAAATGCTGATAAATCCATGATACCTAATTCTTTTTCCAATGCTTTTGCATAGGTAATTCGTTGATACAAAGTTGCATGAGGATCAATAGCAGGATCAGCAGAGTAAATACCATCTACATTCGTCGCTTTGAGTAAAACATCGGCTTGGGTTTCAATTGCTCTTAAGCTGGCAGCAGAATCGGTGGTCACTAAGGGGTTACCGGTGCCGGCAGCAAAAATAACCACTCGACCAAATTGCAAATGATGGATGGCTTTGCGTCTGTCATAGTGGTCTACTAACCCCGTCATGGGGATAGCAGACATAATGCGAGTTGCAAGGCCTGCTCGCTCAAGCGCATCACGCATGGCGATGGCATTCATCACGGTTGCCAACATGCCCATTTGGTCGCCAGAAACGCGACCAAGGCCTGCTTTTGATAGTGATTTACCGCGGCAAAGGTTCCCCCCACCAATCACTATCCCAACTTGAACCCCCAACTTAATGAGTTCGCCAACTTCGTCTGCAATCCTATCGAGCACTTTGGGGTCAATCCCAAATGACTCATCGCCCATTAACGCTTCACCACTTAGCTTTAACAGGATCCGTTGATAGATAGGATCTTGACTCATTGTTTACTCCCACGAGCTTGTTCCATCACTTCTTCTTCAAAACTTTTCTTAATCACTTCAATACCTTCACCCACTTCATATCGAAGCATGGAGATGACGGTTGCATTGAGAGGCTTTAATACAGCTTCAATGGTTTGGTCAGGATCTTTGAAGAAGGGTTGACCCAACAAGCAAATTTCAGCTGCAAATTTTTGCAATTGTCCTTGGACAATTTTTTCTAAGATATTATCAGGTTTACCACTTTGTTTAGCGCGTTCCATAAAGATTTCTTTTTCTTTTGCAACAATGGCTTCTGGAATTTCATTAGGCGCAATAAATTGCGGTTTCATTGCCGCGATATGCATTGCTAATTCTTTAGCAATTTCTTCATTGCCACCTTCGATTAATACCAAAGTACCAATGCGGGCATTATGAATGTAACTACCAATACGCTGTTTAGCTTGTGCTTTATAGGAAGTTAAACGTCGAATTTGGATATTTTCACCAATACGAACGATAATCGCTTTTCGCGCTTCTTCAACACTGGTTGCACCTTCAAAAGGAAGTGCTAATAATGACTCAACATCTTGGCAATCTTTGGCTAAAGCCAGATCGGCAACAGCTTGGCAAAATTGAATAAAGCTATCATCGCGTGCCACAAAATCTGTTTCACAGTTAATTTCTATCATCACTGCGTTGGTATGTGAATTTGCAATGGCAATACGACCTTGCGCTGCGGTACGTGAAGCTGATTTATCTGCTTTTTTGTTACCGGATTTTGCGATGAGATCTTCTGCTACAGCCATATCACCTTTAGCTTCAACTAAAGCTTTTTTGCATTCCATCATGCCTGCGCCAGTGCGCTCACGTAATAATTTAACCATTTCAGCGGTAATTTGTTCTGCCATTAGTTTCTCTCCATCTTCAAAATAAAGGGGGCAACGGCCCCCTTTGTGTCAACTGATATCAAATTATTCTTGATCATTCTCAAGTTCAACATACTCACTAGCTTCTGCTTGTGAATGGCTGAGATTACTTCTTGCTTCTAAAATGACATCCGCAACACTGGAAACATAAAGTTCAATAGAGCGTAATGCATCATCGTTACCAGGAATAATGTAATCAATACCCGCTGGATTGTTATTAGTATCGACGACACCTGCGACAGGGATTCTAAGATTATTTGCTTCTTTAATCGCAATTTTCTCATGGCCCACGTCAATGACAAAAATCGCATCTGGTAGGCTATCCATGTTCTTGATACCGCCCAAACTGCGCTCTAATTTGATCATTTCACGCTCACGCATAAGCGCTTCTTTTTTCACGAGCTTTTCAAAGGTGCCATCATCACGCATTGCTTCAAGTTCGTGTAAACGCTTAATGGACTGCTTAACCGTTTTAAAGTTGGTTAACATACCACCTAACCAGCGATAATTAACGAAAGGCATACCACAGCGCTCTGCTTGTTCTTTGATGATATTGCTTGCGCAAGTTTTAGTACCAACGAATAAAATTTTACCATTGCGTGAAGCTACACGACGAATAAAGCTCAAAGCTTCGTTGAATAA
Organism: Candidatus Berkiella aquae; assembly: GCF_001431295.2. Taxonomy (NCBI): domain Bacteria; kingdom Pseudomonadati; phylum Pseudomonadota; class Gammaproteobacteria; order Candidatus Berkiellales; family Candidatus Berkiellaceae; genus Candidatus Berkiella; species Candidatus Berkiella aquae. The sequence goes on along the minus strand of NZ_LKAJ02000001.1, from coordinate 1,542,192 downwards.
GGGTAAGGTTTTATCCAAATTGATGATGTGAATTTTGTTACGAGCACCATAGATATATGGCTTCATTTTGGGGTCCCAGAATCTGGTTTGGTGACCAAAATGTACGCCCGCTTCTAACATATTACGCATTGTAATTGTTGGCATGAGATTTTCTCCTTTGGGGTTAATCCTCCATGCGTCCCATCCTCCGACTCCAAGCAGTACCCTTACCGTAAGGATTCGAGTATTCTTAAAGCACCCCGGACGATGTGTCGACACATGTGTGTGTTTTATACTAATTACATAACTTAAAATTGTGCCATAATTTGCACAACTTCGGCGCGATTTTATACCATATATGAAGGAGATAGGAAACTAAAAATGGCAGTTACGATCAAAACACCACAAGACATAGAAAAAATGCGCAATGCAGGCCGTTTAGCGGGCGAAGTACTTGATATGATAGGTCCTTATGTCAAAGCAGGGATTAGCACCGATGAACTCAATACCCTTTGCCATAATTATATCGTTAATGTTCAGCAGGCCATTCCTGCCCCTTTGAATTATAAAGGCTTCCCTAAATCTATTTGTACCTCAATTAATCACGTCGTCTGCCATGGGATCCCCAATGAGAAAAAGCTCAAAGACGGCGATATTATCAACATCGATATCACCGTTATTAAAGACGGTTATCATGGTGATACCAGTAAAATGTTTACCATTGGCGAACCTTCCGTCAAAGCGGCTCGCTTAATTAAAATTACGCGCGAATGTATGCTACTTGGGATCCAACAAGTCAAAGCAGGTAATTATCTTGGTGATATTGGCGCAGCTATTCAAGAACATGCACATCAACATCATTTTTCAATTGTACGTGAATATTGCGGACATGGTATTGGCAAAATTTTCCATGAAGAACCTCAAGTATTGCACTACGGCAAAGCTAAAACAGGCTTAAGATTAGAAGAAGGCATGATTTTTACCATTGAGCCTATGCTCAACGTTGGTAAGAAAGAAACGCGTTTACTACCTGACAATTGGACCGTCGTCACCAAAGATCATAGCTTATCTGCTCAGTGGGAACATACCGTACTGGTTACCGCTGACGGGTTTGAAGTATTAACCAAACGCAAGGAAGAAACCGATCTCTAATCCTATTGGCAAGGAGCCACCCTTTCTTTCGCTTTTAGCAGCTTTTAAAGCGCACTCATCGTTTGCCTTGCAAGACTTGGTGCGCTCTATTAAGCAAACCCATGAACAGTATTTGCAATCACTCGATAGCCATCTCGCCCCTCATACTGACATCTTATTATTCTTACAACAACGCGCCACCTGGTTAGATGAGATATTACAACTGAGTTGGCAGCGCGTTGGATTAGCAGGTGAATCTCTCACTTTAATTGCACTAGGAGGTTATGGCTTAGGTCGTATTTTTCCAGGCTCAGATGCCGATATTTTACTCCTTTCTCCAACTCCTTTATCAGAACCATTAGAACAGAAAATTTCGCTTTTTATCTCAACTATTTGGGATTGTGGTATCAAAGTAGGTTCAAGTGTCAGAACACTCAATGATTGCCTAACTGATGCAAAAACCGATCTAAATTTTTATACTAATTTGCTTACCCATCGTTTTATCTGCGGCTCTAACCATCTTTATCAATCCTTCACACCCAGTCTTACCTCACTCTATCACTTTGATCACTTTCTGACGGCTAAAATACAAGAACGTCAAGCACGCTATCAACGATTTGACAATACGGAATATGGATTAGAACCCAACATTAAAGAAAGCCCTGGCGGCTTAAGAGACATTGATTTTATCACATGGATAGCACTTAAAAAATATCAACAAGCTGATTGGCAATTATTATTGACTCATGATGATATCAATCAAATGGAATATCGCAGGCTAACACAAGCAAGTCGTTTATTATGGAAAATTCGTTATTATCTACACTTATATTGTGAGCGCAAAAGTGAACGACTTTATTTTGAATATCAAGCAAAGCTAGCCGATGCTTTTGGCTGTATCGGTGATAATTTAAACAATAAAATTAGTCATTTCATGCAACAATATTATCAAACTGTCAGTGAAATTAGAGAAATAACCGATATTTTATGTCAATATCTCACTGAAAAATCAAACCATCTTCATTCATTACCCAAAGTAACATTGACTCCTTATTGTCATTTAATTCAAAAAACGTTAGATATTTCTGATAGCCATTTCTTACAACAACACCCCGCACATTTACTGCATTTATTTGTGTTGTTTGCTGATAATGATGACATTTTATTTTTTTCAGCCAATTCATTAAGATTCATTCGTGAATTTTCTCAATCATTACCAAGAGAAAAGCTTTATACCCCCCAAGGTCGACGTTATTTTATTGAAATAATTTCACGTTATCGCGGTGTCTTTAAAGCATTGTCGTTAATGCATCGTTTAGGGCTTTTGTCATTATATTTACCTGAAATGACTCCTCTTACTGGGCAAATGCAGTATGATCTTTACCATCTTTATACCGTTGATGCTCATACTTTATTTGTACTTCGCAATTGTGAATGCTTATTTGAAAAAAATGGCCTACACAACTTTGCGTTGGTCTTTTCGGCAAAAGAAGCTATCGCTTCTCCTAGCCTTTTATTTTTAGCTGGACTACTCCATGATATTGGTAAAGGGCAAGGCGGTAATCACAGTGGCAAAGGCGCCATTATTGCAAAACAATTTTGTCTAGAGCATGGTCTTTCTCCTGAAAATGCTGAGATGGTGGCTTGGTTGGTGAATGATCATCTTCTCATGTCAGAAGTCGCACAGCATCAAGACATTTGGGATACAACCGTCATTGCGCGATTTTCTACTACCGTTAAAACATTAAATCGTTTGCATTTTCTGTATTTACTCACTATTGCCGATATTTATGCGACCAATCCCTCACTTTGGAACCATTGGCGAAGTGCGCTATTGAGAGATCTTTATCTTTCAACCAAGCAATCACTAACAGAAAAGCTATTTGACTTGCCAAAATCTGATACAGCTAGTAAGCAAGCTCGAGTGTTGGCACAACTCACCCAAGATAGCAGCCTCGATCCACAGAGTGTGCGCGCATTATGGGAAAAATTTGGCAATCATTATTTTCAATTAGAAAGTATCAGCCATATTGCCTGGCATACTCAGGTGATTTTAAAATCCTTACCTTTGCCAGTGAGTTTTGCCATTAAACCACATCGAAATGAAGCAGGGACCGATGTTTTTATCTATGCCCCCGATGATCCTTATTTATTTGCCAGTGTCTGTGCCACTTTCGAAAAGAACTTTCTCAACATTGTCCAGGCTCGAATTAGCAGAACCACTCATCAATATACTTTACAAAGCTATATTGTCCTTGAACAACAAGGTAACCCTATCAGCAATCCCGAACGCTTATCCGCTATTGAAAAAGCACTGAAGGATTTGTTAGCACCCCTGACACAATCACCTGTAGGCTCCATTGAATTACCTACAGTGAGTCGACACATCACGCGTACCTTAAAGTTCTTTGAAGGTCGGCTCAGCATTGAGATGCAACATATCGATTCACTACAACAAACCATGCTCACCTTACATGCGCCCGATTTTCCAGGATTGCTCGCTCGAGTTGCCAAAGCATTTGTGCAGTGCAATGTTAGAGTGAATAGCGCAATGATTAATACACTTGACGCTAAAGTAGAAGATTTGTTTTACATCACTTTTCAAGATCCGGGACAATCTCTCACACAACAAGAGCAGCAACAGGCTTTGAAAACCGCAATTGTGGATGCTATAAAGGTAGACAAAATCACGCCGAAGCTTTAGCGAAGGCGGACGGCAGCTCTCTCATCAGCCCGCCTTCGCTAAAGCTTCGGCGTGGCACTTGTGCATGCACAAGTGGCTAATCAGCAAAGATATTCCTATACTAGGTCTATAGACCTTTGCTCTTTGAGGCTAGGCTTTACCCTCATTTTATGGGGAGTTACACTTTGGTAAATCATGATCATTATAGAGATGGACATTGTGACAGACGATAACCAAACAGTTTATGTTGCGTATTTAATGGCCCCCGCCCGTACGCCTGGGGCAATGCTGTTTTCGCAACAAGTGTTAGCTCAACAAGAAAAAAGGGTTCGAGATTTTATTAGTCAAAAATCCAACGGAAAATTATTAAAAAACTTTATTGAATCCTGTGAACATCCACGTCACCGCTGGCCAGTACTGGAAGATGCGGTCACTTTTTGTTTAGAAAACCGAGCGACCCTCATTATTGCAGAAATTCGTAATTTCACCAGTAACGATGCATTTGCTAAACAAATATTACGGTTATTAGGTGCGCAACGTTCTCGAAGTGATGCGGCCTTTAGCGATTACCAAGGTGATATTTACTGCTGTGATCAGCCTTTTATTACTAAAGAATCTTTTTCCGCTTTAGCAGAACATGCTAAACAACAAAAGAAGCTACATGGTGAATTAATCAAGGCGGGCTTAAGTCGTACGACGGCTAAATCGGGTAACCCACATGCAAGTGATGTTATCAGCAAAGTTAATAAACCAAAAATTGATAATGCGATTGTCTATGCCTTGATGCTTCAGCCCATTATTTCAGAATATACTGCCAAAGGTTTTTCACAACGAAAAATGGTTTCCACCTTAAATGAAGAAGGTTTTACAGCACCAGAAGGTGGTCAGTGGGTACTTAGCCAATTGCAGAAAGTGATTGAACGTATTCGTATGAACGAAGCGGCTTTAACGCTAGAAAAACGGTTTTTAGAGTATCGTGCTCGTCATTATGATAATGCTAAAATTGCTGATATGCTAAATAGTCTTGATCTTGTCTGCCCTAAAGGTAAAAGTTGGGATGCAGAAATCGTTGAGAAAGTAAGTGAGCGCATCAAACAAATTCATGACATCATTCGTTTTAATGAATTTGTTATTGAATTAATGCCAATATTAGAGAAATATCATATCGATGAACTCACGGCTGATGTATTGATGAATGAAATAGAATCGGCGGGTGTCTCAATCCCCGCTTCAAGCGCAATGAATGAGGACGCATTAAATGACAAAGCAAGCTGACAAAGAAGAACTACTTAATCAAGTCATCGCTTACTTGAATTGTGCTGATCTATGTCAGGATGTTTTCAGCAAGAATCCTAAATATACACCCTATTGCGACGCACAGGCCCAATCTTCTTCAGCGCATGGCCCAGCACTACTTTCTAAACAAATTGCAGTAATTAGCCAAACAGCTGAAAACTTTTTAACCGCAAGTTATAGTGTTGAAAGTAGAAAATCTGCACGTCAAAAGCCATAATCCTGCGTTATTAAGTTGACCATTCTGCAGGAATACGTTTAAATAACGCCGAAATAGGCTGTTATATTATATAAAGACAAGGCCAATACAGGGAATCAGTTATTACTAATCGATGGAGCACGTAGTCCCCTCATGTCTGACTGGCTTAAACGGATCACTTCTATTATTTCGCAACAATCTGACCATGTCATCACTCGCGAAATAAAACGAGCATTTACACCCTTACAAAATGAAAATCAGCCTTTATCGCGTTTTACCACCACCTCGGTGCGAACTGATCCAACTTTTGCCAAACGTCTTCCAACCACAGTGCATGAAAAGTCGACTACGTTACCCGTTGAGGAAAAAGAAAACATGCCAAAAGCACCTATAGACAGCGATGATAACTTAAAAGCCTTAAAGCGATTAAGAGATTTGCCACGCGGTACCAATGTCGACTCGCGAATCGCTGCTATTAAAGATCTTTTAGGTGAAACAGAAATCTTCAAAACACTTAAAATGCTACGTTGGCCACAAGGCGTGGTTTGCCCTCGTTGTCGCTCATCGAATGTTGTTAGACGCGATCCCCCTGCAGATGCCATCGATCAACGGCATTTTTATGTTTGTTTAAATTGTAAAGGTGAAGGCGATCCCAGCGACTTTGATGATTTCACAGGTTTACCCATTGGCTCTATTCATGCATTGCGTCAATGGATTCTTTGTTGGTACTTGATTGGATTTTGTTCCGTCAATCAAATTGCTAAAGTGCTTGGTTTAAGTCTTCAAGAAGTATTACAAATTGCGAGTATCGGCAATGATCTTGCTTCTCTTCCCGATTTGGAAGATAAGCAGAAAAAAGAATTATTTGCACAAAAAGAACGTAAAGCCCAAGAAAAAAGAACCGCCAGAGCAAACGTAGAATTAAACGAAGAATATACGCGTAGCGAAAGTCGCTCACCATTAAAGCCCGGGTATAAATCTAAAAAATAGTGAACGACTCAGCACTTTTGAAGAAGAAAGCATTTACATCCTTGCAGATGAACTTCTTTCTTCTTTAACGGTTGCCTCCATGGCAGCACTAACCGTTTCAAGCATGACTCCCATACTTTTTGCTTGTTGTTTTTGTTCTGCGGCAATCGATGTTTTTAAATGCTGGGACATCACTTCGCTGATATTGTCGATAGTGCGATCTTTATAGGCATAATCTTTTAAGGTTCTGCCATCTTCCATTTTGACATCTTTAAACAATTGAAAAGCCGCTGAATTTTCGGCAGAGATGGGATTGCGCCATTTTCCCACATCGAGCTTGGGAACCTGCATTGCAAAATGTTCAAAATAGGCTTTTTCGGCTTCACTAAATTTGGTATCGGGTGTAATTTTAATGCGTTTCCCAGTATCATCTGAGGCAATGAGTTCTCGACCTTCTAAAATGGCTCTTTTTTTAAATTCCATTAAAATCGCGAGCGATAACTCTGCTTGATTTCCTTGAGAAGGTTGTAAAAAAATCGGATTCTCGCGCGTTCCTTTTTGGTACTCATTTAAAGCAACCGTAACAAAATCCGAAACTTGTGCATTCATTTCAGACAATTGATTTTCTCTGCCAGCAAAGTGTTTTTTAATGCCTTGAAACTTACCCGTTTGCACACCAATAACCGCTTTGCGACTATAGTTAAACTTTCCGGTTACCGTGAGTTTAGGTGGATCATCAGATGAAGTACTATGCTCAATTTTAAGACGTTTTTGATGCCCTTTTATTTCTAAAGAGTCTCCCGTTGCATCAAAGGCAGTAGAGCCTTTTTTATGTTGATGAAACATATTAGGTTTATCTGCACTAAGATGAGGTATAATGGTTTCATTCAAAGAATCCATTAATTCATCTTTTACCTCTTGAGGTATTTCTTGCTTGTCTAATAGCTCTATAATTTTTTCTAATCGTGCTTCGTAGTTTTTTTCAGTATAACGACTTTTATTATTAGCTAAAGCACGTAAACTCTTCAACATGCCTTCAATGGCTTCAAAAGTCTCTAATTTTGCTAATATCTCAGCTTTATCTTCTGGATTTTCAGCGTCTGCCCATGCTTTTTTGGTGCCTTCAATGGCAAAAGTCATCAGTGGTAAAACATTATCAAGGTGATTTTTAAAATTATAGGTTCTACCACGATTAGGTTGATCTTCTACTTGATGGTTTAAAGCGCTGATGAAAGAAGCTAAATTGTTATATGGCATTCCACTAAAGAGCTTATCATAGATGTCCATATCAATTTCATGCGGGGGATAACTAAATTTCCTAGCCGGTTCGACAACATTTTCTGCGGTATTGGTAGCTGTATCGGATTGTCGTTGTTGGTTATACAATACACTGCGTTGAGGTTGTGATGCCACAAAGAGAGTTTCTTCCTGATGGGGTGGTGGTGTCTGCAATTCAGCTAAACTTCCTAGCCCCTCTAAATCATCAAGCAAATCATTAATGTTCGTTTCACTAGACAATCTTTGTCCTTCCTCGCGCGGTTGTCGTTGTTCTTGCTGTTGCTCTTCAAGCCCAACCCTCCCTTCTCTCAGATCTTGCACGACTTCCCTGCCCTCTTTAAGCCTCTGAAGCCTTTGCCCCATGCTCATCGTAAAACCAACTGCTCCACTGGGTTGGATATTTTCAAAACCTTCTTTATAGGCCGCAGGCAAGTTCTTAGCTGCTTCGCTCAGTGCCTCCTTCATTTTAGGAACGACATAAATCACGTCATGTTTAGCATTTTGTCCTTGCTTAACCTCATCAATAAATTTCTGTAGACTTTGCTCATCATTAATCAAGGTGCCTGCTTTTGGCTTGACGGATGTATTGAGTTCCACAAATTTGGGCGTTGGTGGATTCTGTTTTGCATAAGCTTCCATAAACGATTGATTTAGCGATTTTAAGAACGACATATTTTTTTCAAAAAAGGCTTTAATATCAGCATTTCCCTTATCTTCAAGTATCGTTTCTAAATGTGCTGTCCCGCTACCCAGATTTCGTATAGCATCCATAAATTCTAGCGCAAGAGGAATTTTGTACGCACCTTGTCCTCCTGGTCTGCCCTGTAACAATTTGCTAAGTTGTTGAGAAAATTCTGCAACCTTTTGCTCGTGTGGTGAATTCTTAATCCATTGATTATAAAAGCTATTGGGATCGGCGCTTTGTGCAAGCATTTTTCCCATTTCACCCATTGCTTGTGTGACCGGTTTTGTTGTCTGAGCCTTAATGACAGGTGAATCCACTTCGGCTTTTTGAGCTTTGTGATTGATTACTTTCACTCTACCGCTAGAAGTCAGTTTCAGGCCATTTTTCTCAATAACTTCTTGCCAATCACGATAACCTTGGGGTGGTAAATATTTTCCCTTAACGTAGTTTCCTTTAATGCCTGTTAGTTTCTCAATTGTGTTAGTCGCTGCTGCTGAAACACCATCATCGGTATTACGATCATTAAGGGCATAGAAATCATTACCTGGCCAGGAAGCATGGTCCCAGGCAACCACTTTAAATAATTTACAATCTTTAAACTGTTCACCATGTACACTAGGATGTGATAATAAAGGGGGGGCTCTCATAGGATCATCCAAGATAAAAGCAGGTGGTCCATCTACTTTAGATTTAGCTTGACCAGGCCCTGGCGTGCAATAATAGCCTTGAATATTTTGTAGTTTATCTTTATTTTCATTGATAATTTCTTGTAAAATTTCGGGAAAAAGTTTTACCACTTGTGCTTTATAATCCCCAGCGAATTCTCCGCAACCCAAACCGGGTATCGCAAAAAATCCTTTTTCATTATTATCACCACATTCTTTATTGGCATTTAATAGCATGGGTAATAATCTTCTTTCATACAGCGCTTTAAGTGCTTGTTTATCGACCTTACCGTCTTTAACCACTTCCTTATAATCAGGGCAATTTTTATTTTTTAGCAATGCGCCTGGCGTATATAAGATCCCTGCATTAAAAGGTTTTGAATGTGCTGTAGGAGAAAACCAATTACCATTATCATACACTTGGACATTCATAGTGACATTAATATCACCCAATATGCTTAATTCATTTTGATTCCAAGAGCGATTATCACCCGTAACCAACTGAGGACTTTCAGCAAATATTTTGGGTTTCTTAGATTGGATCAGATAATCAAGCAAAGTCTCTTTGGTTAAATCTGCTATTTTGATGTTATTGTTATTTAAGGTTTCTTTTAAGTGCTGTCCTATATTCTCAGGATTGCTTTTAAGCTCTTGTAGGTAAGCTTCAACCTTTTGCTGAGTCACTTCACTTATAATGACGTTATACATGCACATTCCCCTTGGCAAGGGTATCTTCTATCTAATATTGGATGAGACTCTTTGATGAAGGGATTAGTTCAGGCTACTTGCGTGTAGGGACACATAAACGAAATAAACCGAAATTAAAACCAATATAAAGGGCATTGATGACCAAAACACCCATTGCTGCGGTCTGTATTTGAATTCCATACCAGCCTGCTGTGGTATGCAAGAAAATGCAGCCGATAATCGTCATCAAGATTTTAGGGCTATACCGATTAATGCCGACGGCTTTGCTGGCATCCGCTAACCACAAACGATTTTGATTTGCTTCTGGTGAGGGGTACAGTGCCCCCGATAGAAAAAGATGGGTATCCTTTATCGATTTAAATGTCATTAGGAATGCAACGAGTGTTATGATAGCCAGCAACAACATCAGTATTGAATTCCATACTGCGGGTAGTTGATACGAAATGGCAAGTGGATGGGACGCGAAATAAAACCAACCCATAACAAGCAGTAAAGGCACTGCATACAAGCCCAACACCATCTCTCTAGCCGTTCTGCCTTTGGAGATCTTGGCAAAATAAGAACCCGCTAGTGGTGTCCATAACAACCACCAACCCCAATATAAAGCAGCTAATCGTGATTCTGCGGGCACATTCGCAAAATAGTTACCACATTGCTTACAAATAACAGCAGATTGCAATTCTGGACGACGTGCTAACATCACAACCCCAGTAAAAGCAGCTAGAACAATAATAGGAACCATTAAGGCAATGCTGAGCATAACAACTCGATTGAGGGTTGCATTAGCACGCCCCGATAATCGTCGAAAAATTTTACGGCCAAAACTGAGCGAGGCCAATGGGCCGATAAATGACAGTAAAATGACCGTCATCACTGGCATCGTAAAATGAAAGCGCTGGACATAAAATTCAACAGAATAAGAAAATAATAAAATAATCGCGAAAACAAGCAATGAAATAACCGTCATGGTTGCTCCAGAGGTTGTCGATTCAACATAGGTTTTTAGCATGGGTTCAATCTTTTTGGGGAAAAAGCGTTTCGCGATTTGATAAAGATAGGGTTCTCCCCGCTGGGTATAGGTGACGTAAGCGATTAGTAGTCCCCAAATGCCAATTGAACTCCAAGGAAAGGGACCCCATTCCCAAGGGCTATAGTGTTCAAGCATCGCTTGGAAATCACTCCAGTCAACAACACCTACCGTATATCCTGGCCCTGCAGCGAACGATCCTACGCCCATCGCAAGCGTAAAAATAAACAGAACCACTTGCATTAAGATAAGCTTGAAAAACCATTTTCCGCCTGATAGACGTTCTTGACGTTCACCAAAAGTTAAGTTTCCAAGTGGGGTAAAAATGAACAAACATAACGCATAACCACAAACCCCCATGAGCATGCCATATTTCAATAGCAAATCAGGCCGCATAAAGGAAAGCCATCCAACAATAATAAAACCAAGGAGGGCAATCACGGATTTGAGGATTTTTTTATGTTTCATTGCAAAAAAAAGGGGCATTCACTGCCCCTCTCTGTCGAATTTGTCTTAGTAAACGTATACAACGAATACTGCTTAATTACAAGCAACTACTGACCAGAGCTACTGCCTGAACTTTGGTTTTGTGCATCTTTAGCTTGTTGTTCTGCAGCTGCTTTTTGATCTTCAAGCTCTTTATTGGCTTTATCGGCTTGTAATTTAGCTTCTGCTTGCGCTTTAGCTAATTCAGCATTCATCTTATCAACGCCTTTATTCATCTTCGCCATAATCGCATTTAAAGACGCTAAAAGTGATACTTGTTGTTCTGCCATTCTAAATTGCTGATATTGTACCCATTGATTGTAAGCCATCATATGCGCAATTTCTCTCAGCAAAGCCGCTTCAGAAGCAGTACCAATTGCCGCATACCAATCTTTACTGGTAAAACGGCTTTCAGACGTTTCTTTCATGATTTGCATCACAGTTTTGCTATCGGTTGAACCACCACCGCTGCCGCTAGTATCAGGTGGCGATCTTCTTGCCACGATATCAGCCCAAGCATTCGCACTGACGCCAATCACCGCATATTGAGCTAACATTTCGCCTAATTGCTCCATTTGGCTACCATCAAGTTTTGAGCCTGATTTAAGTTTTGCCGTGATATCAGGATCGTTAGTTGGGAAAGGATTGACTAACATATTCACTAAACTTTGGCTATCGTCTTTAGTGAAACCTGCATCGGTCAAATTGGTTGCCTGCAATAAGGCACCCGCATTAATATTTTTGAGGTTTGCCGTGTCACCGCCACTAAAAAAGCTCGACATTGAACGATACAACTCTAAAGCACCATAGGCTGGTGTGCTTTCAAAATCAACCGTCACCCCCCCAATAGTAATCTGTTTCTGTCCCGATAAAAGCCCCAAACTATTGATCATCGAACGATTGGTGATATCCAGCGCTAATTTCTCAAAATTTAAGACACCCGCCTCAGCTCCCGCTTTGGAAGCCCATAAGGAGCCCGGTGCAACTTGGAACAATCTCTGTTCATCATATCCATAACGCTGAATGCTCTCTTTAGCCCAATAGTTAATGAGAGCGGTTACCATCTCTTTGTTGCTAATGTCATGCTTATCTAGGATTTTTTGTACAATTTCTTTGGAACTATCTAATCGACCGGAAACATCTGAGTTCATTTGATTAATGGCGTTGACCGTATCCGCATCGGCCATCGATATTCCGGGAATGCAGAGCGCACTTAACAATAGCAAGTTACAGAGCGCTCGTTTTTTGCTTTTTAATGTGTTCATAACTTACCTTCTCCATTGTTAAAGCGCGATTTCTACGCTCTTAAATGTTATTTATTTACCAAGTACCACCTGAATCCTGTTGTTGTTGTTGCGATGAATCAGGATTCGTCAACAGAATGGAACCACCACCGCCACCACCTGATGCACCGCCGCTACTATCGCTACCGGGTGTATAGCTTTGTAATTGGTATTCCAAAAAGGGTTGAGGCGGCTTATAAACATCTAGCACGGCGATGCTTTTTTCAATTTCAGAGCATGCGCTAGGAATGTATGTTGACATTTTCCCACATTCATTACGCCAATTATCAGCCATGGCACTGGTAGCGCACAGCGATAATGCCGCCATCATCAATAAACGGTTGATAGAATTACTCATGATTGGACTCCAATGCCTTTAAGATTAAATTAATCCTTTCCGGAGCGAAAACACGTCCTAATAATTGTAATCGTTCAAAAGCAAGATTTCGCTTTAAGAATAAATCGGCGTAGCGGTTTTTATTGGCAGCATCTTTGGTTTGCTCTTCTGCATAGATTAGTAATTTCGACGCGGTTCCAGGTTTTAACACATCTAAAAACTGCATTAAGCGTAACGCACGGCCTGAACGCAAATTGGCGAGCACTTTAATTAATGAAGCTTCGTCAGTTAATTCAAAATCGCTGATTTCATCTAAGGTCGAACCTATGCGCAGTAATAATTCTTCTACTTCAGGTTCATCATCGGCAGCCCAACTTTCAATGCCTTCCATTGAGGTAACAATTCGGTATAAAGTTCTTTTATCGTAATCGTGCCAAAAGGCATGTACGGCTTCTAGTGACATATCTGGCATGTTTCGTGGCTCTCCAACGCGCCTTGACCGTTATTCAATCTATCGGTTTGTGCTAAGTCATTGATTTTTAGCATCTTCACTAACATATTACCCTTTGCCCTTAGGAATTGCTAGCCATTCATGCAGGTAAAAACTACCTCTTCTCTTAAATCCTCTCGACAAAACACGATAGGTTCTGCAAATTAAGTCCATCATAGCTCACAAAAAGTTCAAAAAAAGATAAACGGACCGCGACCTACCTCGATACACCTCGAGAATAATTTACACAGTTAGAATTGTTACATGATAAAATGGTCTTAAGTGTATGCAGCCACACTGCGATTAAAAGATATATATTATGATAAATAGCAACGATAAAATGTTATGTGCTGCTACAAATAAAGGTGTTTGAACAATGGGTATTTTTAAATCCAGTAAAAAGGCCGCGGGCCATATTGTGGATGTCCGCGTCGATAAATGGGTTAGCTGGGATTATCTTAGCGAGTCTGCTGATAACTTTAAAGTCATTTTACTTGACTCTATCATTCCTAAAAAAGCAACCTATTCTGAAACCTTTGAAGAAGCCCTTGAGCGTTTAGAATTAACAGAAGCGGATATCGCTAAACGACAAAAAGAGTTTACACAACTCTTTTATTTTTTTCTGGTTTTATCCCTGGTTATTATTAGTTATGGCTTATATCTTGCGTTCACAGGTTCCATGATAACGGCACTGATTGCTTTTTGTTTATCTATTTACTCCTTGGCACAATCCTTCCGTTTTCATTTTTGGCTTTTCCAACTGAAAAACCGAAAATTAGGTTGCACGATTAAAGAATGGATGAATGCAGCTGTCACAACCAAACATGAAAAGAATCTTGCTGTCAAGAAAAATAAATCCGAAAAAATGTCGAAAACTGGTCATACAAAGGCAAATGAATGAATGCTTTTACTAAAGCATGTGCGCTTTTACTTATACTTGGGTTTCCGACGCTTGTCTTTGGCGTAGGCGCATTTGAAGTAGAATCAACAGATAAGTCCATGGTTTATTTGGGGATGATTTTTGGCTATGTGCCAGGAACCCCTATTCCCAGTTCAGGCAATTCACTCTTTGCCCAATTAGTCTATATTTTTAACCAAGTGGTATTTGCTTTAGGTATCGTTGTTATTGCTTATACCGCCGCATTTGGTGCGATTAATACCGCCCACCAGGGAGAATTCCTCGGTAAAGATTGGCACCCTGTTTTAGTCCCGCTTCGCGCTGGCGCTGGTATCTTACTCCTTTTACCACAAACCACTGGTTACAATTACATGCAAATTATTGTCATGTGGTTCATTGTCCAAGGCGTTGGTGCCGCCAATGCGATGTGGCGGCAAGTTATTATTTCGAATCAAACCCAAGGTAATCTTCACCAAGATACTCGAAAAGTTGATCTACAAAATGCTTCAGACGCTGTTTCAGATATTTTTAAAGCCAATATCTGCATGGCAGCCCTTAATGGCAATAGTTCAACACTCGAACTAATGGAAGAGCCTGTGCAATTTTATCGCATGGGTGATCAAATGCGTTGGGGACGAGTTTCACAAAACGATGCCATTTGTGGCTCAATTGATCTCGCCGCTATTCAAAATAGTATGGGTGGTAATAATTCTAATGCTGAAAGTGCCAAGAATCGTTTTGCGAATGCTTTGATTGATGCACAACAAGCATTAGAAACCGCGGCAGACGAAGCATTAATGCCAATGGCTTACGGCACTGCACCCACCTATTCTAGCGCTAATCAATTTGTCTCTGCCGCTCGTGCACTACAACAAGCAGCGGTGGATGTTTCTAATTATACGGCATCGCTTAATGATGTGAGTGAGCAAGCCATCGAAAATGGTTGGATTTTAGCCGGCAGTTATTATTTTACTATCGTACAAGAAGGTGTTTATGTCCCTGTTACGGTCACTTTTTCGACAATCACACCCAATGTTTCTCAAATTTCGAAGATTGTTTCCCAACAAAAATATAATGAGACTGTTGGTACCGCTTTAGGATTTGCAAATACTTATCAATCAACGGCCTATTCAAGTATCGTTACCCTGTCAACGGCTGATCGTGCAGGCTCCTCCATTGTGTTAAAAAAAGCAAATATGAGTTCACAGGGATCTTCTATCTTTGCTGCTATCTTTGGTAGCCTCTTTGAAGATATTGTGAAAGATCTCATGGAAGCTATCTCAGGCAGTGGTGAAGATAATGAGCACCAAAATGATCCTGTTATTTCAATGGCAAGCTTTGGTAGCCATTTGGCCGTCACCACGGAAAATGTTTTCTTTGCCGCATTTGCACTGGCTTTTGCGCTTTGGACAATATCAACCCCGCTGAGCTGTTTGCAACCACTTGGGCATGCTTTTGATAAGTTACTCACTATTTTTATGCCGATTGCTGTCTTATTAATTTCCCTCTTATGGGTGGCAGGACTCACTTTAGGGCTATACATTCCCATGATCCCTTATCTTGTCTTTACCTTTAGTGCCCTAACGTGGATCATCTTGGTCATTGAGGCTATGCTTGCGGCACCTCTGATTGCCTTGACGTTAATTGTTCCCTCTGAGGATGAAATCGGTAAAGCAGGTCACGCGATTTCGATCTTATTAGGTATTTTCTTACGTCCTGCCTTAATGATTCTTGGCTTTATTATGGCAATGCAATTGTTGATCGTTGCTATTGGGATGCTCAATGCCGCATTTTGGGCAACCATTTTAAATGCAACCGGTGCATCAAAAGGTGTCGGGGTATTTGGTTTAATCGCTATCTTGCTGATGTATGCCGGGGTTGCAACAGGGATGGTTCATGAAGCATTCAGTTTGATTTATCTTGTCCCTAATAAAGTCATGCGTTGGATTGGCGCCAGTGGCGAACAAGATGACGCCATGTCGAAAGTTCAAGAACTTAAAGGAAGCGTACAAAAAGGCGGAGGAATGGGCGCAGGTTTAATGAAGAGTGGTTTAAAAGCTTTCTCTAAAGATAAGAAGTAGTGAAAAATATGACAAAGCGCAATATTGCATCGACACTCGGGTTACTGATAATGCTATTTGCATTACCCAGTATTGCATGGGCACTGGATTTTTCCTGGTCAAGCCCTGACGAGGATAAATCCCTCTTTTATTTAGGCCAAATTTTTGGGCCGGTCGGTAATGCCTTAGCTGGGACGGGTAATGCTTTAATTGCGAGTTTATTCCGTATTTTTAATATTGCTGTTTTGAGCTTAGGTAGTATTGTTGTCAGTTACACCATTGTTTTATCGACCATCAATACTGCGCAAGAAGGCGAAGTTATGGGGCGCAAATGGTCATCGGTTTGGATCCCCTTAAGAGCTGCCGCCGGTATGGCTTTTTTACTCCCAACGGCTAGCGGATATTCATTGATTCAAGTCATGATGATGCAGATTGTCGTTTATGGTATTGCCGCAGGTAACCAAGTTTGGTCTGTTGCCGTCGGTGCCATATCAACGGGCACAGGCGTAATGGGAAGCGCACAGGTTACAGGCGATCGTAAAGGGCCTATTCGCCAATTATTAAGTTCGATGGTATGTTCTGAAACAATCAATAACAATGATGACTGTAAAACGAGTTTTAGTAATGTTCCTTCTAATTATTATACCAAAGTCTCAGGTGATACTGCTTATTTATATGTGGGTATCCAAGATGACCCTGATTTTGCGACACTGTGTGGAGGCATGCAATCTTCAGCAAACGATAGCCAATATGCAGAACTCGATAATTGGTTAGACATTAATAAAGGTGCCATGAGATCTGCTGCAGGAACATTGCAATATGTGGCAACCCAAATTGTTGCCAACACAGGTATTACAGCAGATGCCGTGGGAGCCGCCCTTGATGGTGCTTCTAATAATGTTTATTTATCACTACTCTCAATGCCACTTAAAGTGCAAAGTGGAGATAAATATGGTGCAGCTGCTTTGGAAAATGGCTGGTTATTTGCAGGCAGTTATTATTTCGAATTGATTAAGAAAGGCAGTAGCAGCCCCAGTTTTTCATTCCCAACGAGAATAGGAGATACGTTTGCTTCATCACAAAAGATTGCTGTCGCGTGTAAGCAGGCTATCGCTGATAACATGGCCAAAGTGAGTGCCTTAACCCCATCCGGTTCAGGCGGTGGTTCTACGTCTTCAACCACCGGTAATAGTGAAATGCTCATCATGCAATCGTCGAATGTCGGTGGCGATGGTGGTCCATTATATGACGCGATTTACAATGCCGTTAAATCCGCCACTGTCGATGTGCTGAATACGCTTACCCAAAGTGAAGATGATCCCGTATCTTCCATGAGAAATTTTGGTTCGAGTATCATGATCACCTGTGAAAACCTGTGGTTCCTTATTATTACCCTCGCGTTTGTGATGCTCATTTTAGGCTGCATCATGTCGGGTATTAACCCATTATGTTGGGCATTAGGCGCGATTGTAACGATATTAACCCCTATCTTAACCTTGATTATTGGACTCTTATGGGGGGCAGGTGCTGCCATTGGTATTTACTTACCGATGGTGCCGTATCTTGTCTTTACCTTTACCGCTTTAGGCTGGATGCTCTTAGTGATTGAAACAATGGCAGCAGCACCGATTGTTGCACTGGGTTTAGTGAGCCCTGCTCAGGAAAATCTAGGTAAAGCATCGGCTTCGGTCATGCTTATCACTAATGTCTTCTTACGCCCAAGCTTAATGGTGATTGGATTTGTAGTTGCGGTTAAACTCGTACAAGCAGCAGTTGCAATGGTAAATTTTGGTTTTTTTGCAACGGTTGATGCTTCAACAGGAACGATTGGTATCTTTGGCTGTATCGCGCTTATCTGCTTATATGGTGGCCTTGTTATTGGCATCATCCACGAGTGCTTTAGCTTAGTCTACGTCTTACCCGATAAAATTACCCGTTGGATTGGTGGTCAAGCTGAACAATCGAATGTGAAACAACAATTGAAAGATGTTAAAGAATCTACCGATAAAGGTGCTGAAGTGGGCGCTGGCCTCATGAAGAGCTCTGCAGGTTGGGCACAAGGCGTTGGTAAGGAATCCATGAAGGGTAAAGGCATTATGGAAGGCATCTCAAGTCCCGGTTCTATCATGCCCGGCGCGGACAAAGGCGGTAGCGGTGGCATAGGCCCTGATAAAGGCTTAGGCGGTATGATGGGCATGGGCGGCAAAGGCAAATAAAATGCATAAAAAACCCGCAATTTGCGGGTTTTTTATATCCCCTCACCCGCTGAGTAAACTCAGCGAGATTGTGGTTTGGTCATTTAAGCTTTAGCGGTTAATCTAGGCGTTGCTATTTGCTTCGTTGCTGCCATTCTAGCGGCATTATCAGAGGCTATGTCTTTTTCATTCTTTTCTTTTTGTTGATTCTCATGCAAAACCTGAACCGTATTATAAAGGCAGGATTTTTGCTCTGCTGTTAACGCACCCGTACCTGACATACGCTCAGTATGACGAGCAAATATCGTTAATAACGATTCTGAGATGGTAGGCACCGGCACATAACCATTCGCACGAATATGAAAGTTGCTTATTTCTGGCGAACCAGGCGTTAGGGGTGGTTTGCTGTAATCAACCTTTCCACTGTCATCAATTGGATAAATTTCAGGATAAACACCATTATCATCAGGTAAATACACTAAACGTTCATTTTCACCAGATTCAATGGATTGAAGTTCTTTCAATAATGCCGCTTCGAACTGTAGTGTTTGGGTCCAAAAAGGCGCATTGACAGAAAGTTCTATTGAAAGAATAATTAAATCAAACATGATTTCACCGGCCACACCTTCTGGTGTTAAGCCTGCAAGATGCTCTGCTTTTTCCATCGCACCTTGGGTTTGATGTGGTTTGGTAAACGCATCAATGGTCCGATCTTTGGTCGCCATTCGTTTTTTTAAGGCTTTTTCTTTGCGTTTTTGAGCATCTTTTAGTGTTTCGCGAGTATTTGCTTCATTTTGATCATTTTCATTATTGATACGAACTTGTTTAGCATTTTCTTGATCTAGCCTTTGCTTTTTAGCATTATTTTGGCGAGTTTGCTCGGCAAGTGTCTCAGACGCTTTTCTTTTGCGTGCAAAATCAGGTGTAACTCCATTGGTAATTGCCATGCAATACTCCCATTTGTGGTTTCATAACGACGAATGGGAGGAATTAGACCATAGATGGTAAGCAAAGTAAAGTTAGATAGCCAAAATGTTCCCTATTTGCCCATCTTCATACCCGCGCCCATGCCTGCATCTTGAGGAGGCGCCTGAGCAGGCGATTCCACTTTAGCAGCATCTTTTAATTTACCGCCTTGTTCTTTTGCCATTTCCATTGCAGGTGCCACAGCTTCTGAGGTTTGGGCTGCAGCTTGTTCACCGACATCGGGTTTACTTTGACCTGGGATCCCTTCTGCAATTTTTTCAATGGCGCCGCCAAGCTTATTCAGCATTTCACCTGGATCCATCTTCTTTTGCATATCATCTAATTTATCCATCACTTCCCCTGCCATTTTGCCTGCCATTTTGCCAAGCATTTTACAAGCAGGTCCGCCTGCTCCACCGGTTGCCGCTTCGCAAGCTGCGGTTGTACCTACCTTAACGGCGGCTTTGGCTTGTCTTTTCTTATCGCCACTCGCCAAATCTTCGGCATCTTTCGGATCAACAGGTGAAGGATTCATCTCTTCCGTCCCACCTTCTTGTGCCATTTCACCGATGCCTTCGGTTGCTTCATTTTCTGCGCCTTCACTTTCGCCAGCGCCACCACCACCAGGCATGCCACCACCCATACCTTGACTGGGCCCTTTTTCGGCATCACCGCCACCGCCCATTGCGCCTTTGATGACTTTCATTATATCTTTGGTCAATTTTTCAATGGCCTTAATGGCTTCATCGGCGCCATTGCCATCTTGTCCTGGGCCACCCTTTCCACCGCCATCTATCCCTTCCGCGATAGAATCCACTAAATTAGTAATTTGGCCCATATGTTCCCCAAAAGCTTTGACTTGTCCTTGCATGCCACCATCCATGCCTTGGGTGAGACCTTTATCCTCTCCTCCTTTCGCTCCTTTACCATTGGCTTTTGGACCTTCTTTTTTATTGCCTTCCTCTTGTTCTTGTTCTTGTCCTTCTTTATCTTGCTTAACCGAGGACATTATTGCTTCAAAACCCTCTTTTAACATATCCATCATGGCAGATTGCGCTTGAGGGAGAGGGCCTGCTTCTACATCATCCCCTTCTTCTGCTCCCTCTTCTGTTCCACCACTACCTTGAGGTGAAGAGGTGCCACCACCACCTGGCATGCCTTGTGTCATCCCTTGTTCTTGGCCACCACCAATACTATCCATGGAAGGAGTACCACCACCACCTGGCATGCCTTGTGTCATCCCTTGTTCTTGGCCACCACCAATACTATCCATGGAAGGAGTGCCACCACCACCTGGCATGCCTTGTGTCATCCCTTGTTCTTGGCCACCACCAATACTATCCATGGAAGGAGTACCACCACCACCTGGCATGCCTTGTGTCATCCCTTGTTCTTGGCCACCACCAATACTATCCATGGAAGGAGTGCCACCACCACCTGGCATGCCTTGTGTCATCCCTTGTTCTTGGCCACCACCAATACTATCCATGGAAGGAGTGCCACCACCACCTGGCATGCCTTGTGTCATCCCTTGTTCTTGGCCACCACCAATACTATCCACGGAAGGAGTACCACCACCTGGGCCGCCTTGCATAGATTCCATTGGGGAACCGCTGCCACCTTGTGGACTCATGCCCTCCATACCTTGTGTTATTTCTTGCTCCTGACCTTCTTCTTCCTCTGAACCACCTAAAGCAGAAGTTGGGCTAGGTGTTTCCCCTTCTTGTTTTAATTCTTGGTCTTCACCTTTTTCTTGATCTTCACTTTCAGTTTGTTCTTGTTCATCACCTTCACCAGCACTTGGGCCATCTGTTTCTTGTGCTAAGACTTGCTCATTCTCATCCTCATTTTCTGCTTTTTCATCTTTGTTAGCTTCTTCTTCATTCTCCTCACCAGGAGAAGCAGTAGCACTGGCTGCTTGTTCATGCTCTTGCTCTTGCTCTTGCTCTTGCTCTCTTGTTTCTTCTTCCTGTTTCAGTTCTGCCTCTTCTTCCTGTTTCTGTCTTGCTTCTTCTTCCTCTTGCTCTCTTGTTTCTTCTTCTTGTTTCAGGCGCGCTTCTTCTTCCTCTTGTTCTCTTGCTTCATCTTCCTGTTTTAGGCGCGCTTCTTCTTCCTGTTTCTTTTGCTCTTCTTCTTGTTTCAGGCGCGCTTCTTCTTCCTGTTTCTTTTGTTCTTCTTCTTGTTTCAGACGCCCTTCTTCTTCCCGTTTCTTTTGCTCTTCTTCTTGTTTCAGGCGTGCTTCTTCTTCCTGTTTCTTTTGCTCTTCTTCTTGTTTCAGGCGCGCTTCTTCTTCCTGTTTCTTTTGCTCTTCTTCTTGTTTCAGGCGTGCTTCTTCTTCCTGTTTCTTTTGCTCTTCTTCTTGTTTCAGGCGTGCTTCTTCTTCCTGTTTCTTTTGCTCTTCTTCTTGTTTCAGACGCCCTTCTTCTTCCTGTTTCTTTTGCTCTTCTTCTTGTTTCAGGCGCGCTTCTTCTTCCTGTTTCTTTTGCTCTTCTTCTTGTTTCAGGCGCGCTTCTTCTTCCTGTTTCTTTTGCTCTTCTTCTTGTTTCAGGCGTGCTTCTTCTTCCTGTTTCTTTTGCTCTTCTTCTTGTTTCAGGCGCGCTTCTTCTTCCTGTTTCTTTTGCTCTTCTTCTTGTTTCAGGCGTGCTTCTTCTTCCTGTTTCTTTTGCTCTTCTTCACGTTTCTTTTGCGCTTCTTCTTCCTGTTTCTTTTGCTCTTCTTCACGTTTCTTTTGCGCTTCTTCTTCCTGTTTCTTTTGCTCTTCTTCACGTTTCTTTTGCGCTTCTTCTTCCTGTTTCTTTTGCTCTTCTTCACGTTTCTTTTGCGCTTCTTCTTCCTGTTTCTTTTGCTCTTCTTCACGTTTCTTTTGCGCTTCTTCTTCCTGTTTCTTTTGCTCTTCTTCACGTTTCTTTTGCGCTTCTTCTTCCTGTTTCTTTTGCTCTTCTTCACGTTTCTTTTGCGCTTCTTCTTCGGCTTTCTTTTGTTGTTCTTGCTGTTGACGTTGTTGCTCTTCTTGCTGACGTTGCTGTTCTTGCTGTTGCTGTTGCTGTTGCTGTTGCTGTTGCTGCTGCTGCTGTTGTTGCTGTTGTTGCTGCTGTTGCTGCTGTTGTTGCTGTTGCTGCTGTTGCTGCTGTTGCTGCTGTTGCTGCTGTTGTTGCTGTTGTTGCTGCTGTTGTCCCTGCTGCTGTTGCTGCTGTTGCGCTTGTTGTTGCTGCTGTTGCTGCTGCAGTTGTTGATCTTCGGGCTTAGGTTGGTTCGGTGCTTGCCCTAAAGTCACTTGATTTTCAGGGCCCGAAGACTCGGCTTTGGGTTTAAATTGTTGTAATTTTGCATCGGTTTTATTCATTTCCTTACCGACGTCTTTTAGGTCCTTATCAACTCCTTTGATTTCCTTTTCGAGACCTTTAATTTCCTTATCCAGACCTTGTAGTATCCGTTTACTCGTTTCATCGGTATTGTTTTTTAGCGCTTCCTTGGTTTTTTCCAATTGATCTTTTTTATTCTCTAACGCAGCTTTTTTATCTTCTAACTCGCCTTGTTTCTCTTCTAAACCTTCTTTCTTCGCTTTTAGTCGATTTTCATCAGCACGAATGGCTTTGCCTGAATCTTTAATCGTCTGTAAATCTTTTTCACAGTTTTCAAGCTGCTCGCCTTTTTTAGCCATTTTGTCTTTAATCTTATCGAGTTTTCCTGTGAGCTTTTCACGCTCTTTAGCATTGGCTGGATCGTTTTTATCTAACCCATCTAATTTTTCTTCTAATCCTTGTCTTTTTTCTTGCAACTCACCCAGTTTATTTTCTAAACCTTCTTTTTGTTTATTTAGGGATTTTTCTTGGCAATTTTTTAAATGTTCTTTGGTTTTATCAATAGAATCGTTGATAACATCCATTTTGGCATTATTGAAATTCTGATCTCGAATCATTCGTTGTAATTTGCCATCTTCATCATTGCTTTTTCCATTTTTCTCATTCTTCGCTTGACGATCGGCAATCTCTTTTCCTAATTTATCGATATCTTTTTGCAAGGCATCGCGTTGATTTTCCATGCCATCTAAAAGTCTTTCTTGCACATCCGGATCATTATGCTTTTCTCCTTGCATTTTCGCTTGATGGTCATAAAATGATTGTTTAAGCTCCCCAACGGCTTTATCAGTCGCCGCTTTTGCAAGGTTACTAGCGGGACTAAATAATAAAGCTAACAGCTCTGCTAATAGTTTTAATAATTGAGCAAAGGCTTCGTTTTCATCTTCTGCCACTTCTTGTTCTGAAAAGGCATCATTGGCATGCTTGAGACTACCCTTCATGTTATCTTTCCACATCTTGCCCAGGGAATCCGTGGGCTTAGCTGTGTCAGCTTTTTCTTGCAATCCTTTTGCTTTGTCTTCATGGGTCTTTAGCCCATTTTCTTCTAAGATACGGCGCCCTGCATCGGCAAATGATTGTAATTGTTCTTTTTGTTGATCGGTCAAACCATGTTTATCAGCCGCTTTATCAACGGATGTTTGTTCTTTGGCTTTTTCATCTTTAGCATCAGACTTGTCAGCATCGTCTACTTCTTCTTCTTCAAGTTCTTCAACTTCTGTATCTTCCGGTTTTTGATCATTTGATTGTGTCAATACCGTTTCAGTGTCATTATCAGTTCTAGCGGTATCTTCAGAAGATTCTCTTGCTTGTAAAATCGCTTCTTGATCATTAATTTCTGTCGGCGTGTCAATCGAGTCGCTATTATCGGCTCGTTCACTGGCATCTTCTCCAGCATCATTGGCTTGATCTAATACAGCATCATTGGTTTGCTCCAATACGGCTTCATCTTCAGATTCCTCTTCTGCTTCACTTCCTGTCGTTTCAGTGGGGGCTTGTTCAAGTCTCACTTCATCATTTGCCGATGGTTTATCGCCCTGCAACTCTTTAATTCTGGCTTCTTTCTCAGCAATTTGATCACTTTCGGGTTTATTTAAAGGCCCCTGTGCATCTTGTCCTAACGCTTTATCCTTAATATCTTGAATTTCACCATTCAAATGTCTGATTTCTTTTGCTTGGTTAATCCCTTGAAGCTTAGAATCTATCTCACTATTTCTTGCTTCTAATTTATCGACATTTTTACTGTCTTTTTCATTGAGAGGACCGAAGCCTTCTCCTAAAGCGCTTTTCTTGGTATCATCTATTTCTTTGTTATTTGCTTTCTTTTCTTTTTCTAAATCCCTTTCTTCTTTTCTAACGGGTTCACCAAACTTTTGTACTTTATCTAAGTTTTCAGTCGCGTCGTTCAACTTTTCTTGCTTTGCGGTAATTTTGTCATCAATTTTACCGATTTTTTCCATAATTTTGTCATTTTTCTTTTGATCTTTAGCGCTTAATTCTTGACCTTCTTCGGGTTGAATCAATTTTGCATTTAATCCGTTGCGTTTTTCTTCTAAATTGCCAATATCATTGTTTAAGCCTTGTATTCTCTGTCCTAATGATTTTTCTTGGCAATCTTTCAAATGCGCATTGGTCTTATTAATGGCACCATTGAGAACATCCATTTTCGCATTATTAAAATCTTGTTCTCGCATCATGCGTTGCAGTTTGCCATCTTCGTCATTGCTTTTTCCATTTTTTTCATTCTTCGCTTGACGATCGGCAATCTCTTTGCCTAATTTATCGATGTCTTTTTGCAATGCATCACGTTGGTTTTCCATCCCATCTAATAAGCGTTCCTGCGTTTTAGGATCGTTATATTTTTCACCTTGTACTTTCGCTTGATGATCATAAAATGATTGTTTAATCTCCCCAACCGCTTTATCAGTCGCCGCTTTTGCAAGGTTACTAGCGGGGCTAAATAGCAAGGCCAACATTTCTAATAACAGTTTAAGTAGTTGCGCAAAAGCTTCATTTTCATCTTTGGCAACTTCTTGATTTGAAAAGGTATCATTGGCATGCTTGAGACTATCCTTCATGTTATCTTTCCACATCTTGCCCAGGGAATCCGTGGGCTTAGCTGTGTCAGCTTTTTCTTGCAGCGCTTTTGCTTTCTCAGCATGATCTTTCAAACCATTTTCTTCTAAGATACGACGACCGGCATTGGCAAAAGATTGTAATTGTTCCTTTTGTGCGTCGCTTAAATTGTGTCTATCTGCTGCTCTATCGACATCGCTACGTTCTTTGGGTTTTTCATCGTTGGTTTTATCTTTTGCATCTTCTGCTTTAGGTTTATCTGACAGAGGTTTAGTTGAAGTTTCAATAGGAGTGAAATTCATTTTCCCACTATTTAATGCTTTAATATTAGAATTGGCTGCATCAAGGTTTTTGCTATTCTGTTTAAAGCGCTCATTAATATTGTCTTGCAAGGCTTTGTTTTCTGCGAGCTTGCCTTCGATTCCTGCCAATTGTTCTCTTAAAGGGCCTAACTCTTTTTCAAGTTGCGCTTTTTGCGCTTTATCTTGCGCACTTAGTTCACCCGGAGGCTGCGCATGTTTTAGCTGGTTTTCTTTATGTTCTAAGCCCCCTATTTCGTGCTCTTTGTCTCGAATGGCACGATCAATGTCACGCATTTGATCATACAGCTTTGTTTCTTCTGCTTGAACTGCTGATTGTTCTTTTTGTAATGCACGATTCTCTGCTGCTAAGGCATCATGTGTTGCAGAAAGAATATGAGCCATTTTGCGTTCATTGGGCTTTTTTCCTTTTTTTCTTTCTTCTTCTTCCTTCTTTCTTTCTTCCTCTAGCATATCAAGGAATTTTTGGTAAGCCTGTGCATCCTTTTGTGCCAAATCGGTTAAATCTTTTTGGAATTTATCCGAAGTTTTTTGATCTCGCATTTTATTAGTTTGTTCGGTCGATAATGTTTGTTGCAATAGTTTATTCAGTTGCGCATCATTTTCTGTTTCTTGTGGTTTAGACTGTGTTGTAGTTGCTTGAGGCTTTGTTGAAGCATTGGTGGTTAAATTGGCTTTCTTTTGCTCTGCTTCAAAGGCAGCCTGAAATTCATTATCGTTAGGGCCTCCGTAATTCCCAAAGGTTAAACTGATTTTTGAATCAGGATTATCTTTCTTGAACTCTTGTATGGCATCAAATGCAGCCTTTGCTGAAACTTCAGGATCATTCCCATAAAGACCAGTCCCTAAGGGAGGAGAGGCAATTCTTAAAGGTTTATCAGGATTTTGTTTCTGTAGCTCATTCGCTTGATCTAATATGCCTCGATAGGCACTCTTTAACTTGGTAGCAAGAGCAGGATCATTGGTATCATTTCCTGCGATGGGCGCACTGGCATGGATTAAATAAGCGCTTTTGCCACCTTTAAAATTTAACTTAGCAGGATCGCCATTTTCATCAGAAACAGTCCTGACTTGGCCGGCGTCCACTTTTTTCCCGTGGTCATTCCAATCATTAGTTAAGGTATTTTGTGATTCTGCGCTGACTGAGTTCCTAACGGCAGCCGCAAACCCTCCCCAACTTTTCACATCAAGTCTTTGCGCACTTGCTGCATTAACATAAACATCTGCTTGGATATCTAAAGCACTTCCAGAAGCAAAATTTCCCAAAGAACTAGAATTGCCGGAACCCCCTTGCATAGATTGGGTACTCCTTGATTAGGTTAATTTGTCGTAATTACACTTTCCTCCTAGCCCATGTAGACTAGGTCTCAAACATATGACAATCCTTATCAGGGAAGAGTTTACTTTATTTGCTGGCTTTGCCACCGCCATGGACATAATGTGCGAACATATCATAAAGTTGTTCAAGCGCATCGAGCACGCCTTTGGTATCGCGTGTAAGGACATCTTTGGGCGGGTAATAAGTCGCTTTTATAATATCATTAATGATATTTTCAGCCGTCTTCGCCGCATCAGCTTCTGGTTGACCGCATAATCGTTCAATATGCGTTAATGCTTCCCGGGTTCTACCGCGTAATAGCAATGGATTAGAGAAGCGTTTAAGATCATCTTCCCCAATAATTTCTACTGCAAAATCAGGTACATGAACTGGCGTAAAGGCATGGACCTCATTGGTAAATTCTTGTGCTTGCTCTGCTTCAATTTCTTCGCGTACTTGTCTCTGCTTATCAACTTCTTTTTCCAGTACCGCAATTAAAGCCGCAATACTACGCTCAAACGGTTTGAGTGCATGATATGACATTAAGGCTTGTGCAATGGTATTGATATCTTCATTACCTGCAGGAGGTTCCATCACAAACGCAGGTGCTGAAAAAACCTGACTAAAACGGCGAATACGTTTATCAGTATTCAATAAGGTATCAGCTGTCGGTTTTTCAACACAAAGATATTGATTAACCTGCATTTTTTTAGCTGGTTTTGGATTCGCATAAAACATTCGGGCACGAATGATTTTGGAACGATAAAAAATATGCGCATCACCTTCACGTTGATCGCGCAAGTCTAATAAGTCAATACGAGAACGTTTTTCAACGGAAGCATTTCGTGTATCTAAATAGTTGTTAGACATACTGCCGGTATTTACCTGAAAACCACTCACACTGGTTGCATAAGTTTCACCGGCAGTTTTATTAAAAAACTCCCAGGTATCGGTTGGATCTTCCATCTTCATACAAATTTTAATGTTAGTATTTGCACCAATGGATGCTGCTTCTTCTTTTGAAGCTTTTTGGAATGCCGGCAAATCTTGCCCTGCAAATATCGCCGAAAACCCTAATGAACGGGCTTGCGCTGGTACTACCGCAAAACCAGGTACCGCGTAGTAACCATACTCGTCCATGATACAAACATAAGGCGTCGGTGAATTCGTCGGTTTGCGTAAAATCACATCACGATAATCACCTTCTACTTCGTCCCCTAAACCAGCGGCCATCATCGCTTTTAATGAGGCAATGATAATCTTACCCAAGTTTGATAATTCTTCCGGTGATTTTTCTAATGCTGGGAGCAACACGACCAAGATACGTCGATTAAGAACCACGTCTTTTAAGTCAACTTCCGCTAAATTGGTACGCACAATATGAGCATAAGTATCGGCTAATGAGCTGAAAGTACGACCCAGCTGCATCGTAATAAACCCATGTTGTTCTCGCACTTCACCAGCCTGGTTCCCTTTTTTAGCCTTGTTGTAGCCTGGCAAGTTGTAAATATAGTTATCGATTGGGTCAAGATAAGCAGATTCAAGAGCATCTAACGGAATTGATTCTCGTTCATTGAGTGGGAATCGTCTATCAACAACGATCTGCTCTAATTTTTCCAACATAAAATAACTACGAATGAGGTTGGCATCTAACAGAATATGGCCTTCATCACGCATACCCACTAAAATCTTCATTAAAGCTTCAACGAAAGAAATCGCACGGCCTTTCCACATATCGCCATCGCCGCCGCCACCGCCTGAATCCATTAAGCTCACTACGAGCTGGGTTAACATACTGGAAGAACCATTAGCAAAAGGATTCATGGTATTGGAAAGACGCGATTTTTGTGCGCCAATTACGTCACGCGCACCGGTCATGAAGTTGATGAGTAACAAATCATCATCTCGTCCCATGCGACGTACCATCCCAAACACTTTTGCATAAAGTGAGTTATCACCTTTACCGTCGATGTAGATGAAGCCGCTACCCTGCGCCAATGAATTAAAAGCTATCGAAACTAATGATTCTGTTTTACCAGAACCGGTTGAACCAAAAATCAAAACGTGGGTTCTCATATCATCATTTGAGAACCAAATCTCTTTTTGTGAATTCTTTTCATTGCCAAAGAAAGCAATCCCTTGGCCTTGACGAGGTTTAGTGGTACCAGGTATGCAATCGTTGTAATCGGGTAATTTAGAAATTAAAGGCATTTTCACCGGCAACGTAATCTTGCGGGTGTAAGCAAAAATGAAAACGCAGGTTGCAAGCACCAAGATCAAATCTGCAATGGCTGGCACTAAAATGATCGTTGCAACGCTGGTTCCCATAATACAAGCAACATAAAGCGGATTCGAAAAAAATTCGGCTAAGCGCTCACCAAGCGTGCGCGTGTCCCGCGCCATCTCCCGGGCGCCGTGCTCATGTTTCTCTTCTAAGCCGCGTACAGTCATGTTCTCGTTCTCTTACAACAAATAGTCGTTAATTCATCTCTGCCTGAGGTATCTCTTCACCTTCTTCAGGCACATAAATGGTATTAATAATGGCTTTTTCTAACGCATTCGTGGCTTCATCTACCATTGGAACGGTTAAGGCACGGGATAGTTCCCTCTCTGCAAAAAAATGGGCAAATACCCCAGCAACTTCTGGTACTGAAACCTGTCTACCAACGCAATTTAAAATATACCAAAGACGTCTATCGATAGGTTTTACCCATAAAAAGTCTGCCGATGCTAATACTCCATCTGTGCGGGCCAATAGTAGCATTTCAGCCATGACCGTTGAGACATAAGCATGTCGTTTTTGGCACATATCGGCTGCTTTACTTTTATATTTTTTGATGTATTCATCGGTATCTGAATAGTCCATGGTACCTTTAGCAGCAGATCGCGCTAATTTGCCCATATAGGCCCGGCAAGCATCGGTATCATGTTCAACGCGGGCTAAAAAAGCCGCATATAACGCTTTGGTATGAGGCGGTAAGGCATCAACGCCCTGCCATAATGGACCTAATTGTCCTGCAAATGCTTGGGTAGCTAAATCGCGAATCAAGGTTGCTTTTGTCATTCCCCCTGTGCGCCAGGCGGCTTTTCTATCGGCAACCATTTCCACTTTTAGCAATTTATAATGTTTTGCAAATTGCATTGGGTTCATCGACATCGCCCAAGGACCTTTATTGATATCCTCACCAATCAAATCTAAGTCAACCACGGGCGCAATCTGAGGCCAGTTATCTTTTTCCTGATGAGCAAGTGTGTCCATGTTATAAGCTTTGGTGAACCTCATGGTTGCGGTTCCTTTGAGCATGACAATCGCCATCACAATTAAAATGAAGCAAATGGGATACATCAAGTATTGCCCAATAAAGGTACTAATTATCTGAGCTTCTTGTGCCCCAATCGTTTGAGGGGTAACGCGATCGGTCCATTGAATGGCTTTTTGAACGTTTTCATTGTTAATAAAAAAGCTAACCGCCAGAATTTCGTATTTCTTGATGGCAATGAAAGCTTGTATTAATTGGTTTTTGAAAAAATACCAAACAACACCAACAACAACGGCAATAACTGCCAATATCCATAACATTGCATAAGCGTTCTCATCTCCTCCAGCGCCGCCGCCACCGCCGCCGCCGCCACCACCTTTTGACATAACTACTTATCTCCGCTTAATTAGTCGTACATCAAATCATCTAAGGGAGTTACATCACGTGAAGGCGCATGCTGCATTAATTCAATCAGCACGTCAGCTACACATAGAATACGTAATGAATTGGGTGTTGCATCATCAAATTTCACCCTAACTCCCAACATGGCACCTTGAGCTTCTTCAAAGCTCACGCCCAACCCATAACCCAAACAAAAAGAGCATAATTGATCGGCACGTCGCAACAAGGCTGGTAATAACCCTGTTTCGGTGAAAACTTGTTCAATTGAAATCGGTTGATCACGAAGTGTAAAATTACAACGAAGCACTCTGGCAACATTAGCAATTTGTAAAGCGATATCAGCTGACATTCATTTACCTCTACGTAGCTAGTCGACCGTATAGTATATTGACACTATTCAATATACAATTACTCTTTCGACCCTGTTTGGTATGCTGTCATCCGTGAAGCATTTTTCTCTATTAATTTAATTTACCACCATTGTATCATAGTTAACCAACACTTTTCTTACCAAGCAAAAATAACTAACAGCAAAAAACCGCTGCATATCCGCCTGAATATCGTTATAATCAAATCCAGTATTTTAATTTACGCTCATTACCTATTGGCTAAGAGGTATTATGGACAAACCACTGGTCATTTTGTCACTGGCCACCATCATGGTTGGCTGCTCACCAAAACCGACATACCAAATTTCTGACGTGGAATATCAACTCATGAAATCGGCTATGTCTGTAGAAGATTCATTGCGTGCATTGGCTGCAACACAGGAAGTGTATGCAAAGAATGCCATTAACACAGACATTCTCATTACTCCGCAAGGTGGTATGGGCGAACTTGCCAGTTTAGATTGGTCGGGCCCTATTGAACCGTTGCTCGAACGAGTCGGCCAAATGACGAATTACCGCGTCAAAGTGCTAGGGCCTATTCCAAACATTCCACTCATTATAAATATATCAGCACGCGAACGAATGCTTGCTGACATTTTGAAAGATGCTGGGCTACAAGCGGGTAAGCGTGCAAACTTGGTAGTGTACCCAACCAGCCGAATTATTGAGTTACGTTACGCGGCTATCGTTTAAACATTTATAGATAGCTGTTTTAACCGAATGAGAGGAAGCTGAACTATCATGAAACAGTCCTTTGGCAGTATGTTACTTGTTGGCACTTTTACTGTTTGTGTTAGTTGCTCTAGCCCTGGCCCTTCTGATGTCCAAGTGGGTCCCGGTAACTCAACACTGAATAAATATCATGCTGCTAATAATATGGGGCGTTCCTCTTCTTCTTTGACCGGTCTTCGTTACCAGTCAATCAGAGAAGCGGCTTTAAGTACCGGTGCACGAGCAGGACTTGCTTGGCGTGCTAAACAGATTAATGCGATTACTTATCGCCATGAAAGACAGCTTGATCTTATTTATAACTTTCATGCCATGTTGCTCGATCATAGCGTTTTGCCGCCAATTCTTATTGAAGGGCGCCACGCACTTGACCAAACATCCGATGAATTGTTACGCGTCTCTGATCGTGCTTACACTATTTTAGCGCAGGCACGTTTTGTAACGATGCCGCCCACCTGGCGAGAATATTTGCTGCTAAGCTATAAAGATCCTGATATTCCTGATCGTTCTTTACTCCCAAGAACAGATTCAGAAAAAGAAGTTTGGGATCGCTATATTGATGAAGGATGGCAAGCGGGTATTACACAAGCCGATGTTATTTTTGCAGAAAATTTAGGTCGTTTAAAACGTGATTATGAAGGTATGGTGAGATATCGCAGTTTACTAGCTCAAAATATGGTAAGCTTGCCCTATGTATCACAAATTAATTTGGGTATTACAGGTGGTGATTCACAGATGGCAATCAATGATCGCGTCCTGAAAATCACTGCATTACCACAATTTAATACCGCGGGTAATGAATGGACAACGCAGATTACCCCCGAAAATAGGTAATTGTATGAATAAAGATTACTTGCTTCCTGATGAGCCTGCACGATTTACGATTCAGGATATGGAACGTCTTATGCTTCACTGCACAAAAAATAATGCATCCGATATAACCATTCAAACCGATTCGCAAATACTCGCAGAAATCTATGGCCGTCTTTATCCTGTCACCACGCGTAAAATGTCGCAAACTGAAGTGGGTGAGATGCTAAATGCCATCTATGGACC
This sequence comes from Candidatus Berkiella aquae, assembly GCF_001431295.2. Taxonomy (NCBI): domain Bacteria; kingdom Pseudomonadati; phylum Pseudomonadota; class Gammaproteobacteria; order Candidatus Berkiellales; family Candidatus Berkiellaceae; genus Candidatus Berkiella; species Candidatus Berkiella aquae. The sequence goes on along the minus strand of NZ_LKAJ02000001.1, from coordinate 1,509,453 downwards.
CAATGGCACAACCCAAGTTTCATCGGGTCGAGATGTTGATACGCACTTCGAAGTCAGACCTGAACGAGGACAACGTTTTCGATTCCGTATTAATGGCACCGCTTGCCAAGTTGAAGGACATGATGGTATTCAGATCACGTGCCGAACCATTCCTGCAGAGCCCCCCTCTATTAGTACGATGGAGGTTGACCAAAAAATTATCGATAACATGGCACCTATGCAAGGTACCATCGTTGTAACCGGTTCAACCGGTTCAGGTAAAAGCACGCTGCTTGCAGGCATTATTCGAGAAATCATGTCGCAAGAAGAAGCTCATCGTAAAATTCTCACTTACGAAGCACCTATCGAATTCGTTTACGATTCGGTCAATAAACCAACCTCCATTATCAGCCAAACTGAAATTCCAAAACATTTACATTCATTTGCTGATGGGGTTCGTAATGCGTTACGTCGCAAACCAGGTCTTATATTAGTGGGTGAAGCGCGTGATGCCGAAACCATTGCTGCCGTGATAGATGCAGCACTCACCGGTCACCCTGTTTATACCACGTTACATAGTAATGGCGTTGCCGACTGCGTTCGAAGAATGATCTCAACCTTCCCTGCTGAAGAGCGCCATGGTCGAGCCTTAGATATTCTTGAAACCCTTCGTATGGTGATTTGGCAAAAGCTTGTGCCCACCATCGATTTAAAACGCGTTGCATTACGCGAATATCTCGTCTTTGACGAAGAAGTTCGCGATATTTTAGTGAATACTGAAGTTGAAATGCTAGCAAACAAAACGCGTGAATTGCTTAAAGAACGCGGACAAACCATGCTAATGGATGCAAAACGAAAATTTGATGAAGGCCGTATTTCAGAACGTACATATAATTTAATGGCTCAAGGTTCAAAAAATGCTGACCGTGATGCCGGTGTTCATTCTTAAAAGGAGCGTTTGATGCGTCACCCTGACACAGCCCACTGGCGAGATTCCGCCAGAACCCCGATGTTCTTTGTTATTGACGCCTACTCCGCTATTCCTCTGTTTGTATTCTTGCTACATATCCGCTTATGGACATTCATCTTAGCTTGTAGTGTTTGTGCTTTTTTTATGCTTTTAAAACGCTTTGGCTTCTCAATGCCAGTGTTTATCCGCTGGTTCCGATCTTTTTTTGCAGGAAATCATCGCTCTTCTCGCTCTTGGAGCTATACCGAAAAGAAATAGCCTTGAAGTGTAACCACTTTGAATTTCCCCTCAAGGGGGACGCCGTAGACAAGGCGGCAAGTGAGTGAACGAAGGAGTGTACATAAAGTGCATGACTGAGTGAACAAATGCAACCAACACAGCATCCGTTCAAAGTGGAAAGAGTATACTCGAACCAGTTTGAATTTAGGCAAGGCGGCAAGTGAGTGAACGAAGGAGTGCACATAAAGTGCATGACTGAGTGAACAAATGCAACCAACACAGCATCCGTTCAAAGTGGAAAGAGTATACTCGAACCAGTTTGAATTTAGACAAGGCGGCAAGTAAGTGAGCGAAGGAATGCACATAAAGTGCATGACTGAGTGAACAAACGCAGCCAACACAGCATCCGTTCAAAGTGGAAAGAGTATACTCGAACCAGTTTGAATTTAGGCAAGGCGGCAAGTGAGTGAACGAAGGAGTGCACATAAAGTGCATGACTGAGTGAACAAACGCAGCCAACGTAGCATCAATTCAAAATGGAAAGAGTATAGGTACTGTGAATATTCAATGTTATACTCAATTTAGTTTGCCTTAGCTTGTGTGCTCAAGGCATACTAAAACGTATTATCTATACGCAGGAAGAGTAATAGTTGCAAAAGGAAATTGAGACTATGACCAGCGCTTCTGATTCAGGAAACAAACCGATTCCACCTGGACCAAAGTCGCCATTGCCCTCTCACCCCATAAAACACAACATTATTTTCTCGCGTAAAATGCTGCATGGCAGCTCATTTTATTCTTTCTTGCTTTACGCCTCTTTAGGGTTAATATCAACCATTCTGGTTTTATTTACTTGGGATTTTTACGATAGAACACATCACCCCATTCCGCCTTCTTTTGCCGTTAGCGCTGATGATCAATTAATACGTTTACGCACATTATCTCAGCCTAACTTAACTACCGAAGCATTACTGCGCTGGGCAGCAACGGCTGCAACAACCATCTATACCTTTGATTTTTATAATTACAACGAAGTACTTAAAGACGCTCGGGTCTTTTTCACCAAAGCAGGTTATGAAAATTTCCGCTCTGCTATTACTGCAGCAGGTATCATCAATACGATTGTCAGAAAGCGACTGGTTGTCTCTGCGGTTATCACAGATACCCCTGTCGTTTTAAAAGAAGGTCAAATAGCAACCGGTAATTATGCTTGGCAAGTGCAGTTTCCTATGTTATTAACTTATCAAAGCGCATCGGAACAACTGAAATCAAAGATTATTATTACTATGCTAGTTTCTCGGGTTCCCACCGCTGAATCAGTCAATGGAGTAGGCATTGCTTCCTTCATTGTGACCGAATCAGGCCCAGCTCGAAAATAGCATAAAGAATCTCATCATGAATAGAAAACGCGATGAATAAGCGAGGAATTGGCGAAAATGGCAACGGATGATAAAAAATCAACTGGCGTACAAAAAAGCAAATCTCCAACCCCTCCGGCTACAACGCCTGCGGCACCTGCTGCACCTGCAGCAAAAACGAAATACACCGGAGCCTTAGAGCTTGTTGTGCTTCGTAATAATTTCTATCGCGATAATTATCGACGATTAATGCTCGTTTGCCTTGGTTTAATCTGTTTAACCGGTGGGCTCATTTATTGGGGATTATATGAACGTACTCATAAGCCTTTACCTCAATATTTTGCTACAACCTACGATGGTAAGTTAATTCCTCTCATCCCATTGAGCGAACCCGGCATTACACAAAATGCACTATTACAATGGGCAACTGAAGCAGCTACTGCGTGTTACACCTTCAATTTCGTGAATTTCCGCAAAGCATTACAAGACATTCGGATCTATTTCACCAAAACAGGTTATCAATACTTCTTAAAAGCGTTGAAGGACTCTAACAATCTTGATGCAGTGCAAAATAAACAAATGGTTGTTTCAGCTACACCAACCGGTGCTCCTGTCATATTAAAGAAAGGTATTTTCAATGATGGCTCCCCCACTGGGGTTTATAGCTGGACAGTTGAGCTGCCAATGGAGTTAGATTACCGTAGTTCAACCGACAGATTTAAACAAAAGATTGTTCTAACGATGCTGATCACTCGCGTGTCAACTTTAGAATCACCAAAAGGTGTGGGGATTGCTTCTTTCGTTGTTCGTGAAAACCGTTGATGCTAGGCGAATAGATTAGGTATAAAGATGAAACATAAAATAACGCTTTGCACATTATTATTTCTGGTAGGAACACAGCCCATCCAGGCTGCACTACTTGGTGCGGAAGATCAACCATCAAGTTCAGCGCCTCCACCAACGGCTTCTGCACCTAAGCCAGCAACGACAACACCATCCGTAGCACCGACGCCAGCGCCTTCTGTGCCTAGTGTTTCGCCACAACCAGGAATGAATATTCCACAAGATTTATCGAAGCTATCACCTGAGCAATCAAAGCAGTTGCTGCAACAAGCTAAAAGCCTGAATCCCGATCAACTACAGGCTATAGCTAAAAGTTTTCAACAAACACAAGCCGCTCCTGCGCAATCTGAAGCTCCTATTACCGTTCCTTCTGCAACGCCGATGCCATCAGCTTCTGCACCGGATGGAACCCCTGCTGCGCCTAGAGCAAAATCGTTAGAAGAAATCAAACGCGATCAAGCATTTGGTATGTTGGTTGATGAAGTACTCCCCATGAGTCCAGACCAAATCACCAAAATTCACAAATATTACGATATGACGTTGCAAGCAAAGGCAACGCCACCTAATCCAACCGCGCAACCACCAGCGATTCGCTCTGAAAAAGTGGATCTATCGCCTGGCAGTGAGACCCCCGTTATTCGTCTTTCTGCTGGTTTTGTGACCGTGATCAATTTTACCGATCGAATTTGTGGCAGCCCTTGGAAACTTGCTTCTTACAGCATTGGCGATCCACAAACATTCAATATTCAATGGGACCACAAAGGGAATAAGGTTTTTATCCAAAGTCTTAAACCTTATGCGCATGGCAATTTAGCCGTAACATTATGGGGATTAGATACACCCATCATGCTAACCTTAGTTGCAAATCCACGCATGTCAGATTTCCGAGTTGATTTAATTGTTCCGGGCCGAAACCCTGAGTGTGCCGCCCCTACGGTAGAGTCGGGTGGTTTTAGTCCTGAAGCCAGTGTGAATCAAATATTGATTAATATACTAGACGGCGTACCGCCTCGTGGTAGTATTAAATTACATGTAGCAGGCGGACCAGGCGAAGCGTGGTTAGTCGATAATAAGATTTTCTTTAGGAGTAAGTTAACTATTCTATCACCCGCTTGGGTTTCATCTGTGTCAAGCGCTGATGGCACACATGTATACGAGTTGATGCTAACGCCTTCTATCTTAGCATCACAAAATGGCAAAACCATGGATATTAAACTTTCAGGGTTATAGATTTATGGCAAAAAAACCGTCGAACTTGCTCGCAGGATTAACTAACGCCAAAACGCGGACCTTTGTTATTTTGTTCGGAGCTATTATTGTTATTGGTGTTGGCGTTGCAGTCATGCGCGGTGGCCAAGAAAATACTGATGTGCTTTCCAAACAAGGATCTCAAGCCGTTGGTGTTCCCCCACAAATTAAATCAACTCCAGGTAGCGTGGTTTCAGAGCAATATAAAGAACTCCAAGTTGCTGAAAACCAACGCAGGGCTGAAGAAGCTTTAAAGAAAAAAACCAGTGCTATTCCCACCATTATTGGCGCCGTCGCTGATAATGAAAATAAAAATGATGCAAATTCTCTTGAAAATGCACTAAAAAATCAGCAACAAGGCACGCAAAATAAATTGCAATTTGGTCAAGCTGAAGAAGGTGGTTTAACCGGCGCTAATTTTGGTAAATCTCAACGGGAGCGTGAAAGAGAAGAACAAGAAGCCAGGTTAAAAGAACAACGCGACCGCATTGAAAAAATGCGTTTGGAAAAAGAACGTAAAGATGCTTTAGATCGCCAGCGTCGCCAAGCCGAAGCTGAACAAAAAAATTATGATGCAGCGGTACAAAAAACCTCCCAACAGATGAAAAATTATGCGCAAACTGCTTACAACGAGTGGAATAAAGTCACTCCGCAAGCGTTTGTGCAAGGTGAATTGGCTAGTAAACCAGTTACCGCAGCAGCAAGTGGAACCACCGCTAACATCCCTGCAAATAAAGGTGGCCAAGGTCAAAGCCAAGATTCAATCTCCACCACCAAAACCATTGGCAATAAAAATGTTGGTTTTGTTAAGAAACGCAAAGAAGTTATCAAAGCAGGTACGGTACTCTTTGGTGTCTTAGATACAGCTGTTAATAGTGATGAAAAAGGCCCTGTTTTAGCCACTATTGTTAGCGGAAAATATCAAGGCGGCAGATTAGTGGGTGCTTTCACACACCAAGATCAACAAGAAACGGTCATTATTCAATTTAGTACTTTGTCTTTACCAAAACGTACTAAGTCGTTAGCTGTTCAAGCCGTGGCAATTGATCCCGATACCGCGAGAACAGCCTTAGCTTCTGATGTTAATCATCACTACTTGTTGCGATATGGTTCGTTATTCGCCTCTGCATTTGTGTCTGGATACGGTAAAGCAATTACTAACCAAGGAACGACAACAACTTCACCACTAACAGGTACAACCACAACAACAACGCCTCCATTGGATAATCAGGAGAAATTCTATGCTGCGTTAGGTGAAGTGGGTACGGCCTGGGCACAACAAGTTAAACCCATTTTCAATACCCCTTACACAGTTACTGTCGACCAGGGTACGGGACTTGGGCTGTTATTTTTGTCCGATGCAGAAGTTACGGAAGAGGGTTAAGTTAAATGGGCGATAATATGAACGATGACAAAGACAAAAATGCAGATGATCAGCTCGACGAATTTGAAGAAGAGTTTGAGTTTGAAACTGAAGGCGAAGAAGAAGATGCTTTAGCGCCTGAAGAATTCGAAACTGAAGAAGAGGAAGCTGCTGAGCCAGTCGCGAAAGAACCTCGTAAAAACATGTTATTGCCTATTGCAATTGCAGCGGCAGTCGTGGGCTTTATTGGCTGGAAAGTGGTTGGCATGTTCACCGATAAACCAGAACCTGCGCCTGCACCAGCTAAGCCTGCGCCAAAAGTTGAAGAACCGGCTCCTGCACCTGCGCCCGTTGAGAAAGCAGCGCCACAATCTTCCCTCCCTTCTATGATGGACGCACAAAATGTGATTCCACAAGAAGTCACGGCAACAGAAGCTTCTTTAACGAAACTGCAAAAGAAATTAGAAGAGCAAGATACGGCTATTAAACAACGCTTGTCCACTTTAGAAAAAGAGCTGGCAACCGCAAACCAAAATGTTGCTCAATCTAATGTGAATGTTAATAAGCTGCAAAATGATCTTGCTGCTCTCAATGCTGCTGTTCAAGAATTAATGAACCAACTGAAAGTTATTCATGAAGAACGAGAAAAACAACAGCAAGCTAAAGTATCCAAAAAAGCGACCGCTACCCGTAAAGTTGAAAGCGCTAATCCTTCATTGAGCGTTTATGCAATTATCCCTGGGCGAGCTTGGTTACGTTCCGGCAGCGGCAAAACCATCACCGTCTCTGAGGGTGATTCCGTTGGGGAATATGGCAAAGTGATTAAAATTGATGCAGGTAACGGTGTCGTGATCACTTCTTCAGGCGTGACGTTACGTTAATCCAGATCTAGTCGCTGTTGTTGGTTTTGCGAAGCTCTCCTTGAGAGCGAGGACAATGACAGCGAAAAAGTTAACTGCTGTGAGTAACAAACAATAAAAGATATTTCTAAAAATATCTTTTGGGAAAGGATGCCTATGTTTGACTATGAACAATTGGTGGCTATTTTCACCACTGCACGCGTTACGAAAGTAATGTTAATGGCAGCAGGTGTTACTTTGCTAATCCATGGCACGTACCATCAACTTAGAGGTCAGCAAATACTAGGGGGCATTTTAACCCTATTCCCTTTCACGCTGCATTACTCTTTTGCAACCCTATTTGCATTAACCTCAAGTGCTGAATCGTTAGAATTAATTGCTTACTTGCCACTGATTCAATTGGAAAGATGGCAAGAAATGAATGAAATCATCATACAAGGGATGAAATTAATTGGTTATTTAGCAATTGCTGCAAGCATGTATAGCTTTGGCCAATATTACTACAAAGGCAACCAGATACTGCGAACATCGGATTGCATCCTGCTTAATGGTGTTGGTTTCGTTTTTATTTATTTTATTGATATATCACATTTAATATCTCGAATGATTGATAAAATCTCATAATAGAGATAAAGAGAGGAAGAATGAGGACGTTTGTCGATTCATTATTAGATAACATCGATGCTTTCTTGGGTTGGTTAGGTTCTTCCCTTGGTCAAACAGCCGATCATTTTTGTACAATTGAAACCGCTGATAGCCGTCATACTTTAGTTGCAAGAGATGGCTCGTTGGTCTCTATCATTCGGGTGCATGGTGCAACAGAATTAGTCGGACCACAAGAATTCGACAAAATTCATAAAGGATTAATTAATACTTTATCCCCTGCATTATCTCGCCCAGGTCATGCCGTGCAAATGTATTTTCATTATGACAAAGATCTGGTGAAAGATGAGATCCGAGATATTTTTCGACCAGCGATGGCAACCTGTGACCGATTAAAAATGAATCTGCAAGATTTATTTGAAGAGCGCATTAACCATCTTTCAAAATTTTGTGCCACTGAAAATTGCTTTTTGGTACTTTGGACGAGGCCTAATTCTCTTTCTAAAACACAATTAGAACAATCTAATAAAGCAAAATTAGAACGCTCCAAAGACATTAAAATTCCGCCCATCAAGCATGCACAAAATATTTTGTCAGCGGTTCCTGAATTGCGCGAAACGCACGATTCATTTGTCCGTTCTGCGATTAATGATATGCGCGATGTGAATCTGTATGCCGTATTGCTTGATGTTCACCAAGCTGTTTTTGAAATGCGTAAAAGCGTTGATCCTGAATATACCGACCGAGAATGGCGCCCTGTCCTACCGGGTGATAGGATCCCAATGCGAAATCTCAAAGATCCGACCGGACGTGATATTTCTGAAGTCATGTGGCCACCGCTTGTACCGCAAATTATCCCAAGAGATGGCGAAGTAATTAATCTGCGTTCTTGTCGGATTGGTGATAAAATTTATTCAACCCATTACATCGATCTTTTTCCTCAAGAAATTAAGCCATTTTTTGAATTATTCAAAAAAGCGATCCATTCTCGTTTCCCTTGGCGGATTTCATTTTTAATTGAAAGTGATGGCATTCGAACTTTGGGTGTTAAACCAGTCTTAGCTTCTATTTTGAGCTTTGCTTCCTCGCAAAATCCTTTAATTTGCGATGCGGCAGAATTATTGAAGTTTTTAGATTCCAGCACTGACTACGCAATCGTTAAATTCCGTGTCACCGCTAGCACATGGGCTGGCGTTGGCGAAGAGCGTTTATTAAGAACGCGCTCAGCTGAATTAGCAAAAGCAATGCAAAGTTGGGGACATTGTGAAGTCGGCGAAATTTCAGGAGATAGTTACGAAGCCGCATTAACCACGGCTTTAGGGATTAGCACCAACAGCATTGCAACCGCTTCTGCAGCTCCTTTGAATGATGTTTGTTATATGCTGCCCTTTACCCGCCCTGCTTCCCCTTGGGTAACCGGAGCAACCCTATTTCGTTCACCGGATGGTAAACCTTGGCCTTATCAACCCGGTTCAACTCAACAAACCACTTGGATTGACTTAGTTTATGCAAGACCAGGTTCGGGTAAATCGGTACTCTCGAACTCCATCAATCTTGCATTGTGCTTACAAGGTGGTATTGCTCGTTTACCCCGTATCGCAATCGTCGATATTGGACCGTCAAGCTCGGGACTGATTTCTTTGATTAAAGAATCTTTACCTAAAGAACAACGACATTTGGCAGCTTACCATCGTTTACGGATGACTCCACAATATTCCATTAACCCCTTTGATACACAACTGGGTTGTCGCTACCCTACCCCATTAGAGCGTAGCTTCTTGGTCAACTTCATTACCTTGCTTGCAACACCGATTGGTGAAGCAAAAGCCTACGACGGTATTTCTGATATGGCAGGGATGATTGTCGATGAGCTTTTCAAGGCCCTCTCTGATACACAAAACCCCAACAAATATACGCGCGATCTTGAGCCTGGGGTCGATAAAATATTAGATGAGATCAATTTTCAAACCGATGCGCATACTTCCTGGTGGGAAGTGGTTGATGCTCTCTTTAAGTCTGACAAAGTGCATGAAGCTGTTTTAGCACAACGTTACTGCTCTCCTTTGATTGCCGATGCGGTTTCCATCTGCCGAACGAAAGTGGTCGAAGATTTATATGGCAAGATTGTTGCACCAACCGGCGAACCATTAATCACCGCTTTTGGTCGTATGCTTTCTGCTGCGGTACGTGAATATCCTATTTTATCGCGTATTACCCAATTCGATTTAGGGGAATCTCGCGTTATTTCATTAGACTTAGACGAAGTTGCTAAAACCGGTGGTGAGGCAGCTGATCGCCAAACAGCCGTTATGTACATGTTAGCTCGTTATATTATGGCAAAAAGTTTCTATCTCACTGAAGATAATTTAGAAGATTTTCCTAAACAATATCATGATTATCACCGTCAACGTATTCTGCAAATTCGTGAGGATCCTAAGCGACTGGTGATGGATGAATTCCATCGAACGTCTAAAGCGCAAGCTGTACGTGATCAAGTCGTTGTTGACATGCGTGAAGGTCGAAAATGGAAAGTTCAAGTTGCTCTATTATCACAATCTTTAGACGACTTTGACTCTGTGATGGTTGAGTTTGCTACTGCGATTTTCATTATGGATGCAGGCCCTCAACAAGCGATTGATAAGTCGGTGAAAACCTTTGGTCTGTCAGAAACCGCTAAAATTGCTTTAGCAACCCGAGTGCATGGTCCACGTGCCGAAGGTGCAACATTCTTGGCGCAATTTGCTACCAAATTAGGTATGAATACCCAATTATGTACCAGTACTTTAGGACCCATTGAATTATGGGCATTTAACACCACGGCTGAAGATGCCAGAATTCGTAACGCGCTTTATAAAAAGATTGGTGCTAACGAAACGCGAAAGCTGTTGGCAATGTTATATCCGGGCGGTAGTGCGGCTAAAGTGGTTGAAGAGCGTTTAGCAAAACGTAAAGAAGGTGGTGAAAAAATTGATGACGGTGTTTCTAATAGCGTGATTGATGAGTTAATTGATGAAATCTTGAAGATTTATGAAGGAACGACTTCAGGAGCTGCGCAAATTTCATTGCAAGTTTAAGTAGGTATTTGTCGCCCCAGCGTAGGCTGGGGCCCAGGTATCTCAAAGTCTAGATGCGAGCGTTCGCTGGCATGACAAGATTACTCCCAACTACCCTGGCTTTTTACCTTACGCTTCTTCTGGTTGTGCGTCTCGTCCCCTTTTCAACCTCTTGAGTCGCTGATGCTTTCTTTTGTTCGGTCAGCTTTTGCTTATCAAAGATAACTCTATTATCAAACATTCTATTTTTATGCGTTGAATTTACTTTTTCTTCAAGCACTTCATGATCAATATAAATAATGGTCGCTTTAGGTAAACATTTCTTTAATAAGCGCTCGCTCATTTGTCGCGCTTTTCCATCAAGTGCCGAGAAGGGTTCATCCATTAATAACAACTTAGGTGCTTTAAGAATGGCACGAATGAGAGCAATACGTTGAGCTTCACCCCCACTTAAGGTCTTACTCCAATCTTTGGTTTTTTCTGCGTTAGTTAATAAATGCGTTAACTGAAACTCTTTCATTAAAGCATCCATTTTCTTGCGCTGTTCTTGTGTTATGGTTGCAGTTGTGGGATACAAAATAGCTTCATACAAAGAAACATGCATTGGAAAATAAGGCTTTTGCGCCACAATATGCATATTTGATTGATTCTCTGGTAACGTAATTTTACCTTCCACATAAGGCCATAACCCCGCTAAAGTACGAAATAGCGTTGACTTACCAACGCCTGAAGGGCCTTGTATCATGGTGATTTGAGCATTTTTGAAAGCAAATTGCTTTTGTGACAGCAGGTTATTACCATCAGGCTTATGAATGCAAATATTAGAAAATGATAAGATTTTTCCTTGTTGCGTTGTTAACTTGCACTCTTTATCAATGACATCCCATTCTTGCATCTGATTTTCTAAATCACAAATTTTACCTGCCAAAACTTCTAACGTCGTTACATCTTGGTAATAGTCGTGACGCCAAGTAAAAAAACCAATAACTCTTGCAAAATAATCACTAATAATTAATACATTATCAATGCTAATGGCTTTCGCGACAATTTGTGGAACACTTAAGAGAAATCCAATAAAAAACCGCAATTGCTCATTCATGGCGGTACAAAATGCAAATGCTGACTGCAATCGACTCAAGGTTGCTTTATACAGTGCATTTCGTTCTAGTATTTTTATAACGTTACTTTCTTCTTTGTTGCTCGCTCTTAATAATTCAATGCCTTCTGCATTTTTTTCAATATGGTGTAAGGTTGCTTCTAATTCGTTCAGATTGTCATGCTTTTGCTCTGTTGCTCTACGTAAGTTTTTACCTATTTTGGTAATAACATAATTATTGAGTAAAGAGTAAGCAATGGCAGCAATCGCCATATAACCTGGGATCACAAAAGCAAAAGTTGAAATTTGCAAAGTTAATGGCATAGAAAGTTGCCATAATCCATAAAGCCCAACGAGAAAACTAAAAAAAGTATTAAGATAGCTATCGCCCAGCATCACGACCAAACGATTACTTTCTTGAACCGCTTTACCAAGGACAGGCGCGGCATTGGGCACCTTGGGTTTGGGTAAAAAATTAACGCCAAAATAGGCCTTCGATTTAATCCACCGCCCTACATAATGCTTGGTTAATAAATCATCTAAATGAGTTGTCAGTTTATCAACCGTAAACGCGTTCAATGCTGCCGTCAGCGTATAGATACAAACGGAGATCACTAAGGGCATAATCGCGCGAAAAAAAGCATAATAAGTAATAGCAGGTAATCCAAGTACCCCAAAGAATTGATTAAAGGAACTGTTGATCAATATTAACAAAGCTGCCTGACTTGCGTTGCCTGCAATCAACAACCCGGCATAGAACCATTGCCAGAAATCTTTTTTATTAAAGGTAAAGAAGGGTTGGTAGGCTGTTCGTATCGATTGTAGGGCCACAAATCACTTCATATCAATTATTTTGGAAGATAGCTACCATAATAACAAACCCTGTAGTTGTCAACTTAAACAGCATCAGGATATTACGCTTTTTTTAATAAATAGTGTATATTCTGCGCTCTTTTTTATTTTATACATCAACCTATTAACCTATAACGAATTACCCCTTTAACTATTAACAAACAACATCAAAATGAACGGTAAAAAGTGGAACTTTGCGCATACCCCTTAGTCAAAATCGTTAAAAAGACAGCTCACAATCAGTGGCACTTGTAAAAATAAGGAGATGGCGTGATGATAATTGATGTAAGTTTGGTGTTAAACTTATATAGGTAAGGTAGGTGATTTAAATGGACGCATCGGCATTTAGTATCGACATAGCTTTGAGCAATCTATCTGCCGCCTTTGGCAGTATAGAAACTCTGGTTAAAGCTTTATCGTACATTATCGGTCTCACATTGTTTGTGAGAGGGGTTATGATGTATCGCATTTTTGCAACCCAAACGCTAAGTTCCGCGCAAAAAGGTGAAATTGCGGGCCCATTTGTATTTATCATGGTTGGCGCTTTATTAATCTATTTTCCAAGCACATTGAGAGCCTCTTTAACAACTGTTTTTGGAACCGGCGATATTAGTGGTACGCAAGATCTGATTTCCTATTCAGGTTTGTCGGGCTTTGAGAAATGGGACGCCATTAAAGATGTTGTCATTAAATACATGTATTTGATTGGATTAATCGCATTTGTAAGAGGTTGGGTCATTTTATCGAAAATGGGGCACTCTGGTGCGCAACCAGGTAGCCTTGGTAAAGGGCTTATTCACGTGATTGGCGGTATTTTCTTAGTCAATATTGTAGACACATTCAACTTGCTAGCAACGACATTAGGCTATACGGGCGGTACATAAATGGAGCTATTACCCATTACATTAGGCGCACAACGTGGTGCATGGCGGCTTTATTCAGCTCGTAAGCGAAATAATACCTTTCTCGCTTTAAAAAAGCGTATTTTACAACGTGATAATTATACTTGCCGTTTTTGTGGTTTTTTTGCGAAAGAATTTCAAGAAATTATTAACATTGATCAAAATTATAAAAACAACAAAATGGATAATTTAGCGACTGCATGCTGTTTTTGTGCACAATGCTTCTTTATTGATTCCGTGGGTTTAGATAGCAACACCGGTGGCAACGTTGTTCATATTCCTGAAATCAGCCAAGCCGATTTAAATAATTTTTGCAGAGTGCTTTATTGTTCACTTGATAAAGAATCTGCTTATAAAGGAAAACTCCAAGCAGTTTATATGAGTTTAAAGGATAGGAGTAAAGAAGTGATTAATTGCTTCGGCCCAGATTCAAGCGATCCCAGAGTCTTTGGCCAAGGTTTATTGGACGCATCACTTAGCAAGGATGAATTACAACATGAGGTGCTAAAGCACTTACGGTTATTACCTTCCAGAAAATCATTTTCTGTGCAGATTGATTACTGGAAAAAAACTGTTTTTGCGAAGGTTCCTCTTTAAAGATACTTGACTTAAAAACTAACCTCGATAAAGGAGAAAACGTTATGAAAACGACCATGGTAAAAGCGAGTACGTCCTCGTCGAATGCACTGTGGACGCTATGTGCATACTTCGGAACGTTGCTTGCTCTATTTCTTATTTCAAATATTGTGTTTGCCGGCGGCACTTCCTCACAAGAAGGCAGCCTTGGTGATGTTGCAGATACTATAACAACCAGCATGACCGGGGTCGCAAAATTAATCACTGCAACAAGTTATGTCGCAGGGGTAGGTTTTGCATTAATGGGTATGTTAAAACTCAAAGCGCATAAAGATAACCCAACCCAAGTATCCTTAAGCCAACCAATTGTTTTATTAGCAATTGCTGCAGGCTTAGTGTTCTTACCCAGCCTTATCAAAACAGCAGGTTCTACTGTTTGGAAAGGGGGTGGTGACACAGTAGGTGCTACTGGTACGGGTGGTGAAAGTCTTGGTAAAGGTAGCAGTGGCGGTTAAACCACGCAGGGTTACCTGCCAAGGAGATTCTCCTTCATGTTGAGGCAAGCGACCACGATTGTGGTCGCTTTTTTTATACGGCTCGAATGTGAAATAAAAATACTCTCGTCATTGCGACCCAGAGCGTAGCGAAGGGGAAGCAATTTAATGAACTCTTCTTCGTGGAAATTGAAGTTGTTGTTCATCATTTCTAGCCGTTTCACCTTGTGAAACTTGTACGGGGCGAAGACCTGCATTATCTCGCAGGTATTGTGCAAAGCCTAAAAGGTATGGTTTCGCTTCTTCTTCGGTTATAACGCCTGTAGTGACAGGTGCCATGATTTTCTTTTGTTTAGCTGCTAATTGTCCTTCAAATGAAAAATCAGGACGTTGCTCATAACCTCTGCTGTTTAACCAAGCAATCATTTCATCATTTAAAGGCTTCATGGCCGCTTTTGAACCACTTAAGAAAACATCTAAAATCTTATGAAAACCATATTTTTCAATCATTGCTCTTAAACAAGCGGTAAAGGCCCCTTGTGCCTGACCGGAGATGACGGTATCCGCCGAGGTTTGCTTCATTAGGCAACCACTTAATACCACGGCATAACCATGAAGATTGGCCGATAATGAAGGTTTTGAAGACGATGATGACGAAGGATGAAGCCACTGCTGAAGATTCTCTAATAACCCTTTTTCTTCGGTAGAACTTGCAGGTTCTGTTTGCGTTTGATGATGTTGACTATGGCCTTTCTTTTCTTTCTCTTTTTTTACATGCTTATGTTTGTCGTGTTTATCATGTGAGGCTTTTTTCTTCTCTTTTTGGGGAGTAACGGTTTCTACTTGTGACTCTTTAGATGAGCTCGATACAGGATGATGTAATCCTCTGTCAGAATGGGTTACATTTTTCTCGTATAAATTATTTTCAAGATTGAACATATCTCCTGAATGGCAACAATCTAATGCCGAAACAAACCGCGCACCTGGAACCAATTTTTTTATCACATTATGCAATTCATAATCGGCTATTAATTCGATTTCGCTGTTATTGAGGGCGCAAATGGCTTCACCTTCAACTTTACGAAAAAATTGTTGTCCCAAGGAATTGGTGCCATGGCCACTGTAATGGAAGAAGATAATGTCATCCGGCTTTGCCTTCGCAACCAAGCTGTTTAGCGCATTTAAGATATTATCTTTCGTTGGTGCATTAGCAACACCTTCATAATCATCTGATAACACTTGAATGTTTTTTGCAGGTACCCCACCCTTTTGCAAAATTTTTGCCATTTCTTCAATATCTTCAACACAACCGTTTAATTTATTTGATGTGCCAACATAATTAATTCCAACGAGCAATCCATAATAATTAGCCATGTCAATCTCCGTTATCTTATTTTTAGCGAGAGATTGCATTATTTTCATTTAATCTTTTGCAAACAAGTCATAATATTTACAGTTTTTTTTTGCAGCGAGAAACAAAATTTTTAGATTTGTTTGCTAACTTTATTGTTGCTTTTTCATTTACAAAAATGCCCTATCTCTTTATGCTGTTGTCATGAACACATTAGAAGCCACAACCCTTATTGAACAAGCTTTTGCAGCGCGTGAAACTATTACGCCCCAACAAGCCTCCCCTGCTTTACGTCAAGCGATAGCGCTTATTATTGCACAGTTAGAAAGTGGCGAATGTCGCGCGGCGACGTGCATTGCACCCGGTCAATGGGAAGCCAATCAAGTTGCAAAACAAGCTATTTTGTTAAATTTTCGTTTGCAGGAAAACCAGCTAATAGAGGGTGGTTTTACGCGATTTTACGATAAAGTTCCGATGCAGTTTATGCAGCACACCGCAGAGGACTTTAGCAAAATGGGCTCTCGTATTGTGCCCCCTGCTTGCGTGCGCCAAGGCGCTTATATCGGCCCTAATACCATTTTAATGCCATCCTACGTCAATATTGGCGCTTATGTGGGCGAAGGAACGATGATTGATACCTGGGCCACCGTCGGCTCTTGTGCGCAAATTGGTCGTTACGTTCATCTATCCGGTGGGGTTGGCATTGGTGGGGTGTTAGAGCCTTTACAAGCATCACCTACCATTATCGAAGATCATTGCTTTATTGGTGCTCGCTCTGAAATCGTGGAAGGCGTGATTGTCGAAGAAGGCGCTGTGATTTCAATGGGTGTTTACATTGGCCAAAGCACTCGGATTTATGATAGAGAAAATGACACTATTTTATACGGTAAAGTCCCCCAAGATTCCGTGGTGGTACCAGGTACCCTTCCTGCTGCCAATGGCAAATATGGACTTTATTGTGCCGTTATTGTAAAACGGGTCGATGCGAAAACCCGGGCAAAAGTAGGTATTAATAGTATTTTACGTGATGCAGCTGAGAGTGACGCTTGAGATCGAAAACCTTAGAACTGGCTTGTGATTTATTATCACGTCCTTCCGTTACCCCCAAAGATGAAGGCTGCCAACAGCTTCTTGAAAGCTACTTAACGGCAATGGGATTTACTGTTGAACATCATATTATCAATAATGTGAGCAATTTATTTGCCATTCGAGGCACCCAAAAACCCACTTTATGTTTTGCAGGCCATACCGATGTTGTACCCGCAGGTGATTTAAGCAGTTGGCGCACGCCACCTTTTACGCCAACCATTGAAAAAAATAAACTCTATGCTCGCGGTGCAGCAGATATGAAAAGCAGCATTGCGGCAATGATTACTGCTTGCGAACGATTTATTCAGCTTTATCCAGAACACCCTGGCAGCATTGCTTTTTTAATTACCAGCGATGAAGAAGGCCCTGCTTTAGATGGCACTCAAGCTATTTTAAAAATATTAGAAGCGCGCCAACAGATCCCCGAGTGGTGTTTAGTGGGAGAGCCTTCAAGTACCGTGAAACTTGCCGATACAGCAAAAATAGGACGGCGTGGCTCACTAACCGGTTATTTAAAAATCATTGGCAAACAAGGGCATGTGGCTTACCCTCAGCTCGCACTGAACCCTATTCATCAAGCCTTTATTCCTTTAGCAGAAATTGCTGCAATCACGTGGGATCAAGGCACTGAATTTTTCCCTCCTTCCTCGCTGCAATTTGCCAATATTCAAGCAGGAACAGGTGCGGCCAATGTGATTCCCGGGATATTAGAAACCAATTTTAATTTGCGTTTTTCACCTGAAACAACACCTGAACATATTCAAGCAACCGTTGAAGGCATTTTGCAAAAACACGGTTGTGAATACCATATTGATTGGATTTTGGGCGGTAAACCGTTTTATACCGCTCCTGATAATGATTTCATTCGCAAGGTAGCGACTACTATTGAAAAGACCTTAGGCTATGCTCCCCTCTTGTCTACTACAGGGGGTACTTCCGATGGCCGCTTTTTTGCACAATATGGCACGCAAGTGATCGAAGTAGGTCCTGTCAACGCAACGATTCATCAAGTGAATGAGTGTATTGATATTGATGAGTTAGAGCAGCTGTCAGCGCTGTATGAAGCGATATTGGTTAATTTGTTTGTTTCTTAAAATCTCCCCACTCACTTTGTTCGTGACCCTCTTTTATTCAAAGAGGGTGAATTGACGCTTCGCGTCATTTGATGAGCAAAGCGAATCATTCGCCCACTTTGTCAAAAGGGGGCTGCTTGTTTAAAAAACAAGCGGGGGATTTTACTTGTCTATGTGTAATAACTTAACTTTCTTAGACTTCTCCGCCACGTTATCTCGTAAGTAAACCGGTTGCAGTGAATCGGCTCCTACGCCCTTTTTGCCTTGCAGCCACTGCTGATAAGCTAATTCAGCAACCGCTTTTGCATGCGGATATTGGTTCGGTTTGATTTGCCATCCTGCGGGTAAAGGAAAAGTTGGCTCATAGGCCCCCCAACCCGTTCCTGCTAATAAAACGGCTGATTCATCAGCATATTGTAAAGCATGCCCCATCAGCGTAGCGGGTGAACATAATACTTCACACCCCTCGACCGAAATCACATTATGTTGGCGGCAATAGGTTGCGGTATAAACTTCTTGCATTCTGGCATCAATCGCCGCAATAACGCGACCTGGAAAAGCGGTATGCGCCGCTAATGCCTCAAGTGAAGAAATTTCATAAACCGGCTTGTTAAGGCCAAACCCAATCCCCTGGGCAATCCCTACCCCTATTCGTACCCCAGTAAAGCTACCTGGGCCTCGAGTTACCGCGATGGCTGCCATATCAGCCAGTTTCAAACCTGTTTCAGCTAATAATGCTTCAATCATGGGGATTAATAAGGTTGTATGCGCTTTAGGCGTCATTTCATCACGCCAAACGCAACCATTGGCATGCAATATCGCGGCAGAGCAGGCCTCTGTAGAAGTATCAATTGCTAAAAAAGTGGGTTTGGGGTTCATGTCGCTGATATTAAGTCAGCTTATAAGAAGTGTCTAGCCATTTATCTTTTAATTATATCAATAACCTTTCTCACTAATTAAGCTGGCAAACAAATGTAATTTTATTGAGCTTATCCATGGCAACAGACGGCATTACACTTAATTTAGAAGCAATTGCACGCAAAAATGCAGAACATCCAAAGCACATTTTGGAATTTGCCAGTGCCCACTATGCCTGCTGCATGTCTTATTATTTAGCCGAGAAAGGCTTTGCCCATCCCAAAGAAATCTTACAATTGAATGATGATGGCTCCTATTCCTATCACGTGGTTAAACAATTACCAATGGTATTGGGAATGTATGGCTATATCCTCCTGCCTAAAGATCGCAATGATCCTAATATCAAAATCGTTTTTCGCGGTACTGATTTTATTGATGAGAACAGTGCCTTAATTAATTTAGAGTCCGAGGGTCCAAGTAGCGATAGCTTTCCAAAAATAAAGGATGCCGTCATGGCCTACGTAAAAAAGGCTATACAAGATCATTATGGTACGACAGCTAGCAATTTGAAAATTCAGGTCAGTGGTCACAGCCAAGGCTCATCAACAAGTCAACTATTCGTTAACGCATTTTTGAAAGAACGTGCTCAAACAAATGATTTTGATCATATTGATACTTTAACCATGACTAATTTAAATGATCCCGGTGTCTCACCCGAAATTCGGATGGAAACCGATGATCTTGCTACGTGCCAAGCTGAAATTGGCAAACCTATTGAATTGCGAGCCAACTTTGGCATGGTAGGCGGTGATATTGTCCAAACGCTTGCCCAAGATATGAGTTTAGTTCGACTACCTCCTGAAATATGTAGAGTTACATTGCTTAAAATTGATAAAGGTTTAGAAGGAAACTGGCGTAAAAATCTCAATTTACGTAATGGTCTACAATGGCATGAACTTTTCAATATGCTTATAGATGCAAAAGAAGGCGTTGAGGGCTCACATTCTAATATTAATTTTTTCACGTTGAATAAAGCGGATGGGGAAATCAGTACGGTTGAGATTAACGTGCTAAATCCCTATCAACGTTATACCAATAAAGACCCACAAGAGCGTGAAATCCTGCTGAGCGAGTTACTCAATAAAGCCAAGGTGCTCAAGCTTTATGAAGTAGGTTATACCTATCTTGGTATGCCTGCATACTATGGTGCGCAAGCCATTAAATTTGTCGTGAATTCTATTCCATTAACCGCACAAGATTACCTCTATCACATGTTTGGCGAGAATGGATATTGTGCTTATGAACTCTATGAAGCTTATAAAAGGGGCGATCTTAACTGCTTTAGCCCTGTCGCCTTATTCAGCAATGCTGCCAAAAGATTAAAAGACTGGATCAAACCGAAAATTCCTGCACCCTTATTTAAACTCAACGAATTAAGTATTTTGCAAGCGATAACGCGTTCAACCCCCACGAATACTGATGAACCAGCTCAAAGCAGTGCATCCGTATCAAGACGCATTTGACCAAAGCGCATCCCATTCAAGGCCATTTTCGATGGTCCAAATCAGTTCTGACACGCGCTTATATTGTGCTAAAGACATGAGTCCGCGAGCATTATGTGTCGCATTTGTCTTTTGCAACATTGCTTCGGCAATGACAGATTGTGCACCCAGATAAATCGCAAATGGTTGGTAATTGGCTTCATAAAGTACCAGTGCACAAAAATGCCACCCCCCCCCTAGATTTAACTGCCCAATTCGGTGTCCTGATTTTGCTTCATCGAAAATAACGCGACTTTTAACTTGGATCAATTGATTGTCTAAAGGGCCTGACGTTCCAATAAAATCGACACTTTTAATCGGTTTTTGTAAAGGAATAAGCTTTAGCAAACGTGCCGCATCATATTTTGCAAGCTCCGCGCCAATGGGTAAGATTTGACCTGTATTTTGACGATATTCTGCTGCCAGTCGCCGTGTTTCTTGCATCAGTTTATCAATTGAAAAGACTGTCATTACTATTTCCCTAATAAAGAATACCGCTAGTGCATTACTGAACTAGCGGTTTCAAAACCTATATCCTATTAGGCTGCTTTTCGAATGTGCCGGTAATGACGTAAGTGAATTACTTTTTTACCAGCAGTCTTGCGATGACCCGCTTTGTGAGTCTTTCGCGTAGCACCTACTCTTGATTTCGCTTTTGTTTTCGTTTTAGCTTTTGTCCGTGATTTTGCTTTTGTTTTAGCTTTGGTTTTACTTGTCGCCGTTACCTTCGCTAAAGCTTTGGCTTGTTCCTTTTTAAGCTTACGAATAGCTTGCATATGCTTTTTCTGCATTTGCAAACGTAGCTTTTGTGCTTGTTTGGTTTTTTGCGCAAGTTTAGTGCTAAGTGCTTTGCGCATTTTAAGCAACGTTGATTTGTGCTTACGAAGCAATGCAGTGATTTGCTTGATAGCGCGTTTTTCAGCGAGTTTTGCTTGTCGTAGTTTTTGCATCAACTTAGAATGCATAGTGCCTTTCTTCGTTGAATGCTTTGTACGTGTCTTAGCGCGTGTTGTGCGTTTAACACGCGTTTTTGCTTTAGTTTTACGTTTTGTTAATGCCATAATTTGTCTCCCATTAACAGTCCTGCAAAAAGGTGCACATAACTAACATAGCACAAAGTTAGGCTAATTCCACATAAAAATGAGGTTATGCTGATCATATGTTAAGGGGGAAAATGAACAAAATTGGCTGTTTTGGGGAGAAAAACATCCTTCTCCCCATCCGCACACGACCGACTTTAAGCTATATTTCGGAAAATCTCATCGCAAACAACCAGTGGAGGCTGCTCAGCATTGATTTTGATGTATTGCGGGGAATTTTCACTATCTGCCAAGGTTAAGCGCATATAAAATACGGAAACTTGGGAGGTTTGCGCATGATAAATCACCAAACGTTTTCGAATGGTTTCTTCTTTATCATCATCACGTTGAACTAAAGGCTCTCCCGTGACGTCATCATGCCCTGCCCTTGCCGGTGGTTGATATTCAACATGGTAAACCCGCCCTGAGCCCGGATGAACTCTGCGGCCAGATAAACGACGCACAATTTCATCATCGGAGACTTGTAATTCAATGATTTTATCAATTTTCACACCCGATTCCATCAAGGCTTGCGCTTGGCGGACCGTACGAGGAAAACCATCTAATAAAAAACCACTTTTACAATCAGGCTGCTGGATCCGTTCTTTCACTAATTTAATGATAATGTCATCAGAAACTAAATTACCCGCATCCATGGTTGCTTTGATTTGTATTCCCAAAGGCGTTCCATCTGCAACACTCTTTCGCAGCATGTCCCCTGTAGAAATTTGAGGTATTTCATAGCGTTCCATGATGTATTGGGCTTGGGTTCCTTTTCCTGATCCAGGAGGTCCTAGCAGTATTAACCGCATTCTTATGGTTCCTTAGTTTGATGTATGCAAATGATTAATACCCAGAGTTTACAATCCGGCCTACTTTCAAGCAATCAGTTATAGATAATTTGTTTGATAATAAACTAATCGATAATGGTATAATTAGTTGTATAGCTATTTATTATCCCAAGGCTTTTTTGAGAGAATGATACTGTGCAGCATTTTTAATACAGATTATGCACTCACCAATTTAACAGCTACATTTTGTGACCACATTTATCTTAGCTCCTTCACTCGGCTTATTGGCTTTTAAATCCCAACCTTTAGCTTGTTTGGATGCACCAAACAACAAAGGCTTAATGATTATCTGACGATCCATTGCTTTTAATATTGCTAAATCAGCGGGCTCTACTAATTCTCGCAAACTTTGGGTATTGAGAATTTTTCTAACAATGTGAAGATGTTGATTACAAATGTAACGTACGTTAGCTTCGGTCAGTTTTCTACAAAATTTATTGGTCGTCAGGATCATTTTAGCTGCTTTAGGATCATTTGAGGCTAAATACAAAAGGGCTGTACCATGTAATTTTGGATGAAAAGTCTCTGTCTTCAGAATATCTATCGCCAGCTCTTCATTTTGAGTAGAAAAGAAATTGCCATAATAACTCATGCACAGTCGATTGCATAAATGGGGTGTATTTATAACGTACTTAGCGGCAACAGGATGTCTTTTACACAAATCAGCCAGTTCAACATCGTTTACATTGTTAGCCTTAAGAATATGCATCGCAACCGCTTCATGCAGTTTGGCCCAATGATTAATCATGAATTGTGCGTTTGCTCCAAGAAATCTTTGGCAAAGCGTTTCATTTTGCAAAAATTTCATGGCAATTTCAGGATGATAGTCGCCTAATACCTTTACTTCTTGTTCACTTAATCCAAAGGAACATAAAGTTTCAAAGTGATTAATGAAATCTTCTGGTGTATTTATCTCTACATTGAGAGAATATAAAAATGCGAATGATTCATTGGTTTTACTTAACTCTATCAACAATTCAAGATGTTTATAGAGCACTAGCGGTCCTTTCAGATTGGGTTCTGTTAAATCCTCAAAAATGACTGGATCATTGAGAAGCCTTCTGGCAATGATGAGAGAGCTATCTGCAAGCCTCTTTAAGTCCGCTCTGTGATCAAGCTCATCATCGCCAGTGCGTATATTATTATCGAGGATATACTCCGCAATTTCGTGATGTTGGCAACCAAAAAAGCAGACATAATCTCGTATCCTTTGAAGCCATTGTGGATTTGACAAAAGATGCATTGCAACTTGAGGATGATACTTTGTCAGTGTCAATAAATTCTGGCTGTTTACAGATATAACATCATTTTCCAACAAATAAATCGCAAACTCCCTATGACAGCTGATTAATCTCAAAACTTGTCTTTCTGACAAATAAGGGAGCAAAGTGTCGTTTCTTAAAATATGAATCACGCCTTCAGGGCATTTTAAGCAATCTGTAATCAGTTTTTCAAAGGTTGGCTCATCCTGTAAATGACATTCTTTAATCACTTGATGCCAAACCGTGGAAACTGTCGCAAGGTTATTTTGCCCGCGAAGCCCATAACGGGGATAGTGATGTAAAATAGTGGCGACTATTTCAGGCATGCCTAAGGCAATCTGAGCGGAGGATGGGCCGCATTCAGCTATTTTTTCGGAATGTTCAGGACCGAGTTTCATGTTTAACCTACTTTTTAAAAGTAAACTTTGCAACCGCATCGATATCCATTTCTTCGCTCGGCTTATTGGTTTGTAAATCCCAACTTTTAGCTTGTTCGGATACCTTTATTAACAGAGGCTTGATGTGTAACTGAGGATCAATAGATTCTAATTTGTTTAAATGTTCAGGCTCCAACATTTCTCGCAAGCTTTGTGTATTGAGGATTTTTCTTAGAATATGAGGATGTTTATGACAAATGGAATTTATTTTCTCTTCTGATAATTTTGTATAAAAATCCTTTGTCGTCAGAATAACTTTAGCCGCTCGTGGATGATATGCCCCAAATGCTAGAAGGGGTACCTCACATAACATTTCACAAAGAGTGGGGTCTTTCAGAATATGCATCGGGATTTCATCAAGGGAATGAACAACAGATTTGGTAGGATAAATAAAAGCCATGCACACTAGCTCGCATAAATCAGGTGTATTCAAAACGTACTTAACGGCAGCAGGATGTTTTTTACATAACTCAACAACCATATCATCATCTAGATTTTTACAAAGTGGTTCTGTCTTAAGAAAATGCATTGCGACTGTTTCATGATTTTTACCCCACTGAAAACATGACTTTGGATCAAAATATTTTTCGCAAAGTGTTTTACTTTGTAACACTTTCATCGCAATTTCAGAGTGATATTCGCCTAATACCTTTATTTCTTCTGCAGTTAACCCCAAATCGCATAAATTCTCGAATTGATTAATAAAATCATTTGGGGTATTTATCTTTGACGACAAAAATCCAAATGATTCATTAGTTCTAGCTGTTTCTATTAACAATTCAAGATATTGATAGAGAAATTTAGGTCCTTTAAGATTAGGCTCTGTTAATTCTCTAAAAGTGGCAGGATCATTGAGAAGTCTTCTGGCGATGGTAACAAAACTGGCTGCAAGGCTCTTTAAGCCATTACTTCTAATTTCCCCAATATCATTGTCTTGTAAATTATTATCGAGTATATAGTGAGCAATTTCGAGATGTTGGCAACCAAACTTATAAATATGAATATTGAGTAACTTTTGACGCCATTTAGGATTGGTAAAAAAAGTTATCGCAACTTCAGAATGATGCTTTGTCAACGTTAATAACTTCGTTGGATTTAAAATATAATTTCCGTAAATCAACGATATGATATCATTTTTTAGCAAATAAATAGCAAACTCGCTATGACAGCTGATGAGTTTTAAAATTTGCTCTTCAGATAAATAAGGGAGCAAAGTGTCGTCCCTTAAAATTTGAATGACACTTTCAGGGCATTTTAAGCAATCTGCAATCAGTTTTTCAAAAGTTGGTTCTTCCTGCAAATGACATTGTTTAATCGCTTCATGCCATACTTTGGAAACTGTCACGAGGTAATTTTGACCACGAAGGCCATAGCGGGGATAGTGATGCAAAATGTTAGTAACTATTTCAGGTATACCCAATGCAACCTGGACAGGTGATATGTTGCATTCGGGTGTTTTTTCAGAGTGATCGGGACCGCGTTTCATGACTAGCCTCATTATCAAATCAGCAATAAGTGATAGATAAGGAGGAATATCGAGTCTATCACTAAAATATGAACTTTAGTGATGAACCCGTTTAGTCTATTAGTCCTAAGTAATGAAAAACATTACCAGTTCTCCTACGTTCCCTCGGGAGAAGACTCATCATTTTGTTAGAAGAATCATACTGATTGAATAACTAAAAATCAAGGTTTTTCCCGACAAATCTCTAGTTATTCGAACATTAAAGTGACTCAACAAATATTGTTCTAATAATCCGTCTTCGCTTCGGCGTGATAAACCTATTTCTTCAAAGTAAACTTTGCAACCGCATCAACATTCATTTCTTCTTTCGGCTTATTGCTTTGTAAATCCCAACATTTAGCTTTTTCGGATACATCAACCAAAAAGGGTTTTATAACAAACGCACGACCGATTGATTCTAAAATGGATAAATAAGTATGCTCTACTAAGTCTCGCAAGCTTGATGTATTGAGGATTTTTCTAACAATGTGAGGATATTGATTACTAATGGTACGTACATTCGCTTCGGACAGTTTTGTATAAAGTTTTTTTGTTGTCAGAATGTATTTTGCCACTGATGGATTACCTGATGCTAAACGCATGAGAGCATCGATATTTAATTGTTCATCAGCAGTATTACTCTTCAGGATAGCTATCGCCAGTTCAGCATTTTGCAGCAGAAGAGCACCATTGATCAAATTATTAATACACAGTCGATTATATAAATGCGGTGTATTCGAAACATGCGTAGCGACAGCACGATGTATTTTACACAAATCAGACAGTCGAGTATCACTTATATTGTTAGTCTCAAGAACATGCATCGCAATGACTTCATGCCGTAGAACCCAACCCATTATCATTAATAGCCTGTTAATCCCGATATATCTTGCAAAAATTGTTTCATTTTGTAAAACTTTCAGTGCAATTTCAGGATGATAGTCACCTAATACCCCTACCTCTTTTTCGCTTAACCCAAGCTCACATAAAATCTCGAAATGATTAATGAAATCTTCCGGTGTATTTATCTCTACATTGTGAGAGTGTAAAAAGGCGAATGATTCATTGGTTTTACCCAGCTCTATCAGTAATTCGAGATGTTTATAGAGAAATTGAGGTCCTTTAAGAGTAGGTTCTGTTAAATTTCCAAAAGTAACAGAATCGTTGAGAAGCTTTCTGGCAATGACAAGGGAGCTTTCTGCAAGCTTATTTAACCCTTCTCTACGAATAAGATCATTACCGTCAGTCAAATTATTATCGAGTATATATTGAGCAATTTCAGGATGCTGACAACCAAACGCATAGAGATTGTATTTTATTCTTTTAAACCATTGTGGATCATTAAAAAAATACATTGCAACTTGAAGATGATACTTTGTTAGTACCAATAAACTCTGGTGATTGATAGGTAAAACATCATTTTCCAACAAAGAAATGGCAAACTCTCCATGACAGCTAATGAGCCTCAAAATTTGCTCTTCGGATAGATAAGGGAGCAATGTATTGTCTCTTAAAATATGAATGACACTTTCAGGGCATTTTAAGCAATCTGCAATCAGCCTTTCAAAGGTTGGCTCATCCTGTAAATGCCATTGCTTAATCGCTTCATGCCATACTTTGGAAACTGTCACGAGGTTATTTTGACCACGAAGCCCATAACGGGGATAGTGATGTAAAATGGTAGCAACTATTTCAGGAATACCCAATGCAACCTGAGCGAATGATGGGTTGCATTGGGTTACTTTTTCAGAATGATCGGGACCGCGTTTCATAACCAACCTATTTTTTCAAAGTAAACTTTGCAACCGCAACGACATCCATTTCTTCGCTCGGCTTATTGGTTTGTAAATCCCAACCTTTAGCCTGTTCGGATATCTCAGTGATAAAAGGTTGTATGATGAAGTAACGATTCATGACTTCTAATAGTTCTAAATGCATAGGCTCTAATAATTCTCTTAAGCTTTGGGTATTGAGAATTTTTCTAACCATTTGAGGATATTTCTTATGAATCAAAACAATATCAACTGCAGATAGTTTGGTATTAAATTCCTCTGTTGTCAGGATAACTTTAGCCGCTTGAGGGTTAGACAACGCTACATCGATGAGGGCGCCAGCATTTAAATGTGGATGAAAAATATCTAGTTTCAAAATATCCATTGCCAGCTCACCAATACGGGGATGAATACACTTGACAAAATCACCGATGTATAATCGCTCGCATAAATGAGAGGTGCTAAAAACGTGCTTAGCTGCAGCAGAGTGACTTTTACATAAATCAGCAAGTTCAGAATTAGTTAAATTTTTACAAAGTGATTCTGTCTCAAGAATAGTCATCGCAACGATTTCATGTCTGCGGGCCCAAAAATCAATGGTTAATTTTTTGTTAATAGCAGGAAACTTTTCGAAAATTGTTTCACTTTGCAAAGCTTTCAGTGCAATTTCAGTATGATAACCACCTAATACCATTAATTCATACGCGCCTAATCCAAGTTCGCATAAAGCCTCAAAGTGATTGATGAAATCTTCCGATGTATTTATCTTTGGCTGAAAAGATGCAAATGATTCGATGGTTTTACCAAACTCTATCAGCAATTCAAGATATTGATAGATAACGAGGGGTCCTTTAAGATTAGGTTCTGTTAAATATATTAAAGTGGCTGGATCATTGAGAAGCCTTCTGGCGATGATGAGGGAGCTTTCTGCCAGTGTTTTTAAGCCTTCTCTTCTATTTGACTCATTGTCCTCGCTCCCCATATTATTATCGAGTATACATTGAGCAATTTCAGGATGTTGACAACCAATCTTGTAGATATTTATGTTCTGTAACTTTTGACGCCAGCTAGGATTGGTCAAAAGATGCATGGCAACTTGAGCATGATGCTTTGTCAGTATCATTAAATTTTTTTGATTGATGGGTAAAACATCATTCTCCAACAAATAAATCGCAAACTCGCTATGACAGCTAATGAGCCTTAAGATTTTCTCTTCCGATAAATAAGGGAGCAACGTATCGTCCCTTAAAATATGAATAACACCTTCAGGACATTTTAGGCAATCTGTAATCAGTTTTTCAAACGTTGGCTCATCCTGTAAATGACATTGCTTCATCGCTTCATGCCATACCGTGGAAACCGTTGCCAGGTTATTTTGCCCGCGAAGCCCATAACGGGGATAGTGATGTAATATGTTTGCAACTATTTCAGGAATACCCAATGCAATCTGAGCAAATGATGGGTTGCATTCGGTTGCTTTTTCAGAATGATCGGGACCGCGTTTCATAACCAACCTATTTTTTCAAAGTAAACTTTGCAACCGCATCGACATCCATTTCTTTGCTCGGTTTATTGCTTTGTAAATCCCAACCTTTAGCCTGTTTCGATATCTCAACGGCAAAAGGTTCTATGATTACTGCTTCTAATATTGCTAAATGAGCAGGCTTTACTAATTCTCGTAAGCTTTGAGTATTGAGGATTTGTTGAGTAATGTGAGGATATTTATTGCAAATTAAACGAACACTGTTTTCAGATAGTTTGGTATACAATTCTTTTGTCGTCAGAATAAATTTAGCCGCTTCTGGATTATGTGTCCCCAAACTTACAAGAAGTGAGTCATGTGAAATTCTCCTAAAATTGGGGTCTTTCAGACAAGGCATCGCTATTTTATCAAGAGGAAGATTAGGCGAATCACTGTTTAGGAAAACATTCGCGTACATATTAATACGTAAATCTTCTTGATTAAAAAGGAACTCAAGTGCTGCAGGGTGATTTTCACATAAACGACTCATTAGATAATAATCAAAAAATTCACGAAACGCTTCTGTCTTAATAAAGCACATCGCTACGGCTTCATGATTTATGACCCAAGTATTGTATGGGCGTGTTTCACAATATTTTTTGAAAAGCCTTTCACTTTGCATAACTTTCATAGCAATTTCAGAATGATATTCACCTAATACCTTTACCTCTAGTCTGCTTAACTCAAGCTCAGATAAATCTTCAAAGTGATTAATAAAATCTTCAGGCGTATTAATCTGTAATAATACGGATGGTTGATTAGCTTTACTTCTCTCTGCATTACTTCTCTCTATTAACAATTCGATATATTTAAAGAGAAATTTGGGGCCGTTAAGATTATGTTCTGTCAAATCTCTATAAGTAGCGGGATCATTGAAAATCCTTCTGGCGATGATGGGAGAGCTTTCTGCAAGGGTTTTTAAGCCTTCTCTTCTATGTAACAGATCAGATCCCAAATGATTATCAAGTATATATTGAGCTATTTCTAGATGTTGGCAACCAAACAGGTAGATATTCATTTGCTGTAACGTTTGACGCCATTTGGGATTGGTAAAAAGATGCATGGCAACTTGAGGATGATGTTTTGTTAATATCAATAAATTCTCTTGATTGATAGGTATAAAATCATTTTTAAGCAAATAAATAGCAAACTCGCTATGACAGCTGATGAGTTTTAAAATTTGCTCTTCAGATAAATAAGGGAGAAAAGTGTCGTCCCTTAAAATTTGAATGACACTTTCAGGGCATTTTAAGCAATCTGCAATCAGTTTTTCAAAAGTTGGTTCATCTTGTAAATGACATTGTTTAATCGCTTCATGCCATACTTTGGAAACTGTCACGAGGTTATTTTGACCGCGAAGCCCATAGCGGGGATATTGATGTAATATGTTGGCAACTATTTCAGGTATACCTAATGCAACCTGTGCGGATGATGAGTTGCATTCAACTGTTTTTTTAAAATGACGGGGACCGCGTTTCATAACTAACCTCATTATCAAATCAAAAATAAGTGATAGATAAGGAGGAATATCCGGTCTATCACTAAAATATGAACTTTAGTGATGAACCCGTTTAGTCTATTAGTCCTAAGTAATGAAAAACATTACCAGTTCTCCTACGTTCCCTCGGGAGAAGACTCATCATTTTGTTAGAAGCAATATACTCGTCACATGACTAAAATGCAAGGTTTTTCCCGACAAAACCCCTAGGTATTCGAACATTTTAATTATTCGAATAAACGTCAAATCCTCTACAGCATGCGTGTAGCAACGACGCGATCTAAAAAGCTTTAGATTGCTTCGCTACGCTCGTAATTGTAAAGGTTACATAATTCGTTGATAAATTGGTTGCGGCAGCAACCACAGTTGCTAGCCCCGGATGCAAAGCATTTTGCGATAGCAAAACTGCTTGAAATCCGGGGTATAGAATTTACCCCACTCATTCTAACCGGGGGACCGGTGGAACTATCTTTGTTTCACTGCTGCCGCAGTTCAAATGATAGAGTCTCATTTTACCCCGGGTTCCACTCACTTGCCTAACGGCTCGTTCGTTTTACCTGGGGCTATTATCGTAGCTTCCGCTGCTTTAACTGTTTGCAATTTTTATAAACGAATTATGTAACCTTTACAGCAATGACGGAATTTTGAATTGTAGCAGCGCAGTTTACAAACACGTAAATGAGCAGCCCAGCCTTCGCGAATCCGCCTAGGCTTAAGCTTCCGTGTGATTCAGCTACGGCGGGCAAACGCAGAAAGCACTTATTTTAACCGGTATTTTGCATGCCTGCGGCAATACCGGAGATACTCACCATCAACGCATGTTGCAATATTTCTGCTTCTGCTAGAGGTAATGATTGGGTACGAACTCGCCATAATAATTCTGCTTGTAAAGCATGTAACGGATATAAATAAGGTGAACGTAAGTTAATGGTTCTTAGTAACGTTGAATTAGTCGATAAAAGTGTTTCAGAGGATAAAGCAGTTTTTAATAATTTCACTGTTTCAGAAAATTTTTCATGTAAATGAGTGGCTGTTGCTTGTTGATCGGGTGCTAACCGATTTTCATAAAGCGTTGCAATCGTTAAATCGGCTTTCACCAACACCATTTCTATCATATTCAACAATGTGCGAAAAAAAGGCCACTTTTCGACCATTTCTTGTAATAGATCGGTTTTGCCTTGTTGAATAATTGCCATTAATGCTGCATCAACGCCTAACCATGCAGGTAATAATAGTCGATTTTGTGTCCAAGCAAAAACCCAAGGAATGGCACGCAAATTGCCAATATCATGGGTGTGTTGCTGCCGTCTGGCAGGTCTTGAACCTATCATTAAACTGCCAATTTCACGCAAAGGCGTTACCGCTTCAAAATAGGGCATAAAATCTTGATCTTCTTTAACGATGCGACAATATTCTTGGAAGCTTGTTTCACTCATTAACTTCATCATCTCTCGCCAGGAAGGCTCTGGCTCTGCTTGTGGCAATAACATCGCTTCTAAGGTCGCCGTGGTATAAATTTCGAGGGTACGGCGTGCTCTTTTTTGTAAACCATATTTATTGCGAATAACCTCTCCTTGCTCTGTTACCCGCAACCCCCCCATCACCGCTCCCGGCGGTAATGATAAAATTGCCTCATGCGCTGGCGCCCCTCCTCGACCGATTGAACCACCCCGGCCATGAAAAAGCGTTAATTTGATCTGGTGTTGTTTGGCTGTTGCGATTAATTGTTCTTGGGCTTGATATTGTGCCCACCCGGCTGCCAAAATCCCTGCATCTTTCCCTGAATCAGAGTAGCCAATCATCACTTCTTGATAACCTGCGATAAAGGCTTTATACCAAGCATTATTTAATAACGCTTCAAGACAGCTTGAAGCATTGATTAAAGCTGTTTGCGTTTCAAATAAAGGAACTACTCTTAATGGGTTTGCAATACCCGCTTCTCTTTGTAATAAACAAACCGCTAAGACATCACTGGGTTCATGCACCATCGAAATCACATAAGCACCCAATGAATCAGGCAATTGTCTTGCGATCATTTTAAAGGTATCCCACACAATACTTGCCTCATCGCTTAAGGATACATTAGGGGTAAATAATAATTTACTTTGTTCAAGGGTTGTTTGTAAAAAGGCCATTCTTTGTGATTCTGGCCAAGCCGCATAAGAGCCTAATCCTAACGATTGGGTTAGCTCATCAAGCAACAAGGTATGTTTGGCTGCTTCTTGACGAATATCAAGCGGTAACAAGCAGATCCCAAATGCACTCACGCGGCGAATTAAATCGGTTAGCTCGCCCTCTGCTATGGGTCTGGCACGACAGGCGATTAACGATTGATAACAAATCAATAAAGGCTCTAATAGGGTTTGTTTATCAAGGATAATATCTTCAGAACTCGTAGGGCGATTGGCAAGAGAATCTTCTAAGAAACGTTTGGTGAGTGCTAATTGTCGTTTTAAGGGACGTAAAAAGGCACGATAAGGTTCTTGTTCATTACCGACCAACGCTTGCAATGTTTCATCGCATTGCTCCATTGAAAGCGCAGCGCTTAAATCATTAATGTTTTGCTCATAAAGATCAGCCGCTACCCAACGCGCCATCAAGCAGACCTGCTCTGTTATTTTTGCCGTGACATTGGGGTTGCCATCTCTATCCCCACCTATCCACGAACTAAATCGTATAGGTGCGGCAGTTAAAGGTAAACGCTGATTTGCCCATTTTAATAGTGCCTGATCGAACTCTCTTAAAAATTCAGGTAAGGCATGCCATAAACTGCTTTCAATCACCGCAAAGCCCCATTTGGCTTCATCTAACGGTGTGGGCCTTCGGCTTCTGATCTCATCGGTTTGCCAAATAGCGGTTATCTCTCGGTAAATGCCATCAACCGCATTAGCTTTATCTTCGGTTTGTTCCATGTAATGAGCGATGCGATCGAATTTCTGAATAATAGTTCGGCGCATAACTTCTGTGGGGTGCGCTGTTAATACTAAATCTATCTTCAGATCAGCAATCGCACTTTGGATCGCTTCTTGCGATATTTGATGCTTTTGTAAGTTCAAGAAGATGGCTTTAAGTGAGCCAGGTTGAATCGCCGATTGCAAATGCTGCCTATACCATTTTATTCGTCGAATACGGTGGACGTTATCAGCAATATTGGCTAGATTTAAGAAATGGCTAAATGAACGCACCACCCCTAACATGTCATTGGGTGCTAATTGTGCTAAGAGTTCGTTTAGTTGAGGAATATGCTCAGGCTGTCCATCAAAAACCGCTTTCGCTAAGCGCCGAATATTTTCAATTTTTTCATATAGTTCTTCCCCCACTTGTTGCCGCAAGGTTTTACCTAATAATTCACCCAGTAAGCGAATATCTTGGTGAAAATCGGCAGAAGAATCGAGGTCGTTCATGGGCATCTCGGACGGTTAGGGTTTATTAAGAATATATGATGATTGGGTCTTTGCGAGCGTAGCAAAGCAATCTAAGCTTCCCAGACGAGATTTCCTCGCAACAGATTGTTGGCAGGCTAGGCGCCAAGGAGCGAGCAACCGTCCGCCTACGCTTAAGCTACGGCGGGATTCAGCTTCTCAGGACAAGCTGGAAAGTCTTATAGGCTGTGTTATAGTAAAATAAGATCAACAAAAAAGAATATGAGGCCTACCATGAGCAAAGCATCCCGCATTTCTTCCGTTAACGATTCTCTCATGGCTCGCGAATCATGGAAAATATTCCAAGTGATGGCAGAATTTGTTGAAGGGTATGAACGTTTAGTTAAAATCCCTCCGTCTGTCAGTATTTTTGGTTCTGCTCGTTTACAACCTGGACATCGTTGGTACGATTTAACCGTTAAAACGGCAAAAGCCTTATCAGAAGCAGGTTATTCTGTCGTTTCAGGTGGTGGTCCCGGTTTAATGGAAGCGGCAAATAAAGGCGCACAAGAAGGCCCTTCTTTAAGTGTGGGTTTAAATATTGTGTTGCCCAATGAAGAAATCGCGAATGATTATCAAGATATTTCCATTCGTTTTCGCCACTTTTTTACCCGTAAAGTGATGTTTGTGAAATACGCCTCCGCTTATGTTGTCATGCCAGGTGGTTTTGGTACATTAGATGAACTTGCTGAAATTTTAGCCTTAGTACAAACCGGAAAAACACGTAAAATCCCAGTGGTATTAGCGGTTGAGTCTTTCTGGCGCGATTTAATTAAATGGTTTAAATCACAAATGGTTGCAGAAGGCACCATTCGTGAAGAAGATCTTGAACTTTATTCTGTCGCCGATACGCCTGAAGAAATTGTGGAAGCGATTCAAGCTTTTTATCGTGAACGCGAACGATCACCTGAACCTTCATTAACTGAGCGTGAGTTAATGTCCAACCTTTAGTCTTCGCAGATAAATTTTCGCGGTTGTTGGCTGCACGCACTCACCCCAGTCATGCACTTTTTGTGCGCTCCTGGGGGTTCACTCGCTTGCCGCCTACTCGAAAAATCATCTGCTTTGATTATAATACTGCCAATTGCATTTTAGCCGGTTCTTATTTTTTAAACTAAATAAAAACCGGCTCTCCTCTCAACCCGACATAATAATCCATCCTATTCAGATTATTTTTAAATTGCGTAATGACATCCGCTATGACTTCGTGCATGATTGTTTGGTGGTAGTTCAAAACTAAGCTGTAGTTCATAACAAGTCTAAGGAGATTGACATATGAGTATGGATGGTGTTTCTAGTTCCGACGAAAAAGAAGTTGAATCAACCCGCGTATCTGATCCTTTAACCACCCCTGAGAAATTCACAAAACAACGTGTTAGATTAACCGAAGAATTATTAGATTATCATCCCGTCGATAATCGGTTATATCACCTTGAAGCGCTTGCAGAACGACTCAAAAATGGTAACGAAGCACTCGAGGAAGGAGAACAAGCTGAGCTTTATGAAGCGGCAGAACAGCTTGCACGAAATATCTCTAGTTTTGAATTAAAAGATATTGAATTCAAAGAAAAACAAGCCATTATTCAAGGATTCCTTAAGACAATTCGTTCCCATATTTCGGAACCTATTTTAACCCCTGGCTTGGTAATCCAAACCATGCTGAAACTGCAAGCGCAATTTGCAGAAAAAGCAGAAGCAAGAAAGCAAGCCGTTGAACTCGCGGGTACGGTGGAACTAGCCAAACACGACATTGCCAGACTAGAAAAATTATCACAACCTTCAACCAGTAATGCATCAGAAGCTTCAACCAGTAATGCATCAGAGCCAAGTACTTCTCCATTAGCTATTGCTAAAGAATCCTTAGCTGCGCTTGAAAGAACGGCACAAGAAGCAAAAGAGCTCGCTGAAAAACCAACGGCGATACCCCTTCGCTATCAAGGCCTCTATAATGGTTTTGTGAAAGAAATGCTGAATCCTAGACATTCTAAACGCCTCGAAGCCATTACCTATCAACTGCAATTTGCCAATATTCAGGAAGCTGAAACTTTAAAAGAAACCGATATGCTAGCAGCTTCTGCAAGTTGGGATGCTACCATGAAAGGTAGAAAAGCGCGTTTAGCCGATGTTGCAAGCCGAGGCAAAGCATTCACCGGTATTGTTGAACGCGTTGAAGAATGGAATGCCAAAATGCCTAAAGCTTTAAGCTCTGAGGAAATGCTTAGGAGAGATGCGATATTACCTTATGAAGAAGGTGAACTAAAAGAACGAAGAGAGGAACGTCTGCGGCATGTATCAGGCTTTGAACCAAGAAGAGCACAGCTCGAAAAAATGGCCGTTGCCAAAGATAAAGCAACTCGTCGCAGAACCCATCCGATCGCTAAAGATCTTCACGAATTAGACGATCACCTTCGTCAAGAGTTTGAAGATTTAGGGATAAAAAGAATCCCCAATAATAAGCAACATATGGTTGGCGTGCTTTTGCGAGGAGGCGCTGATGTTTGGAATGTAGACTTTGAATACCCTCAGTATCTTGAACATTTGGATCCTAAACCTCATAGAGCAATGCTTGATGATCAAGCTCCAGTTGCTTTTCCTGAACGTAAAGCACACTATAAAAAAGCCTTAGTCCCAGGGCTGGAACGTCATCTACAATTAGGTGCGAAGGAAGGTTATTTCGTGGGTCAAAAAGGCCAATATTGGAAACCCTCTGAAGAAGATCATAGTTTAGATGCACTGACTGAAAAGTTAGGTCATTTAAAACTGCGATAGACTCACCATCAAGTCTATTCACCTCTTGCACAGAGGTGAATAGGCTAAGCTTCACACAATATTCGAACTTTATAATTTAATTCGATCTATCCCTTCTATAATCACAAATATACAACCATTTAGTTATAGACCTGATTCCTAAACAAGGTATAATCCTTACTTTTAGAAGTTAAAAATAAGGACTCTCTGTGAAGTACACCGGCCCTCAACAATTTGTAAAAAGTGATGAAGCCTTAAATAATGTATCCGGTGAAGATTTTGATCATCAAATCGAAATGGGAAATGCATCAGGAGAACACATTCTCCCTAGCTATCAACGGGAACTAGATCAAGCTAGGCACAATGAAGCAATATCTAACGCGCCCATTTGCAAACCTAGCCAAAGACGAAGCAAGATTGAGCCTATAGAAAGCGCAGCTGTTATTGAAACCAAAAGAATAAAAACGCAAGAAGAAAATAATGATTCAAAAAAAGTAAGTAAAAGCAAAAAATATTAACCCAGGCGAAAGGTTATCCTTACGCTATAACCTTTCAATTCCTGATTTTTTCCGTTTTTTTCACAACATGCCAAAAAGTTTCTAGCTCTTCTAAGCTAAATGCATCCCATGCCTTGCCTGATGCTTTCACCTGCTCCTCGACGCCCTGAAAACGTCGGGTAAATTTTTGATTGGCTAAACGTAAGACTTGCTCGGCATCGAGCTTGGCATGTCTTGCTAAATTGGCACAGACAAATAAAATATCGCCTAACTCTTCACTCATAGCGGCTTGATCATGATTAGCAAAGGCTTCTTCAAATTCCTTAATTTCTTCTTGTAGTTTAGCTAAAACGGGGTGCAAATTTGGCCAATCAAAGCCAACTGTTGCGGCACGATTTTGTAATTTTTGTGCCATCGATAACGCAGGAAAATGCGACGGGATAGAACCTAAAAGCGGTGCATCGGGTTTTTCTTGTTTTTTAATCTCATCCCACGCTTTGGGTTGCTCGTTATTAAAGACATGCGGATGCCGGCGGATCAGTTTTTCTTTTAATGCAGCAAGCACTTCAGTTAAAGAAAAACGTTGTTCTTCTTTAGCCATTTGGCAATAAAACAAAATTTGATAAAACAAATCGCCTAATTCGCTTGGCAATTCTGCTAAGGCATTTCGTTCAATCACATCGGCAACTTCATAAGCTTCTTCGATAGTATGAGGGACAATGGTTTTAAAAGTTTGGGCCCTATCCCAGGCACAGCCTTCGTCTTTGGAACGAAGTTTAGCCATGATATCGAGGAGTTCTTGGAGTAAGGTGGTGGGATTGTTGTTCATTATGGGGTACCACTGTTGTTATCATTTTCTGAAATAATCATTATTTCACTGCTACCGCAGTTCTGATTAGAGAGAGCGCTTTTACCCCGGGTTCCACTCACTTGCCTTACGGCTCGTTCGTTTTACCCGGGGCTATTAACTATCGCAGCTACCGCTGCTACTCATTTGAGGGCTTGTCCTGCGTAGCTGAATCACGCCGAAGCTTTAGCGAAGGCGGATTATTTCTTATGCGCCTCATGCACCCTTTCTGCTTCAAGCACATTGGGTAATTGTAATATTTTATTTAAAATATTCATTAAACCACTCAAATCAGAAATTTCAATGGTTAAAACTAAACGCGCCATATTATCATTTTTATTGGTTGTGGTATTCACCGCAATCACATTGACTTTTTCATTGCTTAAAATCGACGTAATATCGCGCAAGAGTCCTTGTCGGTCGTAAGCTGAGATCCGAATATCAACCGGATAAATATTCTTAATGGTTTCGCCCCAATCAACTTGAATGAGACGGCTTTGATCTTCAGGTTTTTCTAAAATATGAATACAATCTTGACGATGAATGGTCACGCCACGACCTAGGGTGATGTAACCCACAATCCGATCGCCAGGCAGCGGCTTACAACACCCACCAAAATGGCAAAGTAAATTCCCCACGCCATGAATAGTCACTTCCGATGCAGAGCTAACAGATTTGCTCACATGAGCA
Source organism: Candidatus Berkiella aquae (assembly GCF_001431295.2). Taxonomy (NCBI): domain Bacteria; kingdom Pseudomonadati; phylum Pseudomonadota; class Gammaproteobacteria; order Candidatus Berkiellales; family Candidatus Berkiellaceae; genus Candidatus Berkiella; species Candidatus Berkiella aquae. The sequence continues at coordinate 1,470,996 of NZ_LKAJ02000001.1, read as the reverse complement.
ATAATCTCATCATCGTCTGGCACTTCATGACGTTGCAGCAAATTAAAAATCTGCTGCATCCGTAAATCACCGCCCCCAATCGAGGCATATAAATCTTCTAGCGATTTCACACCCAATTTGGGCAACAATTTACCCAGGCCGCCTTGTTCCAAGCCCATTCGCTTAAATTCTTTCTCTATCATTTCTTTACCATAATGCACGTTTTGATCACGTGCTTGGCGTTTAAACCAATTATGGACTTTTGCTCTAGCACGAACGCTTCCTAAATAGCCTAAGCCTGGATTTAACCAATCACGGCTTGGGTTACCTTCTTTGATAGATAAAATCTCAACTTGCTCACCAGAGGATAATTGATAGTTCAAAGGAACAATCGAGCCGTTCACTTTAGCACCTCGGCAGCGATGTCCAAGCTCAGAGTGAATTTGATAAGCAAAATCTAACGGTGTTGAACCATTTGGCAAATCAATGACATCCCCTTGTGGGGTAAAGACATAGACGCGATCTTCCAATACTTCTTGAAGCAAGACTTCTTCACTATTATTGCCTTCTGCTTGCTCACTCCAATCTAAAATTTGTCGCAATGAATTGAGGCGGCGTTGATAATTTTGATCGAGTTTACCACCTTCTTTATAAAGCCAATGCGCGGCAACCCCTAATTCTGCTTCTTGATGCATATCCACGGTGCGAATTTGAATTTCAAGCGTGCGCCCTTCTGGGCCAATGACTGCCGTGTGCAATGAACGGTAATTATTTTCTTTAGGTGTTGCAATATAATCATCAAATTCTTTAGGGATATGTTGCCAAAGCGAGTGGACAATTCCTAAAGCGGCATAACAATCTCTGACTTCAGGCACTAATACCCGTACGGCTCTTACATCATAAATATCTTGAAAATCAAGATTTTTACGCAGCATTTTGCGCCAAATACTATAGATGTGCTTAACCCGACCTGACACTTCTGCTTGGATATCTTCTGCTTCTAATGCGGATTTTATGGTTTGAATGACATTTTTGACGTAAATTTCTCTATCAAGACGTTTTTCGTCCAATAACTTTGCAATATGTTTATAAGCATCGGGCTCCAGATAACGAAACGCAAAATCTTCTAATTCCCACTTTATTTGACCAATCCCTAAGCGGTTCGCTAAGGGAGCATAAATATCTCGGGTTTCAATCGCGAGTTGTTGGCGCGCTTCTTTTTCAAGCGTTGCAGCGGCACGCAATGAAGTAATGCGTTCTGCTAATTTAATTAAGACGACACGGACATCTTCCACCACGGCCAGCAACATTCTGCGTAAATTATCATGTTGAGAGGATTGACCATGTCCTTTGGCTTGGTGAGTATGCGTGGTAATTTGCACAACACCTGCGACCAGCGTTGCGACTTCTTCTCCTAGCGATGACTTAATGTCTTCCATGCTTAAGTCGCCATAGTGCGCCGCAAAATAAACAACGGCAGCTAGCAACGTCGCAATATCAGGTTCTAAAGTGACTAAGGCTTCTGCTGTTAGAAGCCCTTGGCGTAAGCAGGATTCATTGACGCTGGTGAGATGATGCCCTCCATGTTCCAATGACAACATGGCGCTTTGCAACAATAGCTGTTTATCATTTTCTGAGCGATTAACTGCGATACGTGCTGCCCATTGTTCAATATCAATAGTGCCATCGCTAGTTTTGGGCAACTCATCTCTGATTTTAACCATCGTCCATTCCTATTTTTTCGTCGCAACAAACAGCCCCATAGTTTCGATGTGTGCTGTTTGGGGGAACATATCCATTACCCCACATTTTACCAACCGGTACCCATGCTGATGCACCAGTATAGCTGCGTCTCTTACAAAGGTTGCACTATTACAAGAAACGTAGAGTATTTCCTTGGGTGCAAAGTATGCCATTTCCTCAACTATTTTTTGCGCACCGCTTCGTGGCGGATCGAGAATAATTTTATTGTAATTCCCTTTAGCAAAAGGCATGTGTTTAAAATCATCTTCTAAATTACATGCGTAAAATTCAGTATTGGTCAATTGATTGCGAATAGCATTTTCCTTTGCCCGACTGACTGATTGTACACTCCCTTCCACACCAACCACCCTATTCGCATACTTGGCAAAGGGTAGGCTAAAATTGCCCAATCCGCAAAAGAGATCTAGGATAATATCGTCTGATTTTGGATCCAGCAATGCTAAAGCTTGATTAATCATTTGTTGATTCATTTGTGCATTCACTTGCGTGAAATCCATCGGATGAAAAGCAAACGATAAATTTTGTGTCGGTAGTTGATAACTTAAATAAGGGTTACCATCTTCTGGCCATACTTTATGTACTGACTCATTATTGGAAGGCTGTAAAAAAAGCGAAAACTGATTCTGTTGGCAAAAGGTAATGAGTGCTTTTTGATCGCTATCCGATAAGGGTTGCAAATGACGAAAAATCAAAGCAACTTCCTCTTCACTGGCTGCGACCTCAATTTGCGCAATGGATTCTTTCGCTGCTAGTGCATCAATCAATTCGCGTAATGCTTTTATTTTTTTACCAACACGCGGATCGAGGGTTTCACAGGATTCAATAATGGCAATTTTATTATTGCCCTGTTCACGAAAACCCACCAGCAGACTTTGTTTTTGTGGTACATAGCGCACTGCTAAACGCGCTTTTTGTCTATACCCTTGTGATTCACTTAATAAAGGCGGTAGCCATTCAACAGGCGTTACTTTGCCTTGATGGGTTAATTGATCTTGTAACCAAGCTTGTTTTAATTCGACTTGTTGCAAAGGTGCAATGTGCTGCAGACTGCATCCACCGCAAGTCCCAAAATGGGTGCATGCTGGTTTTACCCGCATCAGCGAAGGCTTTAAGACTTCTAAGGTAGTCCCTTCTTGAAAACGGCTATGTATTTTGGTGATTTGCACCCGCACGGTTTCCTGCGGTAATGCACCAAATACAAAGAGAATTTTGTCATTGACGCGCGCAATGCCACGACCATCGTGAGACAACCCAGTAACTTCCACTTCAAACGGAGCGGGAAAAATTTTTCGGCGACGTGACATAGATAGCGACTACTCCTGTTCTAACCAAGCTTCGAGAAAAGCTTGTAAATGGGATTCTTCTGAATCATGCAGCATAGTTTTAGTTAGTAAAATTTCATTTTCATATTGTGACTCAGATAGGTGCCCACGCATCAGCTGAAACCGTAAATAAACCAAATAGGTATTTAATACATCGGTTTCACAGTAATCCCGGATCGTTTTCAATTCGCCCCGGCTAAAGTAGGCCAACACCTCTGAGCCATCAATGCCCATTTTACCCGGGAAGCCTAACATTTTTGAAATATCATCTAAACGCGCATAAGCCTTGGCCTGATAAGCGGCAAGGACATCCATGAGATCTAAGTGACGCAAATGATACCTATTAAGATAGTTATTATACTTAAAATTACTGTCTTGTTCACCCATATCCCAATAACCGCTCGCGCTCACCCCGTGATAGAGCGCTCGATAATGGAGCACGGGTAAATCAAAACCCGTGCCATTCCACGAAACCAACGTGGGTTTATATTTCTCGATGCCTTTAAAAAAGCGTTGAATTAAGTCAGCTTCACTGGAATCTTCATTTCCTAACGACCATACCTTCAGCTGCTCCCCCTGGCGAAAGACGGCGGAAATAGCCACAATCTTTTGTAAATGCAATTTGACAAAGGCTTGCCCTGTCGATTCTTTGGCTAAGCTCTGCATGGCTGACAAAACCGCTTCATCTGACTCATGCATTAACCCTAATAAGCGCCGCCCCGTCTGCACATCGGGCACCGTTTCTATATCAAAGACAAATACATTCATTAATTTTCCTTACTAAATTTTAGTCATAGCAGATGATTATTTGGCCAACAACACCAAAGATTCCGCTGCGAAGACGATGCTTTGCAGGGCACTATGATTGGTGTTAAGGTGCTTGTCAAAGAGATGTGTATGTAAAATACATGACTTCTTGCGTTCAAAACAAAAACGCATCAAAACAAAATGGGAAGAGTATGTCTGAAAGAAGTCTTTGGAGTTCACGCTTTGCCTTTATCATGGTTACCGCTGGCGCTGCCGTAGGCCTTGGCAATATTTGGAAATTTCCTTATGTTGCAGGCAATAACGGTGGTGGCGCATTCGTCCTCATGTATCTGATGTGCACCTTATTGGTTGGGATCCCGGCGATGATTGCCGAGCTCTTGATTGGTCGCCATGGCCGACAAAACGCGGTCAATACACTCGCTGCGGTAGCAAAAGAAGCGCACCACTCTCCACGTTGGGCAGGCCTTGGATGGTTAGGCTGTGTGACACTTCTCATGGTACTTAGCTTTTATAGTGTTGTTTCAGGTTGGTCAATCGCTTATTTGTTTTTTGCCATCAAAGGCATTTTTGTCAACATTAGCTCAGCGGAAGTCGTTAGCATCTGGGATCACCTTTTAGGCTCCCCGATGATCTTGATTGCCTGGCATACCGCTTTTATGTTTTTAACGATGCTCGTTGTCGCGCTAGGGGTTAATGCCGGCATTGAAAAGGCTTCAAAATGGATGATGCCTGCGTTGCTGGTGATCTTACTGTTATTAGTTATTTATGCGGGAATTGTGGGTGACTTTCAAAAAGCCTTACAGTTTTTATTTTCTTTTAAATTAAAAGCCCTGACCTCACAAGCTATCATTGATGCCATGGGGCAAGCCTTCTTTTCACTGGCAACCGGTGCCGGGGCGATTTTAATTTATGGTTCTTATCTTTCCAAAAAAACCAATATGGTTGAAACCGTTTTGATTATTTCCGTCATCAATGTTGCCGTCGCTATTTTAGCGGGCCTTGCGATTTTTCCTATTGTTTTCTCACATGGACTAGAAGCTGCCAGTGGCCCAGGACTCATGTTCCAAGTGTTGCCGATTGCTTTTAGCCAGATCCCCGGTTCTTATTTCATTGCGATTTCATTTTTCACCTTATTACTCTTTGCGGCTTGGACTTCATCCATTTCGATGGGCGAACCTTTAGTAGCGCTTCTTAACGAACGTTGGCACATCTCTAGAAAACGCGGTTCGTTCTATGTCGGCTTGCTGGCCTGGATTGTTGGACTCTTAAGCGTCTTTTCTTTCAACCTCTGGCAAGAGGTTAAGCTCTTTTCTCGCTGGGGGATCTTCCAATGTTTAACCGACATTCCTATTAATCTGCTCCTGCCTATCGGCGCTTTTTTATATTGTGTTTTCGCTGGGTGGATAATGGATGAAAAAGTCGTTCGAGCAGAATTTGGTGAAATGCCCAAAACCTATATTGCTTGGCGCTTCGCCATTCGTTATCTTGCGCCACTTGGTATTTTGACGGTATTTGTGGCAAATTTCTTTTAGCGTTATTCATCATAAAGGAAAAGGTATGTTATTAAGGACAACTTATACACTCGCATTATTAGCCATAAGCCTTACCGCATTGGCAGAGCCCAACACCACGGATATGCAATTTGGCGCTATCCAAATAAGTCAATCTTCCCAAAAGAAATTACATCACTCCGGTGTTTTGCAATTGGATAACGTTAAAGTAGAAGGCGATACCCTCATCAATGGTTATTTGTTAGCAAAAAATTCATCATTTCATGACTTGACCGTGAATGGACAGTGTCAACTCGAAAATACAGAACTGTTAGGCCCTCTCAGTATCAATGGGCAATTACAATTAAAAAATGTGAATGCAGAAGGACCGATTACGGTCTATGGCTTTTTAGGGGCAAGGAACACCCAATTTGCCAAACCCATCACCATTACCAGCGCCAATCTTGATTTAATCGACTCTAATGCGCAAAACATCACCATAGAGCCTGTTAAAGACTTAAAACAAACCTTGAATCTGACGCGTAGCACGGTCAATGGAGACATCACTTTTACCTCGGGTAAAGGCATTGTCAAAGTGGACCCTGCTTCCAGCATCAAAGGTAAAGTGAAAGGTGGAACGATTGAGAAGGTTGCTGCAAAGCCGGAAGAGAAGAGGCAGTAGCTGTTTTTTCACCTCTCCCTCTGGGAGAGGTGTACAGGAAGAAGATGACTTCCTCTAAACCCCTGCTGGGTATTCAGGTACTTCTGGAATCTCAGATCGTCCATCTATGGCTGGCAAGCACGTCTCGCTCTCTTCTATCGCCTCTTCTTCTAAAGGATTACCTTCGTAATCCACTGAGTCAATGTTCAAGGTTGGACGTCTTGGTTGCTCAAGAAGCTCTGGTTGTCGTCTTGTACGAAAGTCATCTTGCCATTTGCAACCTGCAATGACAGCAAAAAATAAGATAGATGACAAAATTATTTTTGATTTATGCACGATCAATCCTCCGTGGAATTGCCTTTAGTTTAGCACCCAACAATTTATTTTGCTTGGGTATTGCCAAGCATCAAAGGGGGAGGTATATAGCATAAGCGATAAGTGTTTTATTTATCGAGGAAAAGTGTATTCAGTCTCGTAAAATATCTCTTGGCAGCGCCAAGAAATTATATTTTTTGTTAGCAAAATTGCTTTCATCTTTGTTTTGGGTTGTCTCTGTACAGGCCTGCGGCTCGGTCATACTCGTCTCAAATAACAGTCATTTCGCCATTGTGCACCGCATTGAAGCTTCTTTATTTGGGAAATTAACGACAAAACCCAAATTGATTCATTTATTATCTGAAAATTTACATGAAAAAGCTGCAATGCAGCAATTATCACAGGCTTGCCTGGTTGTGACCATTGGCTCAGAAAGTTTGCGCCAACTGTTAAACACCAAAACACAAACCCCGATTCTCAGCGTATTATCGCGACGGGCTATTTTTCATCATTTGTTGCAGACACATCAACGCACTTTGAATGATCCTTTGCACCCTATTAGCGCTATCTATCTGGATCAACCGCTTGAAAGACAATTAAATTTAATTACCTGTCTATTCAAGCATCGTCCTCCTAAACAAGTGGGCGTTATTTTGGGTACAGAATCACTTTATCATCAAGAATCATTACAAAAATCTGCTCCCAAGTTCCCTTTTCACTTAAATACGGTGGTCGTTGATAAGTTTGAAAACCCGGCAACCGTTCTAGATATTTTATTAAACGATGCCAAAGTGATCCTCGCTATACCCGATAGCCGTATTTACAACCCCAAAACAGCAAGAGGAATGCTACTGACTGCTTTTCATAAACGAGTCCCTTTAGTTGGCTATTCTAAAACCTTTGTTAACAATGGCGCTATTGCTGCAGTCTATTCCAATACCAAACAATTGGCCGATCAAACGGCGGATGAAATTATTAAGATCGTGAACAGTAAAGACAAAAAGCTTAGTCTCCCTCGATATCCAGATGAATTTACGATTTCAGTTAATCACCAGGTCGCCCGCTCGCTTGGGATCCCGGTTGATAATGAAGTGGTGATTAAGCAAGCAATGAAACAAATGGAATCAACATGAAAGTATACCTGGGTACAATCTCAAAAAATTTAGCTGGGAAGTAAGTGCAGGCAACAATGTATAAATTCAAAATGGAAAACGTCAATACTCGAACCAGTTTGAATTTAGACGAGGCGCCAAGCGAACGCATCCCCAGGCGCGTACGCTTTGGTACGTAACTGGGGTAAGTGAGTGCAGGCAACAATGTATAAATTCAAAATGGAAAACGTCAATACTCGAACCAGTTTGAATTTAGACGAGGCGCCAAGCGAACGCATCCCCAGGCGCGTACGCTTTGGTACGTAACTGGGGTAAGTGAGTGCAGGCAACAATGTATAAATTCAAAATGGAAAACGTCAATACTCGAACCAGTTTGAATTTAGACGAGGCGCCAAGCGAACGCATCCCCAGGCGCGTACGCTTTGGTACGTAACTGGGGTAAGTGAGTGCAGGCAACAATGTATAAATTCAAAATGGGAAGAGTATTTTGTGATTAATGAATGGGGTATTAAAAGCCGGGTTCTATTTCTAACCTTAGTACCAACCATTATTATCTCGTTGTTACTAAGCGCCTATTTTACGAGTACTCGTATTCAAGATTTAGAAAAGGCTTTACGTGACCGAGGGTACGCAATTGCCTTGCAGCTTGCACCTGCGAGCGAATATGGTGTCTTCTCTGGCAATACCCATACCTTGCAACGCCTTGCTAATGATGCCCTATCCGAGCCTGAGGTTCGCTCCGTTTCTATTTTCAATAAAGATGGCAGACTGCTGGCGCATGCAGGCCATGAGCACCAAACGCCTACCAATATCCTTTCGGTAATGGATCAAACCCATGGCATCACCATGGCTGACACCGGTAATTCCTTACTCTTTACCGTCCCTGTCACCATTCGTGACGTTATTATCGAAGATTTTGCCTATGCTGACTCCCCTTTTGAATTAGCTGAAAATCACGACAATGTTTTGGGTTGGATTAGTATTGAGCTTGGGCGTATGACAACAACCATCCGCCAATATCAAGTACTCTTTGCCTGTAGCATTATCGTCTTGATTGGTCTTGGGATCAGTGGGATTTTCGCTTTTCGCATGGGGCGTGACGTCACTCGACCCATTTTGCAGATGGCTGCGGCTGTTGAAAAAATTAAAAATGGGAATTTTGACACCCGCGTTTACACCAATGCTCGCAGCGAATTACGCCACTTAGAAGCAGGCATCAATACCATGGCAGCCTCACTAAAGGCCGCACATGAAGAAATGCAACAAAGCGTTGAACAAGCCACTGCCGACTTGCGACAAACCTTAGAAACCATTGAAATTCAAAATATTGAATTGGAGATGGCACGGAAAGAAGCGGAAACGGCTAGTCGGGTTAAATCGGAATTTTTGGCCAATATGAGCCATGAAATTCGTACGCCTTTAAACGGTGTCATTGGTTTTATCAATCTTCTCATGCGCACCAAGCTTGATCATCGTCAAACGGATTATTTATCAACTATTCATCAATCAGCAGTTAGTTTGTTATCCATTATTAACGATATTCTCGATTTCTCTAAGATTGAAGCAGGCAAACTAACCCTGGATCAACTTGCGATGGATTTAAGAGAATGTGTTGAGGAAGGCTTAACCCTCATGGCACCCAATGCTCATGAAAAAGGGTTAGAGTTAGTACCCATGATCTATTCTGATGTACCTGAAAAAATTATTGGTGATCCGCTCAGATTAAAACAAATTATTACTAACTTGGTGAATAACGCGATAAAGTTTACCGATCATGGCAGCGTTGTGGTACGAATCATGTTGGAAAAAGAAGAATCCGATCATATTGTGCTGTGTGTGAGCATCACTGACTCCGGAATTGGATTGTCAACCGACGAGCAAAAAACTATTTTCCAACCCTTTACGCAAGCCGATTCAACCACAACCCGTCGCTTTGGTGGTACAGGCCTTGGTTTGGTCATCTCTAAACGACTCGTGCAACAAATGGGAGGTGATATTGGTGTTGAATCAGAACATTCCAAAGGTTCAACTTTCTGGTTCACCTTTATTGCTAAGAAATTAAATGAAGCATCTGAATTTAAACATCATCCAGAATTGGCGCGCAGCCGAATACTGGTTTACGAAGCACATCCAACCGCTCGTTTAAGCTTAAACCATTTACTTACCTCATGGGGTATTGATGTTGTTGAGATCGATGAACCCGCTTATATTCAAGATGCCTTAGCCAGTGCGAAATTTGAAAATAACCCCTTTAATATGATTTTAATCGGCGTGAATCAGCCTGATCCCAATAGCGGTTTTATTGAAGATTTAATCAAACTTGCAACGATTGAATTTAATTGTCGCGTTGGTGTTTTGGCAAATACCACCGATCAAAGTATTTATGACGATATTCATCATTCAGGCGCAGCAGTTTGTCTTGCTAAACCCGTACGTAGAAAGAAATTACATGATGCCTTGGTCGATATCTTAATTCCTGAAGATGAAAATACCAAAGCACTGCGCTCAGATAAAAATCACAATGAAGATGCATTCGATATTACGCAAGTGAATGCCATTAAAGTACTGGCGGTTGATGACTATCCCTCTAATTTAAAGTTAGTTGCAGCTTTACTAGAAAATTTAGGCATTGCAGTTGACTGCGCTAATCGCGGCAGTGAAGCATTAGAGCTTCTCAAACAGCATGACTATGATCTGATTTTTATGGATATTCAAATGCCTGGCATGGATGGCATTGAAGTCACCAACCGCATTCGACTCAATGAAGCCCCCGGCTTTCATATCCCCATTATTGCCTTAACCGCTCATGCATTAACGACTGAACGTGAAGCCGTGTTGCGGGCTGGTATGGATGATTATTTAACCAAACCCGTCGATGAAAAAGAACTTTATCGCATTATTCAACAATGGTCCGGCAAAGCTTTACCACAACGTAAAAACACAGCGTTACCCACTAAAGTGCAAGGCGAGATCTCCTTTGAAGAGAGTGTGCAGCCCATTCAATGGGAGCAAAGCATCAAATTAGCCGGTAACAATCCTAACCTTGCCAAAGATATGCTCAAGGGTTTGATTGAAAGTTTAGCACCCGCACAAAATAGTATTAATCAAACATTTACCCAAAAAGATTTCAAAGCGATGAGAGAAGCGGTTCATCGTCTACATGGTGCTTGTTGCTACTGTGGCGTTTCGCCACTTAAAACGGCGGTTGCTCAATTAGAAACCGCTATCAGCAAGAATGAGAATGATAAAGTCAATTTCTTACTGGTTGAGTTTAATAAAGAAGTGAATCGTTTATCACAATATTATAAATCACATGCGGAATATCATGTGACACATGAAACCGCATAACGATGTTAAGGGCAAATAAAAGGGCATTTTACATGCCCTTTTATTTATCGTTATTGAAAACTATTAGTGCGTCTTTGCGCTGCAAAATCCGCTTGACTTTCTTGCGTAAATTCCTCAGCTAATTTTGCTAATTTTTCGCCCAATGTCGCTTTAACATAGCCATTTAAGATGGTGGGCTGAACATTCGAAGGTTCTGATAACGCTGATGCAGTAATCAAATGTTGATGTGCCTTTAATAATTGCTTAACGCGCCCAATCATCATACCAAGTTTAATGCCGGGTTGTTTACTTTCTTCTTCACTTAACGTTGGCTCAGGCGTGGCATACAACATTTCTCCTAATGCTTGATGAGCCTGTGTTTGAAATCTTGCCGTTTTGGTATCACAAACTCTTTTATAATATTTTATAGCTTCTGCATGATTGCCAAAAATTTGATATTCACTTGCTAGATAGGAATAAAACGCGGCCAGCACATCATTCAAACGTTTTTTATCATGAGATTGCATAGCCTGTAATTTTTTCACGAGTTTATAAAATAGTGTTTTATTAACATCTAAGAAGACTGGGGCATCGGTACGCTCTTTTTGCCACTGTGTAAGATGATCTTGCATCTGCACAAAAATAGCATTGTGCTCAAAACGCGATTTTACTTTTTCAGGCAGGGTATTATAAAGTCCCTCAATCGAAGTTAATGAGTGGCTGCGCGTTAAGGCATTTTCAAATTCATTCACATTAGCAAAACGATGTTTAGTCACTTTTAAATGTTCTAATGTTTTACTGGAACTTACTAAGGTTTTGAAGGCGATTTTGACTTCTTTGTTCTCAGGAAGTGCACATTCCACCAAATTGACCCGTTGCACATTTTGATGTTTGGCTAATGTATTAAGTAATTTCACCCAGGATTCAGGAAGCAAGTAAGTTTGAATTAACGTAATAGTTTGTATGGGATTACTATCAATACACGCACATAAACTTGCCATGCTCTTGCTATCAAAATTACACGACAAAAGTGAAAGCGAATGGATTGTCTTATGCTCACACTGTTTATCAAAAATCACTTTTAATTCTGAAGGGGAATACTGACTTGAAAGTGAAAGTTCTTGCTGAAGTTGTATTAAATTAGTATCAAAACCAAGCATCATTCGAACATCCTATAGAGTGTAACTACTAATCTCAAAAATTAGTTAATTTTATAACATTTTTAGGAAATATAAAACCTCTTCCGCCAAATTACACACTTAGTCTGAAAATTTCAGCGAGCATGACGATCCCTATGACTTTGCCGACAAACCTCCCTTCAAAACATGTCATGCGATTAACTTATATATTAGAATAGCCTCCGTTATAAAAAAATATATGTTATATGGGGATATTAAGATGTACATTCCAAAAAACGATCGGCTTAAACAATTAAAAGACTATTTAGATCCAATTGGTAACGATAAAAAGCCTACTAATCTATTATCAAACTCGCTAAGTAATTTCGAACATATTATCGATACTTTTAAGACCCTGTTCAATGATCAAGAGCTAGATCGTGAAGATCAACTAGTCGTTGCTTGGCTCTATATGGCGGTAACCTTTTCCATCCACCAATGGGCAGCTGATCCCCAGATTATACAAGATACTAATATTGGTGAAAAATTGAAGCGCATCCAAGCATTAGATGCAAAAATATATCCAGCATTGGGTAATATATTAAACAATATTAAACGAATTCATCTGGATACTTACACCTCCTTTGATAGGCACTATCACCAGAAATTATTGCAAATTCAATCTAATCTCTTCGCTTATATAAAAATGCTACAATCTAGTGGTCATGATATTAAAGAGATTACCAAGGTTATTCCTTTAAGTTTTGATAAAGATAATATTCGAATTTCACAAAACAAAGCAAAACACAGACCCGCTGCACCAACAAGCGACTCTGAGTTGACAACCAACCTAAAGTTACTGCGTAATCTTGCTCCTGAGCCAGAACAATTCCAACCCATTAAGCAACGCGCCGATCATCCCTATATCGATGAAAAAACCGGGTGCGAATTAGATTTTCCATTACGTGGAGAGAACATAACCATTGAAACGGATGGCATTCACCATTTTTATCCCGAGACGAAAATTCATACGATAACACATAATTTCACCGCATCCACTTTGCATGAACGCGGATGGTCACGGATCCCTGTTCTTTGTGAGCAAGTAGAATTTTTACCTGAGCATATAGCCAAGATGTTACAGTACGAAGCTGTTGGTGATTTCTCAGAAAAAATGAAGCAACTCAATAAGCTACAAGAAGCTATCCAAGCAGAAATCAGGTATGTTCAAGAAAAACTAACCTCATCATTTGAACTGCCAGCTGATAAAAAGCCGCTTTATTTAGAATATCTTGAATCATTAATTAACAAAGAGCATACCCTGCGAACATTCCTCGCCAAAAAACATTTAGAAGTTTTTCTGCGTAATCCCGCCCTTTCTTCTGATATAGACAAATTGCAACATCAGATTAATAATACTTATGTTAAATTGCAGCCTGCTGAAGAAGAGCTTGAAAAAAGTAACTCTCAATTGTTGAGAATTAATCAAGCGATTTCTGCTGGTGAAGAACAACTTAAACAATCAATGGCAAAATCGAGCGCTGTCGTTGAAAAAATTGAGAAATTCAAAAAAATCGAAATTGCACTTCAAGAAGCTTTAAATAAATATGCGCTATCTAAAACCAATGGAGAGTACGAAAAATATCCTGAAAGGCATGAGAAATGCTTTGATGATAATACTCGCAAGATGAGAGACGTTAAAAAAATACTTCGAGAATTAGAATCAAGTGAGCAGGCAGTTGCGATAAAAAAATTAGAAACAAAAGTAAAGCAAGACAATGCTCAACATGCAAGCTTAACGCGTCTTAAAAAGATGAAAGAAGAATTAGTAAACACCTATAAAGCCAATATAGATAGATTTAGATTAAGCCAGAACCAATCTTTCGCACATTATTTACCGGTGGAATGTGCAGATGCCATATTAAATGGGGTGCAATCAGCTTTTGATGTAGCGCGTGCACATTTTAATGAGTCTCGCAAATCAGTTCAACGCGATAACTTTGATAATGTAGCTCGCAGTCGCAATGAAGAACGCAGGCAGGAAAGGCAAGAAGATAGTCGTGTACAGCCACAACAAAGTAAAGCACCCAGTAACAATGCGTTGTATCATAAGCCAAGTCATTCAAGGGAGAGCGAACGTCGCCCATTTCTACCGAGTCTTGAACGTTCCAAAGAAATTCATCGGTCAGAAACAACTCGTTCAGATGATCGTCAACGAGACAGCTATCAACGAAGAAACTCAACCACCACATGGTAAGGTAGCTTTAAGGGAGTAACCACACCAACGTAAGGTGTGCTTACTCCCAAACTTCTCTCAACCAAAAAAATGATAAACGGGCCTTTGCGCCACATAAGCGCTCACCGATATAGGTAATTTACCTGACACAATGTGATACAATAAGCTCTGTTGTTCGAATTTCATGGGGATATTCTTATGTATCAAGGTCCAGAGTCCACGCTAAGAAGCTTAAAAAATCGTTTAGATCCTATGGCGCATGAATCAACTCCCGCGATTGATCTATTAACGATTTCAGCAGATGAATTTGCGAGCATTATGAATGATTTTAGCAATCTCTTTAGCCATGTAAATCATTTATCCCCCAAAGATCAATTAGAAGCCATTTGGCTGTACATGGCAGTGACCTTTTATATACATCACTGGGCATCGGATACTTTAAATAACCAACTCGTCCAAATGCAGGAAAAGCTGAATATTGTAAAAGCACTCGATACTAAAATTTATCCTTTTGTAGGGCAAGTATTAGATACCATCAACCAGACCAATAAACAATATTTTGAACATTTTGCACGAAATTATCATCAAAAATTGTTACAAGTGAATGCCAATCTCTTTGCCTATGTGCAAATGCTTAAAAATGATTCGAATGCGACTAGCGCACTTATCAAGCATATTCCTTTGTCAATCAATCAAGCTATTCTTGAATTATCAGAATCTAAAGCACAAGCAAGAGAAAATAAAGCCCCCAGTTTTACTGAGCGCAGAACCAATGAAACCTTAATGAGCCAACTGCAAAGAGTTCCAGAACCATTCCAACCCATTAAACAGACCGCTGATAGTGTGTATGTTGATAAAACAACGGGGTTAGAATTAGATTTTCCTTTAAAGGGCAAGATTTCAATTGAAACCGATGGCATCCATCATAATACGCAAAGCTCGCAAGCCCATTCTCTGATACATAATTTAAAGGCCTTTGCGATGCGTGAACAAGGTTGGACCCGAGTACCCGTTAATGCTAGTTCCTCTGTCGAAGCGGTTTCTGCTCATATTGCTAATTTATTACATTTTGCGCCAGTGATTGACTTCTTTGAAAAAAATCAACAACTGGCTCAACTGTTAAATGACATCCAAACTGAAATCAAAGATATTCAAACCACCCTGAATACATCAGAACTATCTGAGCTAGAAAGAAGTGCCTACTTAAATCACATTGACTATTTGTTTGGCAGAACATCTGCAATACGAAAGCATCTTGCGGGTAGGCATTTAGAAGTTTTGTTGCGCGATAACATTCAAATACCTCGAGAAATAATGGATTACAGAATGTTTGCTGCAAATGCATTATCTCAAATACAATCTTCAGAACACACTCTTAGTAAAATTCAAACTGAGTATAATCTATGCAACGAGCGTATTGAAGCAATAAAGAGGCAGAGTGAACAATTAAACAATGCTCTAAAGACACAATTAGAAAAAATAGAAAAATATGAAGAAACACAAAATAAATTCAAAAGTGCCATTGCTAAATATCATACTTCTAAAGCAGATGGCACTTATGAACGGAATCCACAAGGACAAGAAAATGCATTCAAAAAAAATACAGCTGATCTAGCATCATTGGAAACATTTCTGGATGGGCTGTATACACAAAAAGATGATACGATGCTAAAAATCTTTCAACTTGGAAATGCTATTAATCAAGAACAGGTAAAATTGAACCCTATTGCTATTAGAAAAGCGCAGCAAGAAAAAGTCATCAACGAACAAAAGGAAGCAATTGAGAAACTGTCTTTACCGATAAAACAATTTTTTGCTCAGTATTTACCTTATGAGTTAACTAACGCGATATTGAATCGAGAGCAATCTGCCTTTAATGTTGCACGTCAATCTTTACAAGGAAATTTGGTAGAAGCAAAATCAAAAGCCTTAGCGCAAGAAAGCGAAAATAAACGCCATCATGCAAGGGCGAAGCAACAGGCAGCTTACGATAACAGCGCAGAAGCATTACGCCATAAAAAGATTGATCGTACTGTTGAGAATCGTCAAACCTTTTTACCTAGCCAATATCGTCACAATAATGAAAGACGAGATTATGATCGTAATGATAGATTTAATGCGCGACGTGAGGACAGAGATAACGAACGACGAAGTGATTATCGACAAGATTATAGATTTAACAGTCGCCACGCTGATAGATCCGACGACCGTCGACATACTAGCTCATATCCACCACGGATATAGGACTAACACTGTTACTTTGAGCACTTCAAGATAGAAGCTAACTTGAAGTGCTCACAAGCTTATTGCTTTAGTGCCACAACAAATGCCAAAGCATATTCTTTTTCATCAGAAAGGCTAATCATGATTTCACCCACTTCCATTGAATGAAAATATTGCTTAGCTTCTCCTAATAACGAAACCACTGGCTTGCCGTTGGCTTGATTGGTAATGCTAATTTGGGTAAACGCCAAATGACTACCAATACCTGTCCCTAATGCTTTAGCAACGGCCTCTTTACCTGCAAAGCGTTTTGCTAAATAAGCAATAGCTTCATTATGTTGTTTAAAAGCGATTTGTTCAGACGCAGATAAAATGCGCTGCGTAAACCGCTCACCATACTTCTCAAATAAATCTCTAATACGACTGATTTGCACCATATCAGTGCCAATGCCATAAACGTTCATTAAAAACCACGCGCTTGTAACATAATCTTTTTCATTTGTGCAACAGCCTCTGCAAACCCAACCACTAAGGCATGCCCAACAATCGCATGACCAATGTTTAATTCTGTCATCTCAGGGATCTTAGCGATATCCCATACGTTATGGTAATGCAAACCATGGCCTGCATTCACCTGCAAACCCAGGCTATAGGCGAAAGCTGCCGCATCTTGTAGTTGTTTCAACTTCGCATGACGTTCCGGGGTATCTTTAGCCGTATGTGCATAGGGTCCCGTATGCAATTCAACAATGGTAGCGCCCGCTTCTTTTGAGGCTAAAATTTGTCGTTCATCCGCATCAATAAAATAAGATACTTTTATATGACGTTCTTTTAACTTCGCGGTTATTTTTTTTAAGTATTCTTTATTCTCTATGACAGCCAAACCACCTTCGGTAGTCACTTCATTGCGCTTTTCTGGCACAATACAACAATAGTCGGGTAATACCTCTAAAGCAAAATTAACCATTTCATCGGTTGCTGCCATTTCAAAATTGAGATGTGTTTTCACTAATTGCTTCAATAAAATAACATCACGCGGTTGAATATGACGCTTATCTTCTCTTAAATGTACCGTAATGCCATCGGCACCATGATCTTCCGCAATCAGTGCACAATGAACGGGATCAGGGTAAATCGCTTGTCTTGCTTGACGTACTGTCGCCACATGATCGACATTGACGCCCAAAAAAATAGGAAGAGAATTTGACATCTTTTTACCTCTACGTTTCTTGTTTTACGATGATAGGTCGTTTGTACTTTTTGACGTGCGTTGCGTATAGAATAATTTTCGACTTTGCAGCGGCTTATTGCCCAAATAGTAGCTTAAAATGCTACGCATTAATTTCTTAGCTTCTAATAATTGTGCGGCGGTAGAAAATTGTTGTTGCTGTAACGCCAAAATGCTAGCACCAGAGACAACCACTTGTTCTGGACCACGCAAGATTTTAGCTTCAACCACTCCAACACCAGGTTCAAACCCATAAAGTAGCTCTGGCATGATCTCTTTTTCCAGGTCAAAACCATAACCTAATTCCGCTAGTAATTGATATTCAAATTCACGCAAACTCATTTCTTGAACCACAGCATCGTCACTTGCCGCTATTTTAGTTAATGTTGCATCATAAATTTGAAATAATTGCGGATGGGGATCCATTTCGGCACACAGACGCACTAACAATTCATTGATATACAGACCTAATTTAATGTTGGGGCCTGTTAATTTGGGATAAAGCGTTTGCGCTTCTACTTGCGTCAGCGTTTTTAATTCGCTTTTCCCTATCCAACCCATTTGCAACAGCATAAAAGGCTGAACATAGCTGTGCCAACGGGAGCGAGGCTTTTTCACCCCCTTGGCAACAACAGACATCAAACCATGCTCTGCGCTTAAGCAATCTAAAATAGCGCTTGAATCCCGAAAAGGACGACTATGGATGATATAAGCTTCATAAAGGACTATATTATTAATATTCGTTTCCCTTAGAACAAAATCAGGATTGCACGTATCCCATTTCCTGCAAGGCCAGCTTGTTATCGGACCAACCTTCTTTGATTTTAACCCACAACTTTAAGCAGACCTTTTTGCCATAGAATCGTTCCATCTCTTGGCGAGCTTTGGTACCAATTTCACGTAACATAGCGCCCTGCTTACCCACAATAATAGGTTTTTGCCCTTCGCGCTCAGCATAGATGAGCCCATGAATATGAATAATTTTCTCTTGATGCTCAAGCGCTTCAATTTGCACATCAATAGAATAAGGCAGCTCTTGTGCTAATTGACGCATTAATTTTTCACGAATAATTTCTGACAAATGAAAACGTTCCGTGTGATTAAACAGCTGATCTTCTGGAAAGTAAAAAGGACTCATAGGAATGTGTTTATCAACCCAGGTTACAATCGTATCAATTTGTTGCTTTTTCTTTGCTGACAAGGGGATCATTTCTGCTTTGGGTAATTTTTCATGAATTTCTTGCATGAAGGCTAACAATTGTGATTTTTCTTTGATCAAATCGATTTTATTAATCGCAATCATTAAGGGCGCACCATGCTCTTGTAACACCCTTGCGACCTTTTCATCTTCCTGGGTCCACTTTAAGGCTTCAATCACAAAAATAACGGCATTTACATCAAGCAGTGCTTGATGGGCAACTTTATTCATTTGTCGATTGAGTGCTTTATGCGCCCCTTGGTGAATACCTGGAGTATCGACGTATACAATTTGAGTTTTATCCGTTGTTTTGATCCCTAAGATTTGATGTCGCGTGGTTTGTGGTTTATAGCTGGTGATGCTGACTTTTTGCCCTAAAATAGCATTGAGCAAAGTTGACTTACCCACGTTAGGTCGTCCAACGATTGCAACAAAACCACATCGAGTATCATATACTGCATCCGCATCTTCAGCAGAAGCTTCACATGATGCGTCCAAATCCTCGAACATCATTTCATCGGTATCCGAATCAAATATCATTTCATCTTCTAATTCAATTTCGTCCACTAATTCAATTTCATCTACTAATTGAGTTTCATCTTGCATTGATTTTCTCCAATATTTTACGGGCTGCCTGCTGCTCAGCTATACGCCGACTGGTTCCTTGCCCTTCAACTAAAAGAGACAATTCCGCTATCTCACAAACCACGGTAAATTCTTGCGCATGAGGTTCACCAACAACCGATACCACGCTATAACGAGGTAAGGGTTTTTGATTGGCTTGTAGCCACTCTTGCAATTGTGTTTTTGGATCTTTTGCTTGCTCATCCGGTTTTAAAATTGCAAGCCGTCCTTCATACCATTGCTGAATGGTTTCATAAGCTTGCAAAAACCCTTTATCAAGGTAAATGGCGCCAACTATCGCTTCTAGGGCATCGGCTAAGATTGAATCTCGCCGAAACCCGCCACTTTTTTGTTCACCAATACCTAAACGTAGGTAATCACCTAATGACATTTCCTGAGCGACCTGCGACAAGGTATTTTGATTGACTAAACTGGCACGCGCTCTGGTTAATTCGCCTTCTGTGGCACTTTCAAACTGTGAAAATAACAAATCTGCAATAACACAATTTAAAATAGAATCCCCTAAAAACTCTAAGCGTTCATTATGCTGAAAATTTGCGCTCTTATGCGTCAAAGCGCGGGTCAACAATGCTTTATCGTTAAAAGAATAGTGCAACGAACGCTCTAATACATCGAGTCTTTCTGCTATTCTCACTCAACTACTACCTGATCATTAAATTTAAATACAAAATCTACATTCGCAACAACGGGAATCCTTCTTTCGTATTTCAACGATAAGTAGGTTTTCCCCTCTTTTTTTTCTACTTCAAGATTATCACCATGAACATAATTGATGCTTTCTACCTGCAGACGACGTTCCAACTTGTCTCTGAGTTTAGCCTTGCTCATTTGTGAGGCATTGGCATCTTTAGCAATATCTTTTAATGCTTCTTGAATGGCCGAATGTTGCATATAAGGAGGCACCACGTCGATTAATAGCATCACCCCAAAGCAAATAATCACAATGGTGATTAACATGCCTAATATGCTAATTCCTTTATTTTTTTTGCTATCTGACTTCATGTCCCATCCTTGACCAACGTATATCCTTGGCATTTGAGTCCCAACTTAACCACAAGAAGAAGGCTTTCCCTAAGATGAGATCTTCAGGTACAAAACCCCATACCCGGCTATCTTCACTGTTATCGCGATTATCACCCATCACGAAATATTTGCCCTCAGGCACCGTCACTTCTTCCAATACCTTTCCATCACCTGGCATCACATAAATATCATGCGGCTTATTGGGTAATTTCTCATTAAAGTGCTTTACTTCACGCGTATACCCATGAACATCGATATCAACGACTTTCCCTTTGAAATCTTGGGCAACCGGCTCGCCGTTTAAATAAAGCGTTTTATCTTTATAAGCTATTTTATCTCCAGGAACCCCAACCACCCGTTTTATAAAATCAATCGATGTGTCTTTAGGATAACGAAAGACTAAAATATCTCCCCGCTTGGGTTCTCCCATTTTAACAAATTTGGTGCCTGTTATCGGTAAACGTAAGCCATAGCAAAATTTATTAACCAAAATAAAGTCACCCTCTAATAAAGTGGGTTTCATTGAACCAGAGGGGATCCGAAAAGGTTCGACAATAAAAGAACGCAAAATAAGCACAATCAGCAAAATGGGGAAAAATGAACGAGCATACTCCACTAATTTAGGTTCATGGGTATCCTGCGCTTCATTGTTTTTTTGTAACCGCTTCTTCTTGAAACAAAAAGCATCTATCGCCCATATCACCCCAGCAATGAAGGTTGCGATGGTTAACATGGCTGAAAAATCCATATACAGCGGCATTATTTTTTGTCCTTATCAACTTGTAAAATAGCTAAAAATGCTTCTTGGGGAATTTCCACTTGCCCCACTTGTTTCATGCGCTTTTTACCTTTCTTTTGCTTATCGAGCAATTTACGTTTACGAGAAACGTCACCCCCATAACATTTGGCAGTCACATTCTTACGTAACGCTTTAACGGTCGTTCTAGCAATAATTTGTCCACCTAATGCAGCTTGAATTGCAACATCAAACATCTGTCTTGGGATCAAATCTTTCATTTTAGCAGTAATATCTCGCCCTTTGTTATAGGCGCTATCTCGGTGCACAATTAAAGCGAGCGCATCAACTGCATCACTATTAATCAATATATCCATTTTAACTAAATTAGCGGCTTGAAAGCGCTTCAAACTGTAATCAAGCGATGCATAGCCTCGACTCACTGATTTTAATTTGTCAAAGAAATCTAGCACGACCTCATTCATTGGAATTTCATAAGTTAATGAGACTTGTGAACCCAAATATAGCATTTTGGTTTGTACCCCGCGCTTTTCAATACAAAGCGTGATCACATTCCCTAAATATTCTTGAGGTACCAAAATATGCGCTTCTACAATAGGCTCTCGCATTTCATCAATACGACTGGGATCAGGCAGTTTAGCAGGATTATCAATCTGTACGGTCTCGCCCCCTTTGGTTACCACCTCATAAATAACGGTAGGTGCCGTAGTAATGAGATCCAGATCGTATTCCCGTTCCAAACGCTCCTGAATAATTTCCATATGGAGCATTCCCAAGAAGCCACAACGAAAACCAAAACCAAGTGCTTGTGAATTTTCAGGCTCATAAAATAAGGACGCATCATTCAGGTTTAATTTAGCCAGTGCTTCACGAAAGGCTTCAAAATCTTCCGAATTAACCGGAAACAAGCCCGCAAACACTTTAGGCTGTACTTTGGTAAAACCAGGCAAAGCTTGCTGCGCCGGATTTTTCACCAAGGTAATCGTATCACCGACGGGTGCGCCATCGATGGCTTTAATACCTGCCACCACAAAACCGACTTCACCGGTCTGCAAGATATCTTTAAATGCTTTCTTAGGCGTAAAAATGCCCACATGATCCACTTGGAATTCGCGACCACTGGACATAATCTTAATTTTATCGCCTTTTCTTAATTCGCCATTTTTGATACGAACCAGTGACACGACCCCTAAGTAACTATCAAACCAAGAATCGATAATAAGCGCTTGTAATGCACCAGCTTTATCGCCCTTCGGTGCAGGAATTCGCTCCACAATTTTTTCTAATAGTTCTGCAATACCGATGCCCGCCTTCGCACTCACCTGTAATGCGTCAGTTGCATCAAGGCCAATGATTTCTTCAATCTCATGGCAGATCCTTTCTGGATCGGCTTGGGGTAAATCGATTTTATTGAGAACCGGAATCACTTCTAGGCCTTGCTCAATCGCCGTATAGCAGTTAGCAACTGTTTGCGCTTCTACGCCTTGAGCGGCATCCACCACTAAAAGTGCCCCTTCACAGGCGGCTAATGAACGTGAGACCTCATAAGAGAAATCGACATGCCCAGGGGTATCAATAAAATTAAGTTGGTATTCTATATTATTTTTAGCTTTGTAAGTCAGGGTAACGCTTTGGGCTTTAATAGTAATGCCCCTTTCGCGCTCGATATCCATCGAATCTAGTACTTGCGCTTGCATCTCACGATCGCTCAAACCACCACAAAACTGAATTAAACGGTCAGAAAGCGTTGATTTACCATGATCAATATGAGCAATGATTGAAAAGTTTCTTATATGCTCCATAGCTACAGCCAGAGGCTCCTTATATCCAGATCAGGCTGTATTTTACGCAACACGCGGGGAATGAGCTAGCAATTCAGTATTAAATTTTATTTTTTTGACAAACTTATTTTTTGAAAGGGTAATATTTAAGGAGAGGATGCCGCGGGGATTACCCGCAGCAAAGTTAACCAACTTTTAAAATTTAACCGCAATGTAATGTTGCATTTCCCCTGGTCTAACAACCAATAGGGGGATACTTTTATCTTTATTGGCTTCTCTCATCAATTGATAAAAGTCCTTCGCGCTATCAATCTTCTTGCTATTAACACTGACGATAATATCCCCGCGTCGTAATCCTGATGTTGCCCAAGGTTTAGCATCGGCATATACAACTGCGACACCGGTTTGATCTTTAGATAAAGCGCTTTGTTCATAATCTTCAAGTTCGCGCACCGTGATCCCTTTTTGCAACTCGTCCATTTTGTTACCGACAGAAACCTTCTTACCTTCTGCTTGGGCAGCCCCTTCTTGTTGCGTATATTTACTCAACAAAATGCTGACCTTCATTTCCTTATGATCACGTATCACGGTCATAGGCACTTTACTATTGATTGGAATAAGCCCTACAATTGGTGGCAAATCGGTTGCTTTAATAATTTCACGACCATTGAATTCGGTAATAACATCCCCTTCTTTAATACCGACTTTAGCAGCCGGACTATTGGGTAATACCTTTGAAATCAATGCGCCTTTGGCTGTTTTTATACCAAAAGAATCGGCCAAACCGCGATCTAAATCTTGGAATGCAAGTCCTAACCAACCTCTGGCAACACTACCACGGGCCTTTAGTTGCTCAACCACATTTTTAACAACATCAGCAGGAACGGCAAACGATAAACCGGCGTAATTGCCAGATTCACTCACGATTTGTGAGTTAATACCTACTAATTCGCCATTTTCATTGAGTAAGGGACCGCCGCTATTTCCAGGGTTAATTGCCGCATCGGTTTGTAAAAATGGGACATAACGTTCTTGTCCTAGACTTCTTCCTAAAGCACTGACAACTCCCACCGTAACAGAATTTTCAAAGCCAAAGGGTGCACCAATCGCAATAACCCATTGTCCCACTTTCGTTGCATTCGTAGCAGCATAAGGTAAATAGGCCAAACGATCCGCATCAATTTTTAATAAAGCCAGATCGGTACCATTATCACTGCCAACCAGTGTGGCAGGATATTCTCTTCTATCTTGTAGACGAATGACAATTTTACTTGCCCCTTCGACAACATGAAAATTAGTAACGATATAACCGTCTTCAGAAATAATCGATCCCGAACCTAAACTAGGCCCTTTGCCGGATAATTTTTCTTCCAATCTATCACCATACATCTGTTTTAACAGATCCATCAATGGCGTTCCTTCTAAGTCTTGTCGGACATTGTCGGGAACCAATTTGGTGGCTTCTTCTTTTGTCGTAATCACATTCACAACGGATTTGCCCGCTTTATCGATAACGGGTGAAAAATCAGGATATCCTGCGATTGCATTTTGAGAGAAGGTAAAACTCACGGCTATCAAAGAGACAGCCATCATTAAATGGTGATGTATACGGGCCATGGTTATCTCCACCTGTGCCCCCGGCACAGCATTTCTAATCGTTGTTTTGTGGATTCCATTCAGATGTGTTCTATATCCAATGACTTAATTGTATCACTAATAAGTTATTTAAATAAAGAAGATGTATATTCAGTTTTAAGGCAAATGCAGGGATATACAACAACAAAACAGGTGTATAACCATTAAATTTAAGAAACTATAAAAGTAACTCACTTTATATTGATTCGAACATTTCATTGTAGTATGTTTGCCAAATTATTTTCTTGGGGATATTCCTGTCATGGCAAATACCAATCCATTTTCTCATTCCATTTTTCCAACCGAATTATTAGCAAAAGTATTGAGCTACCTTAAGCCTCATGAACTTTATGGCAAAGATGGCGCAGCACTCGTTAATAAACGGTTTAGAGACGTCTCTCAAATCGATAGCCAAATCAAAGAAACATTATTGCAGCTCACTCCGAAACCTCTGATTGCATACTGTAAACAACATCCTGACAAAGTGCCTTCCATCTTAAGTGATGAAGCTGTTTTTTCTCGACTCTCTCTGGAAAAAATCATTGAGATAACTGGGCATCACTTACCATTAGCACGAAAATTACTGGGTGATAATGAGATAATGCAACAATTACCCGTTGAACTGTTTGGACTACTTAGCAAAAAGCATCTTGAAATCGCCAAACACATACTCAACGATAGTGATTTAAAGCAAAAATTAGATGGCTATAGCCTTGCACTGCTTGGCAAAAATCATCTTGAAATCGCCAAGCAAATACTCAACGATAGTGATTTAAAGCAAAAATTAGATGGCTATAGCCTTGCACTGCTTGGTGAAAATCATCTTAAAATCACCAAACAAATACTCAACGATAATGATTTAAAGCAAAAATTAGATGGCGAAAACCTTGCACAGCTTGGCAAAAATCATCTTGAAATCACCAAACAAATACTTAACGATAGTGATTTAAAGCAAAAATTCGATGGCGACGACAACTTTGCACAGCTTGGTGCAAATCATCTTGAAATCGCCAAACTAATACTCAACGATAATGATTTAAAGCAAAAGTTAAATGGCTGCGATCTCGCACAGCTTGGCACAAATCACCTTGAAATCGCCAAACAAATACTAAACGATAATGATTTAAAGCAAAAGTTAAATGGCTACGATCTCGCACGTCTTGGCAAAAATCACCTTGAAATCGCCAACCAAATATTCAACGATAATAATTTAAAACTAAAATTAAATATCCACAACCTTGCAAGGCTTGGCACAAATCATCTTAAAATCGCCAAATTTATACTCAACAACAGGCATTTAAAGGAAAAATTATATGGCCACGACCTTGTACAACTTGGCAAAAATCACCTTGAAATCGCCAAGCAAATACTCAATGATAATAATTTGAAACAAAAATTAGATGGCTGGAACCTTGAAGAACTTGGCAAACGTCACCTTGGAATAGTTAAACAAATACTTACCGATGATAATCTAAAACCAAAATTACATGATTGGAACCTTGCAACCTTCGGTAATAATGATCTTGAAATCGCCAAACTAATACTCGACGATAATAATTTAAAGAAAACACTAAGTGGTTGGAAACTTTCAGAAATAGGCGCAAATCATCTTGCAATCGCCAAACAAATTATGAATGACAGTTCATTAGTTAAGATACTAGACAATAGCGAACAATATTACAAAAATTGCATTCTTAATTATATTTCATTAGCAGACAAAATTCAGCAGCTTGCCCTTGAATTATGCCATACCCCCGTAGAGCCTAACAACCAGCGCAAGCGTAAAAGAACTGAAATAGAAGACTTAGCAGATCACGTATTTCCTAGCCCAAAGAAGATTTGCATGGTTGCTCAATACCAACTAAGGGTAACCAGCAATCGCACGAAATTGAACGCTCCACCACTAAATGATTCAAACGTTAACCAAATTGCGCGCCAGGTAAAACCAGCATGACAGATATCAATCCATTTTCACAAGAAACATTTCCAACTGAGTTATTAGCCAAAGTATTGAGTTATCTTGAGCCTCATGAGCTTTATGGCAAAGAGGGTGCAGCTCAGGTTAATAAACGGTTTAGAGATGTCTCTCAAATTGAGAATCAAATCAAAGAAACATTATTGCAGCTCACTCCCAAACAGCTGCTTGCATATGCAAAACAATATCCTGAAAAAATCCCATATATCTTAAGTCATGAGCCTACTTTTTCTCGACTCTCTCTGGATAAAATTATTGAGATAGCTGGATATCACTTGCCATTAGCACAAAAATGCCTAGCTGATAATGAGATAAAACAGCAATTGCCTGTTAAACAGCTTATATCACTTAGCAAAAAATATCTTGAAATAGCAAAAAGCATACTCGCCGATAGTGATTTAAAACAAGAATTGTCTCCTCGAAATCTTGTGACGCTTGGCACAAATCACTTTGAAATTGCTAATCAAATACTCAACAATAGTGATCTAAAAGAACAATTAGATGGCATTAACCTTGCATTGCTTGGCGCAAATCATCTTGACATCGCTAAACATATAATTGACGATAGTGATTTAAGAGAAAAATTAGATAGCGACGACCTTGCAACTCTTAGCACAAATCATCTTGAAATTGCTAAACAAATACTCAACAATAGTGATTTAAAACAAAAATTAAATGGTAACAACCTTGCAATATTGGGCGAAAAACATCTTGAAATCGCTCAATTTATACTTAACAGCAGTGATTTAAAGCAAAAACTAAACGGCAGCAACCTTGCAAGCATTGGCGCAAATCATCTTGAAATCGCTAAATTAATACTCAACGATAGTGAGTTAAATCAAAAATTAATTAGCAACAAACTTAATGATTTAGAACTACAATTACCCGACGAAGATCATGCATGGTTTGTCGCAAACCACTTTGAAATCGCAATACCACTACTCAACGATATTGCTTTAAAGAAAAAAGCAGATGGCAACAACCTGACAACATTGGGCGCAAGTCATCTTGAAATCGCCAAACAAATACTTACTGATGATAATTTAAAGCAAAAATTAGATGGCGACAACCTTGCAACGCTAGGTCAAGAGCATTTCGAAATAGCTAAACAAATACTTGCTAATGATGATTTAAAACAAAAATTAAATGGCGACAACCTTGCAAAGCTTGGCAGTCAGCATCTGGAGATCGCCAAACAAATACTGGCAGATAGTGATTTAAAACAACAATTGAATGGTTTGAACCTTGCAGAGCTTGGTGCACATCATCTTGAAATCGCCAAGAAAATACTCAATGATAGTGACTTAAAACAAAAATTAGATGGCTACCACCTTCCAATACTTGGTGCAAATCACCTTAAAATCGCCAAACAAATACTGGCAGATAGTGATTTAAAACAAAAATTAAATGGCTATAACCTTGAAAGGCTTGGCGAAAATTACTTTGAAATCGCCACTCAAATTATGAATAATGATACGTTAATGAATAAAATAGGCAACAATGATAGCCTTATTTATTTTATTTCACTTGCAACGAAAATTCAGCAGTCTGCTCTTGAGCTATGCCAAGCACCTATAGAGCCTCACAACCAAAGAACTAAAATAGAGTGCTTAGCAGAGACCACATTTCCTTCCCCAGAGAAAGTTTACATGGTTACTCAACAACAACTCAGGGCTACTTGCAATCGCACGATATTGAACGATCCGCCACTAAATGATTCAAACGTTAACCAAATTGCGCGCCAGGTAAAACCAGCATGACAGATATCAATCCATTTTCACAAGAAACATTTCCAACTGAGTTATTAGCCAAAGTATTGAGCTACCTTAAGCCCCACGAGCTTTATGGCAAAGAGGGTGCAGCACTCGTTAATAAACGGTTTAGAGACGTCTCTCAAATTGAGGGACAAATTAATGCTATGCTCTGCCAGCTTACTGCAAAAGAGTTCTATGCTCATTGTAAGCAATATCCCCATAAAATCCCTTTTATCTTAAGCCATGAACCTATTTTTAGTCGTTTATCGGTAAATCTAATCCTTGACATTATTGGATTACATTTACCTTTAGCAAAAAAAATACTCAGTGATGCCAACTTAAAACAAACATTAACTGGGTCCGATCTAGAAAAGCTTGGCTCCCAGCATATTAAAATTGCCCAACACATATTGGCTGATAATGATTTATGGCCCAAATTAAATGAATCTCAGCTTGTCTTGCTTGGAAAGACTTATCTTAAAATTGCCAAGCAAATAATGACTACCCCTCATCTAAGGCAACAACTACAGACGTTTAGCCTGACAACGCTTGGTTCTTCACATCTTGAAATCGCTGAACAAGTATTAATTGACAATCACTTAATGGAACAATTAGAGGGAGAAGATATTGCAAGACTTGGCAATAACCATCTAAAAATTGCCAAGCAAATAATAAACGATCCAAACTTGCTAGATAAATTAGATGAATTTAGCCTCACCTCTCTGGGTATGTTCCATCTTGAAGTCGCTCAAGCAATACTGACGAATAGTAAATTAGTCAAACTACTAGGAGGACACAATCTTTCATGGCTTGGTGCTGGACATCTGGAAATTGCACAAAGCATACTAGCCAATAAAGATTTAAAACAAGAACTCAATTCACACATTGTAAGGCTTGGCATAGCACATCTTAAAATTGCAAAAATAATACTGACTGATAATGACTTGCTGAAACAATTAAAGGGATTTGAACTGGCAAGTCTTGGCTCATCACATCCTAAAATAGCTAAAAAAATAATAAAAAACATTTATTTAAGTCAAAAATTGAACGGGCGAGATCTTTCACTCCTCGCTGCAAACCACCCTGAAATCAAACAAAAAATCTTGACAGACAGTCGCTTATCAATAAAATTAGATGGAAACGATCTTGAACGGCTTGGTATCACATGTATTGAAGTTGCTCAATTAATTCTCGCAGATGATAACTTAAAGCAAAGATTAGATAATAAATCTCTGGCAAGGCTAGCTTCGTGCCATTTTAACATCTTCCAACAAATACTCGCTGACAATAGCGAGTGGTTGCAACAATTAGATGGATGGAGCCTCGCAATGCTGGGTTCAGCGTATTTTTGTGTCGCGAAACAGATACTCAATGATCGTACATTAACGAGCAAACTTGATGACGAACATCTTGTATCGCTTTCATCAGAGAGCTTTTATGCATCACAACACATCGTTAATGAACCTCATATTAGTGAAAAGCTTGAACAACTTGTCAAAGACCAACTCAATACTTCTGTTGCATTTGTCAAAAAAATTCAAGCACTTGCTACTACGTTAAGTCAATCTAAACAAAGAAAGCAAAAAGTAACGGAAATGGAAAGCTTAACGGACACGACGCTGCCTGCTCCTCAAAATTTTAAAATGGTTGCTCAATATCAATTAAGGGTACGTAAAAATCGAGCAAGATTAAATAATGCACCACAAGATAATTTAACCCCGAGCCGAAAATTATCAAAGGTAACTATCCGACGCTAATAAGGTAACCGTCGTGTAGTATTTAATGTTGTTCTGGATGGTGAAGATTCGCTAAATGTGATTCTTCACTTGCATGAATCATCATTTGGCTCGTCAATTCATTGATACTTGCTGGTACTTGCGATTTTTTGCGCATAATCGTTTTAACGATATAAAAATGACGCCATTTTTCTTGCAAAACAGCATCGGCTTTAATTTGTGTTAAAAGATGATTTTTTTCGGCAATCGATAATTCATCATCGATCATCGCAGATAATAATTCTAGGTTATGTTCGCGATTGTCATTGACATCCTTGGCGTCCATTTTACAAACTCCTATGTTTCATTCAATAGCGGTTTGATCCGCCTTTCAATCGCTTCACGTGCTCTGAATATTCTAGATCGAACCGTGCCTACCGGACAAGCCATAATACCGGCTATTTCTTCATAGCTCATCCCTTCTAATTCCCTTAGGGTAATAGCAGTGCGTAGTTCTTTAGGTAAGTGTGCAATCACTTCATAAACAGCATGCTCAATTTCATCATCTAGTAATAATTTTTCTGGAGCTGAATATTCTTTCAGATTAGCTTTAGTTAATGTTTGTTCCATATCAACGGTTTCAACATCCGCTTCAATCATACGGCGACTTTGAGAAACAACGTGATTTTTTGCTGTATTAATTGCAATACGATACAGCCATGTATAAAAAGCACTATCACCACGAAATTTATCTAAAGCACGATAGGCCTTTATAAAAGACTCTTGGGCAACATCCATTGCTTCACTGGGATCATTCACGTAACGATTGACAAGCTTTAAGATTTTAAACTGATATTTAATGACCAATAAATCAAATGCTTGCTTATCTCCTAGACGTACCTGTTCTACGAGTTCGTAATCCACATTGATGCGCTTATTTGGCTCTACACGCTGGCGCATGACACCTCAAAGAAAAGGAAACCATCATTGATACTCATATCGGCAGTAAGCCTGGCTTCTAAAGACGTCTTAAATCCACAGCCAAGCTAATAAATCCGTGTAGTGTTGCGAAGAAACCGCATCCTTGGTAATGACTACCGTGATATTCCTCTTATCCGTTATTTTTTGAAAGGTGACAATCATTAACCACGGACTACGAAATGCCCTTCCCTGATAGCGAACAAGCCATCCTTGTAATGAAGCTGTTTGCAAATACCATGTTGCATGCCTTCTTCGTTGAATAGCAATAATGGCCTGTTTAGAATTACGCCAACCCTGTTGACGTAATAGGCTAAGGCTATAAAAGATAATCAGCGGCAAGATTATTAATGCCAGAAACCAAGGCAAAGCATAGAGTGTGCAAAAGCAGGCAAAAGCGCTTAACAACCAAAGCCAGCAGCTTAATTGTTTAGAACGTCCTAAATCAATTTTGCAGTCTAAATTCACGAATTTTCGTTACGATGGTTTGTATATTAGCAACGGTAGGGGTTTCATGCCCCATCAACCAGCTCAGTAATTCAGGATCGGTATGATGCAACATTTCCTCAAAATTGCCTTGTTCAGCCAGAGGCAAGCTATCATATTTATTTTCAAAGAAAGGAACCAAAAACAAATCGAGCTCAAGCATGCCTCGCCTGCACGCCCAACGAAGTTTTTCACGTTTTACTCTATCTAATTCGTGCACGAAATATTTCCTCTCACTTAAAATGAACTATTGGGTAAACTGAGAAAAACCAGTTCTTCTTGCGTACTTTCTCTGTTTAGAATGGCATTGCGATGTGGGAAACGACCAAATTGTTGAATAACATCATAATGCTTCTGCGCATAGTCAAAGGATTGCTCCATAAGGCTAAGATAATTCGGCGCTAATTCACGCGCTTCTTGCTCTAATTGTTTCATCAACGCTAAACACAGTTTCTGATGCTGAATATCTTCGGAGTGCTCTAATGGCATATAAAAAAACAACCGTTGCACTAAAGGTAAATCTTTATCTAATTTTTGCTCTTTACCATGCTCAAAAGCCGCTAAAGCCAGGTTATCGTAGGCAAAAGCAAGCGGAGTTTCACGGTACATATTTCGTGAAAATTGATCGACTAAAATGATATAGGCTAAGCACGATTGTGGTTGATTTATCCACTCATTCAAGCGGCCACTCACCGCGTATTGATGCACCTGTGAAAATCTTTCGTTTATTTCTTGGTCATACGCTGGGTCTTTTTTCCACCAGCAGGCTGCATTTGCGAGATAATTATTTTTATCGGTTCCAAACCAAAAATGAAGAATTTCATTGACTTTTTCTAACATATTATGTCAGCCAAATAACAGTTTATTTTCATAGATATCATCTCTATCTCAGCATTAATGGTATACTTTGCGTCCCAGAATATTCAACGAGAAGATATTCCGATGCATACTAAATGGCAAGCATTTTCACCCTCCATCGAGGCAAGTCAGATTGGTTTTTGCGAGCTCTCTTCCCTTGGCGCATTGATTGTAAGCGGCCAAGATGCAGAAACATTTTTACAAGGTCAGCTAACCGTTAACCTGAAAACCATTACCGATGATCAAAGTCAGCTTGGCGCTCACTGTAATCTAAAAGGGCGCATGCAATCTTTATTTCGAATTTTCAAATTATCCCAAGGATCAGAGTCTCGTTATCTTTTAATTGCTGCTGCCAGCTTGATCCCCCATGCAATTCAAAATCTAAAAAAGTACGCCCTATTTTCTAAAGTCAAATTAGAGCAAGCGGAAGGCTTGCGATATTTTGGCTTAGTCGGTGAAGCATCCTCTGATTTCTTGACAGCGTTAATGAGCGAGCAAGTCAATGCCGTCGCAGGAGGAGGCACAACTTATTTGCCTCAACCAGAAGGTGACCTCATCATTTGCCGTCTACCAGGAAGCATCCCTCGTTTTATGGTCATCCTCGCAACGTCGCTTGCTGAATCCTTTATCCAAGCCATGCAAAAAACGACACAAGGTTTGTCAACGGAACAGTGGGAAGCTTTAGATATTCAAGCAGGGATCCCAAGTCTGTACCCTAACACCGAGGATTTATTACTACCCCATCATGTGAATTTACCAGAACTCAAAGGTGTTAGTTTTGATAAAGGCTGTTATTTAGGGCAAGAAATTATTGCCCGAATGCACTACAAAGGCAAAATCAAACGCCATATGTACCGTGCCTTGCTGGCTGAAAGCACAGAACCCCCACCCTGCCCAGGCGATCAGGTTATTATTTTAGATGCACCCAATGAAGCGCCTGGTATTGTCGTGCGTAGTGCCAAGGTTAAGCAGGGATTTGAGTTACTGGTTGTACTAGATGAACAGTATGCTGATTTTAGCAAAATTCGCTTCAAGAAAGCTGATGGACCAAAACTTCATCGTCTAGACTTAATGTAAGCCCCCAGTGAGGGGCAACGCATTCAATCGTCTGGTGTCAAGGAGTTATTCATGGATCTATCCCTCAATGCATCCGCTACCTTCTTTATGGATCTTCTTGAGGCCATTGAACGAAATCGACTTCCACTCCCGACCCAACCCGAGATTGCAATGGCTATTCAAGAAGTTAGCCAGAACCCCTATGTTACGATTGAAGAGCTTGAAGGCATTATCGGCAAAGATCCTGCCTTAACCGCACGTATTATTCGACTTGCCAATAGCCCCTTAGTTCGGGGGCGTGTTGCCATTAATAGTTTAGAGAATGCCATTAGCCGTTTAGGAGTGCGCTTTGTTTCAAACATGGCGATTGGTTTAGCCATGGAACAGTTATTCCTTGCCAAACACAAAGTGATTGAGCAAAAACTAAACGATGCCTGGAAACATAGTGGACAAATTGCAGCAACTTCGTATGTGATTGCGAATTATACTAAAAAGTTTGCCCCCGATGAAGCAATGCTTGCGGGCTTGCTACATGAAATTGGCATCTTACCTATTCTTACTTATGCTGAAACACAACCAGAATTATTGAAAAATCTTAATGTGCTCGATGAATTAATCCAAAATCATTATGCAAAACTTGGCGAAGCCATTTTAAACTCATGGCAGTTCCCTCCCAATATTGCCAACATTCCGCAAAACATGACGCAGTATTATCGCAAAATTCCTAAAGCAGATTTAGCTGATGTGATTTTGGTTGCAAAAATCTTCGTTCTAGAAGGAACACCTCATCCTTTAGCCCAAATTGATAGAACTGAAATTCCTGCGTTCAATCGATTGGGTCTTGATCCTAAAGAAAATCTGCTGTTAAAACCTGCTTTGCAAGAGCCATTAATGGCGGCTGAAGCGATTTTTAAATAATTGCGAACTCATCCAAATATAGTATGTTGAAAAATTTCAAATTTTTCTTCAACAGAATATTCTAAATCATTTGCTTCTAGGCCTAAGAAATTTTTATCTTGGCATTCACCATAGTACTGATATCCCGGCATAAAGTTTGGCGTTTCTTCTAAAGAAGCGAATTGACCATCGTACTCATCTGCCAGCATAAAAGTTGGTGTTTCTTCTAAAGAAATGAGTTGTCTATCGTTGTGATGTTGATTTCCCTGCATACAAGTTGGTATTTCATGTAAAGAAGCTGGTTGGCTATAGTGCTGATATTCCGAGATACAAGCTGGCGTTTCTGCTAAAGAAGTGGGGTATTTATCGTTCTGATATTGATTTCCCTGCATATAAGTTGGCGTTTTATGTAAAGAAGCCGGTTGGCAATAATACGCATATCCTGGTATACAAGTTGTCGTTTCAGGTAAAACAGACGGTTGGCGATATCCCGACATATACCTCTGCGTTTGGGGTACAGCAGCAGGTTGGCCATAGTACGAATATCCTAACATAGGGGTCGGTGTTCTATCTAAAGAAGTCGGTAACTCGTTGATGACGACTTCATTTTCACTTAAATATTCGGAAAAGTTGAATAGTAGATTTTCAAGTTGCGGAGGTTGCTCGTTTACCATTACCTCTTTAGTTTTTCGCCTTATATTTCGCTTTTCTGGCTCGGCAGCGCGTTTTGTTTTCTTACATTTAGAGATATTCACATTTATTTCAGGCATTCCTACTGTGCGATCATAGGCAAGAAGATATATGTTTGCTTGATCGGCCGTATAATTTTTTAATAGATTTTCAAGTGCTGGACGTTCTTCACCTCGCAAAGCGCATTCACGTCCCAGGTCAAATATTTTTTTCAATTCACTCTGATCATGTTGCATGGTTACTATTTTGTCATAACTCTCAAGGTATTGTTTCGCTTCATCTGGATGATAACGTTCCAATAATTTCTGATTTTTAGGGCGTTTTCCTGCTCCTCGTCTAGCGCACGCGCTTCCCATTCATTTAATTTTTTGCATTCTTCTACGATCTTGTACCTCAGGCGTTACTGCTGCTGCTTTGTCGTATGCATCAAGGTATAGTTGCGCTTGTTCTGGGCTATAACGTTTTAACAAAGTATGAATATCCGGACGATCACCATCATGATATGCTAAATAACGCCCCGCATTTTTTACTTTGCGCTGGGCTTGTTCTTGTGGTGTTCCCGCAGCAACATCATAAGCGTGAAGATAGTGTTTTGCTTGCTCTAAGCTATAGTTGTTGCGTTTTAGTAGCGTTTCAATCGTTGGGCGGGCATAGCCAACGTGAGCTCCCTCACGGCCTGAATTTCTCGCTCTTTCCAGCAGCTGTTGATTGGCAAAAGGGTTATATAACATAAATAACTCCAAAGCATTTTGTCTTAATCATAACCATCTCAACTAAGTGATGGTGCAACAAGTGCGCAGAGTATATAACACTAAATAACTAATGTCAGGAAATTCACCAATAAAATATTTGTTCGAATAAAAAGACAGAACAAATTTTAAGCAAATGCGTAATACAAAACAAAAAATCATAACATTAAATTTGTTCGTATTTTTCAGCATTTTATTTAATATTCATTAGAACTTATTTTTATAAAATGTTATGTTGCGTTCTTGCAGTAACAGTGGTGAGAATGAATGATGCGTTACAAAAAATTAGTATTAAATGTTGAGCATGATCCTCAATTGCTTCAAATGTTCGAATCACTCGTTAAACTCATCCCCGACATTCCTTTACTCGATTCGTTGATTGAGAATGCCACGCTTTATGGCAAAATCTTCGTTGATTTTGTTAGCCAAAACGAATGCCAAACAAATGGTTCGATGGAGCTTCGAAACAACAAAAAATATAGTAAAATCGTAAAAAGCGCTGACTTTTTACCGATGTTTTCAACTTTATTGACCGTTTTGTATAATGCAAAATGCTGTCATACCATCGCAAATAATCCCCTTAACATCCTAGCCAAGCATTTTGATGATGCAGACAATTTTGCACTAGCTAAAGAATTAGCCGCATATAAAGGTGTTTATCAGCCAACAAGCGTACTATTAAATGATATCGCCAATCATCACAAAGAAGTATTTACAGCAAATGGCTTAGCTATTTTTAATGATGAATTTGATAGGTTAATCAACGAATGCTCATCGTTTGAAGTATTTTGGAAAGCAAAGAATAGCCCACTTGAAGGTCAACTTTTTAGTCATGCTGATATTTATAGACAACAATATCAACAAACAACCTATGTTCCGCTTTCTCAGTTAAAGAAACACCATCAGAAGGATTCGCAAACATTTTCTTATAACCATTTTTCGATTAATACCGATAACGACCCAGAAATGAATCATATCGCTAAAGCACTGATGATATTGCTTGCGCAAATCCCTCTGCTTGATGATCTGATACAACAGGCTACGCAACAAGGAACCAGACGCATTACGGTTGATTTTGTTCAAGCAAATCAATGTGAGGCGAATGCGATATGGATTGATAATGGACTATCTGGCAATATTCAAATTGTCAAAGAAGACAAGCGTTTCTCAGACATGTTTGCTGCATTAATATTTGAACTATGTAATGCAAAAAATACGCACTTTACATCATTGCAAGTTGATGATTTCGAGGATGCAGACGCCTTTGCTAAAGAAAAAGAATCTTTGGAATACCATCATACCTATCTTCCCACCCAGACCATTTTAGAAACAATTCTTAAAGAACACAAAAGCGATTTTGAAAAAGTAGCTCTTCACATTTCAGATGATGGTTTACAGCGAGTCAAAGATAAATTTCAGTCATTCGAAGACTGGTGGAATACAGTTAATACCATAAGTGAAGGCAAATCTTATAGTCATGCTGATGTGTATCGAAACCAATATGACACTCAAGCTAGCTTGCGTCTGTTGAGTTAATTTGATGAAGTCGTACTATAAGCTAGGGAACCCTAGTTTAATCTCTTGAAAATCGTTATCAATATCTTCCTTGTTTAAGGGATCATACTTTCTTTGACAAAGGGATAAACTCGGCACAAGCGAAAAAATAAGCGTTTCATTTTCAAAACCCAGTATTTGTTCATCGCAAAGAAGAGGATTGGCCGCAACGCTATTTTTAACAAAAAATAACTCAGAATAGAGTGTCGACTCAGAACATTTTTGACTATCATCTAAATAGGCTTCTTCAAGCAATTCAAGATAAGATAGCGGCGGACAATCATGAGTAGCGATAACATCTTCACTTACTTGTACCTGAATTTGACTCACAAGCTGGGATTGTTGCCTTTGCCGTTCACAACCTTTGTCAAAACCTATCAAGTACGCTTGCGCTTGTTCTAGCGTATAGTGGTTTCGGTACTGCAAAGTTTCAATCGTTGGGCGTATACAACGTCTCTGCGCTGATTTTCGCCCCGTTTCTCTTGCTTTTAACAAATTGACTGCTTCGCTTGTCCCTGCTTTTTCATCATACGCTTTCAAATACACCGCAATATGTTCCTCGGAATATTTTTTTCGCAGAATCTCATGAGTTGGGCGGGAGCCTCCTGTTCTTGCCCTCTGCCTGCCTGATATTATAGCTTTTCGTCTTGCTTGTTCTTCAGCTGTGCCAATCGTTTTATTATAGGCATGTAAATAAATCGTTATTTGCTCTTGATTGTATTTATTCTGCAATTCTTCAATAGTGGGTCGCGGCATGCCTTGATTGGCTCTCAAAGCACCTGCAATTTTGGCTTTTCGTTGTTCTTGTTCTTCTGGCGTTCCAGCAATTCGATCATATCCCTGAAAATAAGCTTCTATTTGTTCTTGAGTATATTTATTTTGCAAAACTTCAATGCTTGGACGTTGATTTCCTTGACGTGCGCTCTGGCTACCAGATGATTTGGCTTTGCGTAGCGTTAATAACCTTTCTTTTGCTGCAACTTTGTTACTTCCTTTTTTTGCTGGCATGTCACATCCTAGTGGTTTGATAGCACAGGTTATTTGGACAAGTAAATAATACGAAAAAGTAACATAGCTGTTGCTTGCTAACAATAAGAATAATTCTTATTGGAGCATGCTCAAGAATGCTAGATATCTCCTGTCTTCTAGATTATTTTCTGGATGAGAACAGCGTTGTTCAAATGATTCAGTATGGTTTTGACAATAACTAAACCTTGGTACAAATGCAGCAACATAGGCTTCATTTTCAATGCTAAATAAGGGTTCATCCGTTGAAGATGTTAATACACAGTTGTCTTCAGCCAACATTAACTCAGAATACAGTTGCCCATTAAGCTGTTTGCCAATATTCTCCAAATATGCTCTTTCAAGAGATTCACTATAAGATTCTTCTTGTGACTCATTAACAGCAATCGGCTCAAATGAAATGGCAAACAAATCGTCTTTTATCACGTATTCATCGCTTTGCTTGCTAACATTTTCTAGCTCACATGATGCTTTTAATATATTCGCCTCTATTGTCACTTCAGCGCTTTGCGTGTTTACATTTTCAAATTTTAACTGATGAACAGGGACTATCTTAGGCAGAATTGTATATTTATCTTCGCTTTTTTTATTTCTTTGTTCAGTCGTTATATCGAAAGTAAGAAGGTACATCTGTGCTTGTTGTAGGTTATATTGATTTCGCTGCTGTAATATTTCAATGGTGGGGCGCCTCCCTCCCTTGCTAGCCGATTTACGTCCGGACTCTTTTGCTTTACGTAACGCTTTCTCTGTCGGTTCAATGATGACGCTATCATAGCTCCTAAGATACATTTTAGATTCCTCTTTGGTATATCCGCGCATTTGTAATATTTCAATGGTTGGGCGATCGCCACCATTTTTAGCGCAACTATATCCAGATTTTGTGGCTTTTTTTAATCCAATAGGACCAAAACGTAGCTCAGACTTTGTGTTTTTTGCTTTAGGCGAGACATCATCGTTCAATGGCATACCATTCTCTTTTAATATCAATTATCTGGCAAAAATATCAGATGCCTTACTTACTTACAATAAGAAAAGTTCTTAGTAGAAGGGAATGAAAAGCTTGTATAGTGAGAAAAAACAAGAATGAGATAAAAATTGCGGAAAAGATGCTGCGGCACACTGCCTTAACAGTACCGCAGCAAAACAGGTAGATTTAATTCCCTCTCATATGGGGGAATAAAATGACGTCACGAATCGATGGCGCATCTGTAAATAGCATCACTAAGCGATCGATACCAATCCCCTCCCCGGCGGTGGGTGGTAAGCCATGCTCTAATGCCGTAACAAAATCATCGTCATAATGCATTGCTTCGGCATCCCCGGCTTCAAATTGCGCAACTTGTGCTTTAAAGCGAGCCGCTTGATCTTCCGCATCATTTAACTCAGAAAAACCATTCGCAATTTCACGGCCACCGACAAAAAATTCAAATCGATCGGTCACTTCCGGATTATGATTGCTGGCACGTGCCAAAGGTGACACTTCGGTTGGATATTCGGTAATGAAGGTAGGCGCCATTAATCGTGATTCAACCGTTTTTTCAAATATTTCGATTTGAATCTTACCCATTCCGTAATCACTTTTAAGGGGTAAGCCTAATTCTTTGGCATAGCTTTCTAATTTTTGACGATTTTCTAAATCGTCAGCGGTTAACTGAGGATTAAAATGTAAAATAGATTCTTTTACCGTCATGCGGGTAAACGGTTTTGATAAATCGTAACTCTCACCTTGATAAACTAAAGTCGTCGTTCCTAATACGAGTTGTGAAATTGAACGTAACAAATCTTCGGTTAAATCCATCAACTCATGATAATCAGCATAGGCTTGATAAAATTCAAGCATGGTAAATTCAGGGTTATGACGAGTAGAGACCCCTTCATTACGGAAATTGCGATTGATTTCGTAAACGCGTTCAAACCCACCAACCACAAGTCGTTTTAAATAAAGTTCAGGGGCAATTCGTAGGAAAAGCTGCATATCGAGTGCATTATGATGCGTAATAAAAGGTCTTGCTGCAGCTCCCCCTGGGATGGGTTGCATCATAGGCGTTTCCACTTCCAGAAACATTCGATTATTTAAATAATCACGAATTGCTTGAATAATTTTGATACGCGTTTTAAACACTTCTCGCGTTTTTTCATTAGCCAGCAAATCTAAATAACGTTGACGATAACGGGTTTCTTGATCAGTTAAGCCATGATATTTTTCTGGCAACGGACGTAATGCCTTGGTCAGCAACCGTAAGTTCTTTGCTTTAACGGATAATTCACCGGTTTTGGTTTTGAATAAAACACCTTCAACCGCAACAATATCCCCTAAATCCCAATGTTTAAATTGCTCATATACGCCTTCGGGTAGCTCTTCTGATTTAGCATAGACTTGCATGACGCCGGTCATATCCTGCAAGTTAAGAAAGCTCGCCTTACCCATATGACGCCTTGTCATCATGCGCCCTACCATTTTAACTTTAACCGCTTGTGCCTCTAAATCTGCGGTTTCGATAGCATCATATTTAGCATGCATATCGCCAGCAAAAGCATCTCGTCTAAAGTCATTGGGAAAAGGGTTACCAGCGTCGCGCAGTTGTTTCAATTTTTCACGACGGTTCACTAGCTGTTCATTAAGATCTTCTACTTTTTGGCTTTCATCTGTCATGTTTATAACCCATCTTTTAAACTGGCTGTAATAAAGAGTTCAAGTAAATTGCCATCTAATACACCTTGGGTATTAGAAGTTTCTACTCCCGTACGTAAATCTTTTACTCGTGAATCATCAAGCACATAAGAGCGGATTTGATTGCCCCAACCGATATCGGTTTTGGTTTCTTCCATGGCATTTTGCTCTGCTTGGCGTTTGCGCATTTCTAATTCATATAATTTACCACGCAACTGTTCCATGGCTTGTGCACGGTTTTTATGTTGCGAACGATCGCTCTGACATTGCACAACAATGCCTGTCGGAATATGGGTAATACGAATAGCAGAATCGGTTCGATTGACGTGCTGACCGCCTGCGCCACTCGCGCGGTAAGTATCCACTCGCAAATCGGCAGGATTGACTTGGATATCAATCTTTTCATCAATGACGGGTGACACAAAAATAGCGGCAAATGAGGTATGCCGACGGTTGCCTGAATCAAATGGCGATTTACGCACGAGGCGATGAACGCCGGTTTCTGTGCGCAACCAGCCATAGGCATATTCGCCTTCAACTTTAATCGTTGCACTTTTGATGCCTGCAACTTCCCCTGCGGAAGCTTCAAGCAAGGTCATTTTAAAGCCTTTACGCTCACCAAAACGCAAATACATCCGCAATAACATTTCTGCCCAATCTTGTGCTTCGGTGCCACCTGAGCCTGCTTGAACATCAACGTAGGCTTGTGCACCATCCATTTCACCTGAAAACATACGATGAAATTCAAGCTCTTCGATAATCGCTTGTAAGCGCGTTCCTTCTTGTTCTAAATCATGAAAGGTGGCTTCATCGTCATCTTCTTTGGCAATCTGTAATAGATCCAAGGCATCGTCGACATTGCTTTGTGCATTAGCAATGGTCGTGACCAATTTTTCCAGCAGCACGCGCTCTTTGCCCAGGGCTTGGGCCTGTTCTGGATCCTGCCATATAGCGGGGTCTTCTAACATGACTCTGACTTCTTCTAAACGCTCGCGTTTTTCATCAAAGTCAAAGATACCTCCGCAGATCATTAAGACGGTTCGCTAAATCTTTTAGCTGTGATAGTAAAGGTGCAATTTCCACGCCCGGCTCTCTATTACCAATCAAAAACAGCAAATTATACAATATCTTAGCTAAAATGAGTAATTCAAACTGGCTCGAGTATATAATTTTAAGCATTTAACTAAATAACAAATTTTTCGAGATGAATGATCTGACAATTGAGTTTCAATTCTCCACGAAAGGTTTGTATTTTTGGCATATAAACAATTTTAACTTCATCACCAACGTTTACTGGCATCGGTTCATTAGGATCGCAGCTGTTAAACCAAACGGCTTCAAACCATACCTCATTCACCACCAAGCCTACTCTTAAATGTGTTTGAGTCTGCCCCATAACCTTAAGGCTAATAATTTTACCCTCTAATTCAAAGGCTGGTGACTCAAATTCTCGGCCAAAAGGCTCTAAGGATTCGACGAGTTTCTTAATAACCGGAATCGAGATAGCATCAATAGAAAGTTCACCATCTGACCATACTTCAGGCCCAACATCGACTCCATTTAGTTGTTCACAAACGACTTCTTCAAAATACCGGGTAAAATCAGCAACTCTTTCACGATAAATACTGAGCCCTGCTGCTGCTTGGTGCCCACCAAATTTCACTAAAATACCCGGGTATCGATCAGCAATCGTTTGTAAAGCGTGTCTTAAGTGAATACCTTCAATGGAACGTGCAGAGCCGGTTAAGATATTCGAGTCTTCCTGCTTGGGACAAAAAATAATCACAGGTCGCCCAAACCAATCTTTAATTCGGCTAGCGCTAATGCCATGCACGCCTGCATGTCCATCTTCTAAAAAAATGCAAAGGCTATTTTTTTTCTCAGCAAATTGCTTTAATGCCTGTTCTTTTGCTTGCTGCGTGATAGCATCTTGAATACTTTTGCGCTCGGTATTTTGTATTTGTAAATGCTCAACCCATTCTTTAGCTTCTTTATCATTTTTAGCCAGTAAAAAGCTCACTGAGCCAAAAGCACAAGCTAAACGGCCATCACTATTGAGTAGCGGACCAATTTTAAATCCGAGATCCTCAGAAGAAAGGGGTGATGACATAATAGGGATTAAAGCACGCCAGCAGGGACGCACGCCTTGTTGAATCAGTTTCATCCCATAAGAAACAATGGCACGATTATTTTTACTGCGAGCAATACTCACACAATCCGCAATCGTCCCGACAGCAACAAAATCTAAACATTCGGCTAAACTGGGTAATATTTTTGCAGTATTTTGCACAATATGCGAACGCACTGCTGCCATTAATAACCAGGCTACCATGCAACCTGCGATGAGCCTATCAGGATATTG
Organism: Candidatus Berkiella aquae; assembly: GCF_001431295.2. Taxonomy (NCBI): domain Bacteria; kingdom Pseudomonadati; phylum Pseudomonadota; class Gammaproteobacteria; order Candidatus Berkiellales; family Candidatus Berkiellaceae; genus Candidatus Berkiella; species Candidatus Berkiella aquae. The sequence continues at coordinate 1,427,643 of NZ_LKAJ02000001.1, read as the reverse complement.
GCTATCTGTACGGGTAGGACTAACCACCGCATAAGCACTTTGTGGGATCCCATCGACGGGGATCTCATGATGATCGGTCACAATCACATCAATCTCGTGGCGCTTTAATAACGCAATTTGTGCTTCATCAGAAGAGCCATTATCAGCTGTAATAATTAAGGTAGGACGAGGCGAATCTGCCAAAATCCGCGCCGCAACCGCTTCTGATAAACCATAACCCTCTTTTAAGCGGTGCCCAATGTAGGAGCGAACTTTTTCTGCCGGATGACCTAAAATATCGACCAAAGCACAATAAAGCACCGCATGACTTGTTTGCCCGTCACAGTCATGATCGGTTTCAATACCTATCACTTCGCCAGCTGCTAATGCATCACAGATCCTAGCAACCGCTCGCTCAATATCAGGTAAATTATGCGGAGAATCCAGGGCCTTTAATTTGGGCGCGAGCATCGTTAAAACAGATTCTTCTAATAGTGTCGGTCTTGAGGCAACGATTCGTGCCAATAGCGGATCAAGCCCTTCTGCTTTTGCTGCGGCTTCGCGCTCAGCATTAATGGTTCTTCGTTTAATTTTTGCTAACGGTAGTGCTGTCATTCGAAATCCTTTTGCTTCGCCAAAAATAATAAAGATGGCGTCTTTTAAGCATATATTCTTTTTGTTCTGTGATTAATTTAAGCGATTTTATCTTGCCTTGACGTAACGCTGACAAAAGTGGTGCCATTAAATCATGGGGTGGTTCAATAAAGAGTTCGTTAGTATTTTGCAACAACATGGGCTCCCAAGCTGTTGGTAAAGGTTTGGCGATAATACCCACGCTTTTTGCTAGCGCTTTTAAAATCAGATCGTCGGTATAAAGTGCATCATAATCCGTTTTCAATTTCGTGGGATTCGCATTTCCCCAAAACCAGACACTGAGGCCATATTCTACCAATAACATTTGGCATTCTGTTAACAAACGATGCCAATAAACCGCATCTTTACCCGTTGGCAGATAAGAAGCCAAACTTTTGCCAACTAGCGTCGCCGGATCATGAAAATGCACATCGGTATGATGTGTCAGCGCAAAAAGCCATATTCCCTTATCTGCACGTCGTAAAGCGATACCATCTTCTGCTAAAAAATGATTGAGTTTTTCAAGTAAGGTGTTTTCATCGGCTTCTGATAATTGAGTCACTCTTTGGACAAAGTAAGCTGTTTTTTGGTCAACATGACATTCAATGGGAGAAGCTAAGCAATAGGATGCCGTTCTTGATTCGCCTAAATAGTCAGCCAACAATGCCGCAGCGGGCACCGCGCCATCCAATCCTTGAAAAAAATTTTGATAAGGATGTGCTACCGATTCGCGGTCAATCTTGTTGGCTTTAGACAAGATCAACGCTAAAGGCCCCTCATTTGCTGCAAAGTCAGTCATTTGCAGATTGGGGAGATACAGGGTTACAGACTTATTCATTTAGTTTGCTTAATGGCTTTTTATGACAACTACTCGAACCAGTTTGATTTTAGGCTAGGCGCCGAGCTCTTGAACAAAAGGAGTGTATAAAAAATACATGACTTTTGCGAGATGAGCGTAGGCAACAACGCCTAAAAGCAAAATGGAAAGAGTATATCGATTGTAAGGGAGTTCTGCTAAGATTCAAGCAAAAGATTATAGTTTGAAGAAATCCCCCGCAGCTTCGCTTGCGGCCCCCTTTTGTCCAAAGGGGGCGATTGATTCGCTTCGCTCATCGAATATGCCTATATTCCTGAGGTAAAAGCAATGAAAAGAATATATACATATTTAGAGAATGAAAATCATCACGATAAACACCTAATTGGAGCCAGAATCATTGCCCCCTTTGAATAAAAGGGGGCGGCTCGTCACCGTAGGTGGACGAGCGGGGGATTTTTATCATTAATCAAATGAGAAGAATATAAATGCATATCCAGCAAGACGAAACCACCGCCACCTACCAAATCAAACGCTACGAACCCGGCAAAATTTGGATCAATGAAGCATGCTATGAGCAAAGTGTCATTATTCGTCCTCATCAGCTCATCGTTCCTTGGGAACCTAACCAATTTGCAGATTTAACCACCCGGCATTTTGAATCGCTTTATGATAATAAGCCCGATATTTTGTTACTTGGCACAGGCGAAATATCTGCGATCCCAAGTGATGATTTGCTTCAAGAGCTATGGCAAAAAGGGATTGGTATTGAATTTATGGATAGTCGACGAGCCTGCTTTACTTATACCGTACTCGCCGCCGAAGAAAGAAATGTTGCTGCTTGTATTATCATCCAATAACAGCTCTGCTTGCCCCAGTATTCACTGGGGCAGAGAGTGTATCTTATGAACTGCTTTATAAAGTAACCTGTTGTCGAGTTCGATCTAAATTTCCACCTTGAAGATCTCTTTCATCATCCTGCTCTAACTGATTCACTTCTTCATTCTCAACTGAATCTTCTTCTTGTTCAGCGGGTGTAGAACTCCATACATAACTCTTGAGAGTACTCAGCCCATTACCAAGTCCACTTCCCATCGATACCACGGTATCTTTAATACCAACAGCAGCATTGACTGTTTTATTTTTGGTCCCTCTCATTAATTGAGCGGTTAATGTCACTGGCGTTGCATACGTGCTGACGACACCCATACCTTCATTGACGTTATCAACTGCAGCATCAACCCGCGCTAAAGTACCTTGGATCTGTGGGGTTAAATCATCTACGGTACTTCTCGTGCTATCTAAAATAGCATTGAGCTTTTGCGTTAATTCCGGCAAAGTTGTTTCATTCACTTGCTTTAACGTAGCTGTCGCTTGCTCGATGGTCGCTGTTGAAGATTTGACTACCGCATCGACTTGGCCCATTACCGCAGGAATATGCGTTTCATTCACATTCTTCAATGTGGCTGCCGTTTGGCCACTGATTTCGTCAATCGCTTTTTGTCCTGAAGCAATCGTTGCCGTGGTAGATTTGACTACCGCGTCCACTTGGCCCATTACCGCAGGAATATGCGTTTCATTGACATTTTTCAAAGTGCTTGCCGCTTGACCGCTGATTTCATCAATCGCTTTTTGTCCTGAAGCAATCGTTGCTGTGGTAGATTTGACTACCGCATCGACTTGACCCATCACTGCAGGAATATGCGTTTCATTCATACTTTTCAAGGTGGCTGCCGTTTGGCCGCTGATCTCATCAATCGCTTTTTGTCCTGACGCAATCGTTGCTGTGGTAGATTTGACTACCGCATCGACTTGACCCATTACCGCAGGAATATGCGTTTCATTCACTTGCTTTAACGTAGCTGTCGCTTGCTCGATGGTCGCTGTTGAAGATTTGACTACCGCATCGACTTGGCCCATTACCGCAGGAATATGCGTTTCATTCACATTCTTCAATGTGGCTGCCGTTTGGCCACTGATTTCGTCAATCGCTTTTTGTCCTGAAGCAATCGTTGCCGTGGTAGATTTGACTACCGCGTCCACTTGGCCCATTACCGCAGGAATATGTGTTTCATTCACATTCTTCAAGGTGCTTGCCGCTTGGCCGCTGATCTCATCAATCGCTTTTTGTCCTGAAGCAATCGTTGCTGTGGTAGATTTGACTACCGCATCGACTTGACCCATTACCGCAGGAATATGCGTTTCATTGACATTTTTCAAAGTGCTTGCCGCTTGACCACTGATTTCATCAATCGCTTTTTGGGTTGAAGCAATGGTTGCTGTGGTGGATTTCACCAATGCATCTACTTGGCCTATTACTGCAGGAATATGCGTTTCATTCACTTGCTTTAACGTAGCTGTCGCTTGCTCAATGGTCGCTGTTGAAGATTTGACTACCGCATCGACTTGACCCATTACCGCAGGAATATGCGTTTCATTCACTTGCTTTAACGTAGCTGTCGCTTGCTCGATGGTCGCTGTTGAAGATTTGACTACCGCATCGACTTGACCCATTACCGCAGGAATATGTGTTTCATTCACATTCTTCAAGGTGCTTGCCGCTTGGCCGCTGATCTCATCAATCGCTTTTTGTCCTGAAGCAATCGTTGCTGTGGTAGATTTGACTACCGCCTCGACTTGACCCATTACCGCAGGAATATGCGTTTCATTGACATTTTTCAAAGTGCTTGCCGCTTGACCACTGATTTCATCAATCGCTTTTTGGGTTGAAGCAATGGTTGCTGTGGTGGATTTCACCAATGCATCTACTTGGCCTATTACTGCAGGAATATGCGTTTCATTCACTTGCTTTAACGTAGCTGTCGCTTGCTCAATGGTCGCTGTTGAAGATTTGACTACCGCATCGACTTGACCCATTACCGCAGGAATATGCGTTTCATTCACATTTTTCAAAGTGCTTGCCGCTTGGCCACTGATTTCATCAATTGCTTTTTGTCCTGAAGCAATCGTTGCTGTGGTAGATTTGACTACCGCATCCACTTGACCCATCACTGCAGGAATATGCGTTTCATTCACTTGCTTTAACGTAGCTGTCGCTTGCTCAATGGTCGCTGTTGAAGATTTGACTACCGCATCGACTTGGCCCATCACTGCAGGAATATGCGTTTCATTCACATTTTTCAAAGTGCTTGCCGCTTGGCCACTGATTTCATCAATTGCTTTTTGTCCTGAAGCAATCGTTGCTGTGGCGGATTTCACCAATGCATCTACTTGGCCTATTACTGCAGGAATATGCGTTTCATTCACTTGCTTTAACGTAGCTGTCGCTTGCTCAATGGTCGCTGTTGAAGATTTGACTACCGCATCGACTTGACCCATTACCGCAGGAATATGCGTTTCATTCACATTTTTCAAAGTGCTTGCCGCTTGGCCACTGATTTCATCAATTGCTTTTTGTCCTGAAGCAATCGTTGCTGTGGTAGATTTGACTACCGCATCCACTTGACCCATCACTGCAGGAATATGCGTTTCATTCACTTGCTTTAATGTAGCTGTCGCTTGCTCAATAGTGGCTGTTGAGGATTTTACCACCGCATCGACTTGGCCCATCACTGCAGGAATATGCGTTTCATTCACTTGCTTTAATGTTTCAGTGACTGTGCCAATGGTTTCATTTGCATGTTCGACCACAGTTCCAACCTGCGCCAACACCGCAGGAATATGCGTTTCATTTACTTGCTTTAACGTAGCTGTTGCTTGCTCGATAGTCGCTGTTGAAGATTTGACTACCGCATCAACTTGACCCAACACCGCAGGAATATGCGTTCCATTAATCTGTTGTAACGTTGTCGTTGCTGCACCAATGGTTCCATTCGTGCGTTCTACCACTGTATCAACATGCGCCATCACCGCAGGAATATGCGTTTCATTGATCTGTTGTAACGTTGCCGTTGCTGCACCAATGGTTTCATTCGCATGTTCTACCACTGCTTCAACCTGCGTCATCACTGCAGGAATATGCGTTTCATCTATATTTTGTAGGGTAGCTGCTGCTTGATTACTGATCTCATCAATTTTTTCTTTGGTTTTATCAATCGCTTTTTCAGCCGCTCTGATTGTCTTATTCAACTGCTTTGTTAATGGCTTTATTTCACTATTAACGGTTTTAACCGTTGTTTTCGCATTTTTAACGACACTGTTCACTTCCTCAAGCGTCGCTTTGCTTTCAATAACCCTTTCATTCACATTTTCAATGGTTTTTTCTAAACCGGCAGCCACATTCTTAATATGTGTAGCTAAACTAATCATATAGTTTGTTAAAGTAACTGCAATAAAAGTAATGGTGGTTGCAGCACTAATTACCGCTAAAGCAGGAAATAAGGCTAAAGAAGTACCCAAAGCAATAATGGAGCTCGATAATGCCGCAGAAAGTAATGAAAATTTAATGGCATTCTTATTGTTTTGATAAAAACTGTTATTTGTTGGCATCGAACCGCCCCTTAATAATTAACTAACAACTGAACTTAGTGAGTAGTTGCTCATCTTAAATAAACAACTAAATCATGTAAATAGTCGCTCATCTTATTTCGTGGTCGGCACATTGTCAACTTTATAACTAACAAATAACTCGCTTATTGAACAATTGAGTTATTCAACTCAGTTAGTTTGAGAGATTACAGAGAAGATTTCATTCTCGTTTTAAGGGAAGTGTCTTTGATTGCATGACGAATTAAATACTCCCGGCCGATAGGATGCTGTCGGCACGCTTTGCGTAATTGTTGTCTTGCAAATTTAGCTTTTTCAAATAAATTCTTTGAACAACGACTTTCACGGTGAGTATTAAAACGGATAGATTCAATGCTGCTGAAAATAAAAGATAATTGATTAAAGACAACTTCTTTATCAGGATTTTGGCTAGCATTATTAAATGCAGCAATTAAATTCTGAATATGATCGCACATTTTATCTAATAACTCTTTAATAACACTTTTTCTAGCAACAACATAGCATTTTTTAAGTATGTCATGCATTTCAACAAATACGGCTAACCATTTCGCATCGTCTAATGGCACCTCTTTCAATTGATTGCGTAGCAATTCGGTTGTTGAATACATCACACCTTGGCTACTATAAACATAATCTGCGGGGGACACCGCAATCGTTTGTTTTAGCGCTTGTTCTAATGCATTTAATTGCGATAATGTTTCTTGTCTAAAACTCATCTGGTTTAACGCACGGATAGTGGTATTCAAATTTGCAGATTCAAGCTCAAGGGCATGAATACAGTTAACCACTTCATCATTATAGATTTGTTTAATGGAAATTTTTCTTAATAAGGCAATCAAATTGACAATCGCAATATAACAGTGAGACTGCGCCTCATGCGCCTGATTAAATTCAATACGATTGATTTGTTCAGGCTGTTCTTTAAATTGTTCTGTTCTATAACGAATCGTTAGCATATTTTCTCTTATTTTTACTAAGATCCGTTCAACATGATATAAATAGGTGCTAGCGGCTAATAGATTTAAATCCCACTGTTGTTCTTGCTCAAGATCAAACTCACTACGCAATTGACTTACCATCGCTTGTAATTCATCGATATAAACAAAAGGGTCAGCTGATAAATCAATTATTGGGGGTAACTGCAAAGATCCCTTGATTTCAGGGTCTCTTTTAAAGATTGATTTAATTTTTTTCCACCAAGATAAGCCGGGATTTAAATTCTCTCTCATGGTTTTTACTTCTTATTTAAACTAATTGAAAGGTGAATTCCTTATCTCATCATGCATCCAGCTTATTTTTAGTTATCATCTTTAGATTTGACCATAAAAGCCCACCCAAAAACAAGTTTGAAATATGACCAACAACCTAACACATGGCCCTGTTTTGAGATCAAAATAAAACTTTTTGCTACAGGAAATTGACTAATAGATGAAGGAATTAACTTAGGGATGAGTGCATATGCTTGTAGCAGGAATACTATGGCAAAACCAATTCAAAAAAAAATAGCAATGGCTCTTATTCAAAAAAAACAACGAGCTACTCATGATTTTGACCCTTCCTATAACACTTGGCAAACTATGTTGCATGAAAGCGATATTGCCGACCTGATACCTTCATTAAATGAATTGCAAATTGATATCCAGAAGCAATCAACCTCTCCGACGCAACTTCAAGAATTATTTCAAACAATGATTCATTATCTAAAAACAAATTATTTTGACAACAAATCAAATGATATTGCATTAAACAACTATTTAAATTCCCTCTCTCACGAAGTTGAATCGACAAAAAATGCTAATGAAACCTTTGAATCTTTCTTTCAAATCAATAAACGCCATATTTCTCTTATTTATATTAATAGCCAACCAACACTCTCTATTTGTTTCTCTAAACTCATTGTCAATGTCTTAAGTAGGCAGATCAAAGATAGCTTAGGGATTCTCCCTAGCCAACACGATAATGATAATATTTGTAATCTTCTCAAAGAATTTTCTGAACTTTGTCCCTATCTTCAAAAAAAGAGTTCACAGTGGCTTGAAGAACAATCAAATGCCTATTCTGAAAAAACAACAACAAGCATTGCAGATATTTCAATTGATGACATCAAAAGCTCCTTGGCAACATTAATGTTAATGCCACCTGATGAAATTGCAGCACTGACGCAGTCAGAAATACTTGGGAAAGATCACTCCTTTAGAAAAGACGTTTTACATTATCATGCCAATAGTGAACCTGCTGTCACTTTGTTAATGCCAGAAATGCTTAACAAAACTGTCATTACTAAAACCTATCGGAAATTACACAATAAACTAACAAAAGAATTACGCCTACAGCCATCAGAACAGCAGCATCTTCAACAATTTATTATTGAAGTGATTTATTGCCGTCTCAATAACATAAGTAAACCACCTTATTATACTTTCAAAAAAGTTCAAAAGCTTTGTAACCGACAATTAAAAGTACAAAAACAAATTATTAAGCTTTGCCAAGAAGTAGAGAGACAACGCTATCTTATCAATACATTTATCGAGCAAATCAATACCTTGCCTGTTTCTAATGAAATAGCCATTTTAAATGAATTTTTTAGAAAGCAGTTACAATCTCCTCTGTATCTAAAAATCAATAACACCTTAAATCGTGTTATAAAATACAAACGCTTTAAATCATATAAAATGTTTGTCATCGATCTCTTGCAATATATCAAAATATTGATTACATACCCTATTTTAGAAAGCAGTTTGATATTGCAACTTTCAATGGAGCATACTTCACTACCGATACCGTTATCAAATGATGATCTTCAGCGCATCACAAAAGCAGTTAAAAAACTTGAAAAAAACTCTTCTGTTCAAGCTATAAAAAGAGAATGTTCATATTTATTACATACAACCGTTTATCATAAGGAACTTATAACTAATTTGCAGCAACTTCAATCGCTGATTGAGACCGATTTTAAAGACACGATTACGTATTTCCTCGAGCCAGTATCAGACCCTGAATTGTTACATTTAGTAAAGGGTGTTAATGAAACAACCTCTTCATTAACACAGATTCAAGAAATAATTGAACACGACGGCATTTCTGAAATAAAAGTCAATCTATTAGCTTATCAGCAATATTTACGCGTTTTAGGTAAAGCGCGCTTACAAGCAATCCAAGATCCCAGCAATGAAACCATTAACCAAAGAATAACAGGTAGTTACCAAGCAATTGAGCTCCTTCATGAACGGCTCAAAGTGATTATTGATCTCATTGATCTAGTAGAGAACATACCTGAAGCTAACTTGATGCCAGGCATAAAAGAGCAACTCTCCAATATAAAAGTCTATTCTACTGATATAAAAGAATACTTCACTTACATCAGCCATATTGCACATGAATTTGGTCATTTAAAAGTAGATCCTAAAGATATTTTCCTACTGCGCATTACAAGGGGAGATTTTTTTAGAAAGAAAGATCACGACATTTTAGAAACAGCAACCATCGCATTACTGTTTAGAATTTCTCCTTTTGCAATTATTGATGGAATCATTGCTCAATTTAATCATTACGATAATGAACAACGTCAAGAATCACTTTATTTTGTGCAAAACTACCTTAAAAGTGACACGCAATCCTTGCTATTTTCTGCCATCAACCCCGATAAAAGTGAATTCTATAACAAATTACTAATTTTTATTAATCTCGCCAAGCAGAATAGTTTTCAAACTGACAAGCTTGATAGTTTGATTAATGCAAAAATTGTTGAAAAACAAAAATATTTTCTTCACATGAGCACTATGCTTGAAGATCAAAGTTTATCGAAAGATTATCTTATAAGACGCATTAATACGATAAGTCAAAAATTAAAAGAAAATGATTTTTACATTACTAAACTTGACGAGTATTTATCTGAAATATCAAAAATTTTAGATAACGAAAATTTCACCAATTTCAATCAAAATGAAAAATTTCAATTACTAGAAACATTTAATAGCCTAAATGAGCAATGTGACACACTTCCTTATTATCAGCAGTCTTTTAACAAATTAAGACAAAAACTACAAACCATTTTAACTAGCAAAAATAATGAATCTACCAAAAAACCAGACACCACCATTAACAAACCAATTGCTTATAGCTTGTTTGAATTAATTAATAATAGTGTTGAAGAAATTAGCAACGAAGCTTTATATGATAAAATGCTTAAAAAATTCATTAAAAATGTTGAGAGTGAATTTACCAAAGCATTCTCTACAATTGACATCAGTGAATTGCGCGAACTGAGTTGGTATGGAGATGAGCAACGAATACAGCAAGGACTTAATCCCAATGCTCCTGCCATTAGAAATTATCAACAACTTCAAGAATTAGCCACCTACTTTATTCGATTTGCCATTTTTTATCAAATATCGTCAGATAATACACCAGTTCCCTACGCTAAGCTTGAGCAGATTAAACCGGTTTACTATTTTTTTCAAAGCGCATTAATAAAAGCGCTAGAATTAAAAGCAATAACGACTGCAAGTATCTTATTTAAAGCAATTCAAACTCCGACCATTAGGCGACTTAAGCTTTCATCAACAGAAGCTGAAACAGTATATCGACAATATTTAAGCAAAACGAAAGAGGCTCAAATTAATCTTGCTAAAATGTTTAGATCTAATAATGTTTTACCCTTACTGAGTTTTATTCAACAAAAGCTAATGTTTATTTACAAAAAAAATTACGGCAGCCAATTTGAACATTTAAGCAATATAGGGCGCACTCTTGTTGAATTTGAAAAAAAGAAAGAATTTATTCAAAATAAAATATTAGATGGCATTGATTACTTTGAACAATTTAAAAGTTTCCTATCGCAACTAGGCGTAATAACGAGTGAAAGCCTGCAAGTCAATGTTGAAAAAGCTAATAAGTTACTGACTGTCCGTTCCCAGGATGTAAAACGCGACCCTACCAAAAAAGTTTCTTTAAATGAATTAAAAACGATTAGTAATCTTAAAAAATATCTCTTTCAATGCCATTCCCACTCTGTTTACTATCAACTGTCTGATACTAATAGTGAAAAAGCAATAATTGAATGGATACACTCGATTATCAAATCTGATACTCGCTTTATGCATTTTGCAGACAGCATAGATGTCATTTTTCTTATCAAGAGTATTAACGAAATTCAAGGAAACAGCTACAAACGATTGCTACCCGATCTCACTGTTATTCTAACTGAATATCATAAAATGATAGCTGATATTTTAAAATTTAATAACATAGAGAAAGCGAAACCACTTGAACATTTTTTCGGTCAATATTTAAAAAATATGAAGCTGAGAGAATTTAAAGATGAAGAAGCAAGTGGCCTATTTTCTCAAAATAATAAAATTAAAGAATTATTATCCAAAATAGATGATCAATATAGAACATATCAGAATATTCAAGCCCAATTAGAAAAGGAAAAATCACAACAAGCCTATTCACAACTTTTAGAAGATGTTTTAGCAGGCGTAAGCAAACGCACTTTACAATTACCAACTGACAATGTTAGCCAAAATACAGGAACGACTAAAAATTTATTACCTGAAAATGAATATGATATCCCAAGTGCAGAGCCTGAGCATCCTGACAGAATTGGCATTAATCGAACCATGTCATTTACCACGAGTGAGCAAAAATCTGTTTTATCTCTTTTCAACACAGATGAACTGAAAAAGGAATTTATTGCAGCATTTCCCTGGGCTTTACAATATGACAATCTTGATAAGCTAGATGAAGCCTCTTTTGATATGACACCTAATTTATTAGGAACGCCTACCCTCTACTCTACACAATTGCAACTTGCCAGCATGGAATTTGTGCTCTTGGCGATGGATGCTTTAGGTAAAATTGCTGGTTTTTCTGGTGATTTAACTATTCAAAATTTTGATCGGATTAGTGATATCATTAATCAGCTTCAATGGCTCACAATACAATTACAATCTGACAATGTGAATGAGTCACAATTGTTATTACAGATTGACGAAAATTTACAAGAAATGAATTTCCGCAATAATGAATTTTTTGATATGCAACAGCTTTACAATCCTCCTTTTAGTGTTGAAAGTAATCCTAATATGAATGGCTTTTGCCACATTAATGAGCATTTGGTACACCAGTTAACCGGCATACCTTACGATATAAGCATGCTTGCGCCTAATACCCCTGATTCTCCTTATATTGAAAAGATTAATGAACTCTTTATTGAAGATAGAAAATCCTAAGAATTCAGTCAGGTACTTACTAACTCAAAATAATCACCATAAACAAAGTCAGGAAATAAGGGTAGGACACCCAAATACTTCACCATTTCGCATTTTCAAATATGAGCGGTATAATTGCACCTTTATTATTTTTCATGGAGTGATTGATGTCTCTCGAAAATACCGCAGAAAAATTTGGGAGTCTAACAAAGTTTTTACATTGGATCATTTTCATGCTTTTCCTCCTGCAATATTTTCTTGTCTATCGTCGTGAATTTTTACCGAATGATACGCAAGAAAAAATGCGCTACCTCTTATTACATAAGTCCATTGGTATTTGCGTTTTAATTCTCGCGGCCATCATGATTTACTGGCGAAGGATTGGTGTGCGACCTAAAAACCCCAGTAGTATGACAAGCAAAGAAAGAATGGCTGCAAAATATACCCATATATTGCTCTATATTGTGATGTTTGTTATGCCAATTAGCGGTATTTTGATGTCACTTTATGCTGGTTATTCTGTTTCATTTTTTGGCTTCTTTAATTTACCAATGTTAGTCAGCAAAAATGAAACTATTGGTGGAGTCTTCTACCAAATACATGTGCTTTGCTCCTATTTTGTTATTGCCCTCGTTGCATTCCATGCTTTCGCTGCGTTGTATCATCACTATGTCAGGAAAGATGATGTGCTTAAGCGCATGATGTAATCTCAATAGGACACCCAAACAAAAGGACACCCAAAAACAAAAATGGCTGTCCTTTTTTGATCATTCGATTTGTTATTGGAGTTTAGAATGTCTCTACACAACACCACGGAAAAATTTGGTAGTCTAACAAAATTATTGCATTGGGCAATCTTTATCTTATTTGTGGTGCAGTATTATCTTGTTTATCGCAGAGAATACTTTCCAAAAGGCTCCTCTGAAAAAATGCAATATATGATGCTACATAAAACTTTTGGATTGTGTGCCATATTCTTAGCTTTAATGATGCTGATTTGGCGCTATGTGGGTACTAGACCTAACATGCCAAGCAATATGTCAGGTTTAGAAAGAGTTTCTGCAAAGTTGGTTCATTTTCTTCTTTATCTAGCCATGTTGGTGATGCCAATTACAGGCATTTTAATGTCGCAGTTTGGGCAAAGACCTATCCCCTTTTTCAACTGGTTCTCTGTTCCCAATTTACTTAGCAAGAATGAAGCTTTAAGCGGTTTTTTCTATAATGCGCATAAAATCAGCTCATATATTGTTATTGGGATTGTAGCGCTTCACATCTTGGCAGCCTTATTTCACCACACCGTGAGAAAAGATACCGTTTTAAAACGCATGTTACCCTTTGGCTGAGCGGATGGGGCGATAGTACGGTTTCCACATATTTTCTTTGATAAACTCAGCAAAATTCATGCTGGGGTTAACCGTCGCTACGCCATCTTTTATGGCTTGCTCTGCTACTGCATGAGCAACATGTGCGGCAAGTTCAGGAATTTCAGTAATATGTGGCAACAGAGGTAATGTCGGATCTTGTAGAATAGGCGCTTTTAAACTGATAGCTTGAGTGGCAGCCCACAACATATTGTCTGTCACTTGGGTTGCTTTCGTTGCTATCACCCCTAAGCCAATCCCTGGAAAAGATAAAGCATTATTACATTGTGTAATGCAATATTTTATTCCTTCATATTCTACCGGTGGAAATGGGCTACCTGTGGCAATTAAAGCCTTACCTTTAGTCCATGCAATTAAATTATTAGGATCGCCTTCGGAATTTTCATTAGGATTTGATAATGGACAGATAATTGGCTTGTTGGTATGTGAAGCCATTGCTTTGACCACCGCTTCGGTAAAGGCATCTTTTACCGTAGAACAACCAATCAAAATGGTTGGATGGATTTTTTCAACGACCGATAACAAATCTCGTTTCTCATTTGGCCAATCATTCGCTTCTTGGCTGGGACGAGCATAAGGTTGTTGGAAGGTATTGAGCTCTGGCATGCCGTCTACCAATAAACCATGACGATCGATTAACCAAAATTGGCGTCTTGCCGCTTCAGGTGGAACACCAAAATGTACCATTGCATTAAATAATTGATCAGCAATACCTAAACCCGCAGTCCCGGCACCATAGACAACAATACGTTGATCTTTAATATCTAAATTAGACGCTTTGATGGCAGATAATAACGCAGCTAAAGTAACAACGGCTGTGCCTTGCATATCATCATTGAACGAGCAATGCTCTAAGCGATAGGTTTCTAGTATACGTCTTGCATTTTGATTACCAAAATCTTCCCAATGAATCATGCTCTTGGGTAATTTGCGTTTTACGGCATCCACAAATGTTTGGATAAAATCATCATATTCTTTGCCACGGATCCGTGCATGACGCCAACCTAAATAGAGTGGATCATTCAGTAACTGCTGGTTATCGGTTCCCACATCTAACAAAATGGGGATCGTACGATATGGGTTTACACCACATAAGCTATAAACCACAAGCTTCGCAATGGGAATGTCCATACCCCCAATCCCTTGATCGCCAATCCCTAAAATACGTTCACCATCGGTGGCAACCAATAAATCAATTTCAGCATGGGTACGGTTATCTAAAATTTCGTCAATTTTGTCTCTATCTGGATAACTGATGTAAAGACCACGGGGTTGTCGAAATTCATGGCTGAATCGTTGGACTGCTGCACTCACACCAGGCGTATAAATCAACGGCAAGGTGATATCTAAGTTATCGAGTAAAAACGTATAGAACAAGGTTTCGTTTTTATCGTGTAAATTATTCAGGTAAATATACTTTTGCAATGTTGTGGTATAACGCCCAAATTGGCTTTCGACACGGAATAACTGTTCCTGCAATGTTTCAATGCGCTGCGGCAATTTTCCCAATAACTTCAAATTATGGCGCTCTTCTTCTGAAAAAGCCGTTCCTTTATTCAGCAACGGCGTTACCAGTAATTCCTTACCGGACAAATCAGTCTCAATCCATTCCTGGCCTAATCCGTGATCGAAGCGCGTGGTATATTTGAGCATAAGTTTATTTCAACCAATTCCTTGCATTCACAAAAAGTGACATCCAGGGCGTATCCTGAGCTTGGGTTTTTGGGTGCCAGGAAAGCTGCCATGTTTTAAACACGCGTTCAGGATGTGGCATCATAATCGTGGCCCTACCATCATCACTTGTAAATCCGGTTATTCCACCTGGCGACCCATTTGGATTAAATGGGAAACGCTCGGTTGGAACGCCATGATTATCCACATAACGCATTGCAACTTTCGTTAAAGGACTCCCCCCTTCAGCATAGCCTTCGCCGTGAGCCACGGCTATAGGGAAAATCATTCCAGCTAGCCCTTCTAATAGTATGGATGGTGACTGACAAATTTCAACTAAACTCAGTCTTGCTTCAAATTGTTGCGAACGATTTCGCTTCATCTGGGGCCAATGTGCTGTACCTGGGATCAGCTCTTTCAATTGAGATAACATTTGGCAGCCATTACAAACCCCTAAGGTAAAGGTATCAGAGCGGCTGAAAAAGCGAGAGAATTCTTCTTTCAATTTAGGGGAATAAAGGATGGATTTTGCCCAGCCAATACCCGCCCCTAAAACGTCACCATAAGAAAAACCGCCACAAGCAGCAATGCCATGAAAATCTTTTAAAGATAAGCCCGCGAATAAATCCGTCATCGTCACATCGATGGCTTCAAAACCTGCTAAGGTAAAAGCCGCTGCCATTTCTTGATGACCATTAACGCCTTGCTCGCGTAAAATAGCCACTTTAGGTTTTGTATGATTAAAGTGTACAACTTGCGGTAAAACTTCAGGCAATTTGACAAAAAAACCGGGATCATTATCTTCAACAATGCGTTCATAATTTTGTTTTGCCGTTGCAGGATTGTCACGCATTTCTTCCAAGGCTGCGCTGGTTTTCGACCATAGCGCATGTAATGCTTTACGCTCTTTCATCCAATGCACTTTACCTTGATGGACGACTGAAATAGGTTGCTCACCATTGATGGTTGCAACCACATGTAATGTATTCGCTAATCCTGCTGCTTCAAACAACTCTCTGCACGTTTGTAAAGCAACTTGCGGGATCTGCAAAATAACCCCTAATTCTTCATTAAAGAGTGCATTAATATGTTGCGACCAATCATTGATATAGGTTGAGAGATCGATAGTTAACCCCACATGACTTGCAAAAGCCATTTCACATAAGGTTACGAATAAACCACCATCGCTCCTGTCGTGGTAAGCAAGAACCAGTTCTTGCGCTTTTAACTGATTAAGGACCTTAACGAAAGTAGGCATTATTTTTTCATCAACATCAGGGGCCATTCCAGCTATCTGATTCGTGATTTGAGCGTAAATACTGCCGCCTAAACGCTGCTTACCTTGTGCTAAATCGACTAAGACTAAAACAGAATCTATGTCTGATACTAATAAAGGTGTGACTGTCTTGCGAATATCATTAACCGGAGCAAAGGCACTAACGACTAAAGTCACTGGGGAAACAACTTCATATTGTCCCCTTTCATCTTGCCAAACACTTCGCATGGAAAGGGAATCTTTGCCCACAGGAACCGTGATATTCCAAGCAGGGCATAATTCTTTGCCAACCGCTTGAACCGCTTCATACAAATCCGCTTCTTCACTGCCATTTCCTGCGGCAGCCATCCAATTGCAAGATAGACGGATATCACTGAGTGCTTTCACATCACTTGCTAAAATATTAAGAACCGCTTCTGCTACTGCCATTTTAGCCGAAGCACTCGGAGAGCTGAGCGCAATAAGTGGTCTTTCACCCATGCTCATCGCCTCACCCGTAAACGTTGTATAACCTGTCGCCGTGACCGCACAATCGGCAACCGGAACTTGCCAAGGACCTACCATTTGATCGCGAGCCACAAGCCCTGTCACTGTTCTGTCACCAATAGTGATTAAAAAGGATTTATCAGCAACTGCGGGTACTTGTAATATCCGAGAGATGGTTTCATCGAGTGATAAACTGTCTGTGTTAATGAGACTTTGTGATTTAGGCTGCTTTTTTACTTTCTTATGTAGTTGCGGTGCATTACCAAAAAGTAATGATTGTGGAATATCAATAGGGTTATTTTTATGTAAGCTATCCTCTAATAATAGATGTGGCTTGTCGGTTGCTTGCCCTAATACCGCATAAGGACAACGCTCGCGTTTCGCAAAACTATCAAACTCTGCCAATTTATCAGCATGAATCGCAAGCACATAACGCTCTTGTGATTCATTACACCATATTTCTAAGGGCGACATCCCTAATTCAGCATTGGGAATATGACGCAGTGCAAGCGCTGCGCCCTTCCCGGCATCATGCACTAATTCTGGAATAGCATTGGCTAATCCGCCAGCGCCTACATCATGAATGGAAATAATGGGATTATTTTCGCTGGCAACACACGCATCAATCACTTGTTGTGCTCGGCGTTGCATCTCTGGATTTTGCCGCTGCACGGAAGCAAAATCGAGCTGTTCATCACTTGCACCTTGCGCCAAGGAAGAAGCGGCACCGCCACCTAAACCAATTTTCATCGCAGGCCCACCCAAGACAATCACAAGGGATTTATCAGGAATGGGAAGCTTTGTAACATGTTTTTCTTGAATATTGCCTAAACCACCTGCAATCATAATAGGCTTGTGATATCCCCTTGCATAGTAAGTCTTATCAGAAGCTAAAGGTTGCTCAAACGTACGAAAGTAACCGGTTAGATTAGGACGACCAAATTCATTATTAAATGCGGCACCACCAATCGGTCCTTTCAACATAATTTCGCAAGCATTCACAATTCTATCAGGATAAAAAGCCTTCCCTTCCCAAGGTTGTGGCAAATTCGGTATACGCAGATTGGAAACGGTAAACCCGCATAAACCGGCTTTAGGTTTAGCACCACGCCCTGTGGCCCCTTCATCACGGATTTCGCCCCCCATCCCAGTACCTGCCCCTGCAAACGGTTCGATTGCTGTCGGATGATTATGGGTTTCGACCTTAATTAAAAAGTGGACGTCTTGTTCATGAAAACGATAGGTTTTATCTTGGGTATCACAATAAAATCGTTCTTTTCCATATCCTTCAACCACAGCGGCATTATCATGATAAGCAGATAAAACACCTTTTGAATTATGTTGATAGGTATTTTTAATCATGCCAAATAATGAATCTGGCTGAGAAACCTGGTCAATTTCAAATTGTGCTTTAAATATTTTATGTCGACAATGTTCTGAATTGGCCTGAGCAAACATCATCAGTTCAACATCGGTAGGATTACGCTTTTGCGTCGTATACGCTTCAAATAAATAATCCATTTCATCTGCTGATAATGCAAGGCCTAATACCTGATTAGCTTGTTCTAGTGCTTGTTTTCCTTCCGTTAAAAGAGGGACAAGCTGCATGGGTGCAGGCTTTTGCTCTACAAATAACGCTTTGACATCTTGCCATGCGGTCACCACCGATTCTGTCATGCGATCGTATAAATGGGGCAAGATCGTGGCGTATTCATGTGGATTAAGCGATAAATTGTCAGAAAAGCTGAGATGATAAACGCAAGCACGCTCTAAGCGCACAATGTTATCTAACCCCGCATGATGCATAATATCAACGGCTTTGCTGCCCCAAGGTGATTGGGTCCCCAAGCGTGGGATCACCCATAAACTTGCGCCGGATGCCGATGCCTCATGATCGTTTTTTGCATCCAACACCTCACATAAGCGTTGTATCATGTCGGATGTTAATTCACCTTGAGCGGTTATAAAATATTCTGTCTTGGCGTTTAAATGCTGTAATCTTGGAAGAATGTGTTGCAATTTTTCAAACAATTGCGCAAGTCTAAAATCAGAATGGAAGTCTTGACCAATGAGTCTTTGCATCTTAGGTTTCCTACTTTATTGCGCTCATGCGTTTTAAACGAAAAAATTGTGATAAAAATTCACTGCATTCATCTGCTAATACACCTTGCGTTAGCGCGACTCGATGATTTAATGCGGGATTTTGTAAAATATTAAAAACACTGCCTGCGGCTCCTGTTTTGGGATCGTTCGCGCCAATCACCACGCGTTCTACTCTGGCTTGAATAATCGCACCGGCGCACATCGCACAAGGCTCTAAGGTGACATACAGAGTTGTTTTGGGAAGTCGATAATTTTTAAGCTTAACGCCTGCGTGACGTAAGGCATTAATTTCGGCGTGTGCGCTGGGATCGTGCTGTTGAATGGGGCTATTATAGCCCTCACCGATGATTTGATTATCGTAGACAAGGATTGCACCAACTGGCACTTCACCTTGCGCTTGCGCTACTTGCGCTAAGACTAGCGCTTGGCGCATCCAATATTCATCGCTTTCTTTCATATCATGTCATCATATTATGCCATGCAAATTTGCAAGCATTTTTTTTGCAACTAGGCGTCGAGCAAATCACACCCGGAATGTACATAAAGTACATGAGGATTGTGATTTGTGATGACAACAACATTGCAGAATAAAAGGCGCCGCAAATGTTATTCCCACTCGATGGTAGCTGGAGGCTTACTTGAAATGTCATAGGTAACACGGGCAATACCGGGAATTTCATTAATAATGCGGCTAGAGGCTAGCCCTAACAATTCATAAGGTAATTCTGCCCAACGCGCGGTCATAAAGTCGGTGGTTTCGACAGCTCTTAGTGCAACCACGTATTCATAACTTCTAGCATCTCCCATCACGCCAACCGCTTTTACCGGTAAAAAGACCGCAAAAGCTTGGCTCACTTTGTGATAGTAATTAAATTGATGTAAACATTCGATAAAAATGGCATCGGCTTGGCGCAATAAATCCGCATAAGATTCTTTGACTTCGCCTAATATGCGCACACCCAAGCCTGGCCCTGGGAAGGGATGGCGATAAACCATTTTTTCAGGCAAGCCTAAGGCTATTCCTATTTTGCGAACTTCATCTTTAAATAACAGACGTAAGGGTTCACAAAGTTTTAAATTCATTTTTTCGGGCAAACCACCCACATTGTGGTGAGATTTGATCACATGTGCTTTACCCGTGTGCGCGCCCGCTGATTCAATAACATCGGGATAAATCGTACCTTGGGCTAACCATTTTACATTCGGTAAACGTTGCGCTTCACGATCGAATATTTCAATAAAGGTTTTACCAATGACTTTACGCTTTGCTTCGGGATCGGCAATGCCTTTTAGCGCTTCATAAAAAACTTCTTTGGCATCAACTTTGATAACTTTAATGCCCATATGTTCAGCGAAGGTAGCCATCACTTGAGAGGCTTCATTTAATCGTAGCAAGCCATTGTCTACAAACACGCAAGTGAGTTTGTCACCAATTGCACGATGCAATAATGCGGCAACAACCGATGAATCAACACCGCCTGACAAACCTAATAAGACTTCATCATTGCCAACTTGTTCACGCACAGCTTGTTCAAGCTTAGGAACGATATTCACAGGCGTCCATTCTGGCTTCGCACCACAAATATCTAAGACAAATCGTTCTATCATGGCTTGTCCATACTCAGAATGGGTTACTTCTGGATGGAATTGAATCCCATAATAACGACGTGTTTCATCAGCCATCGCCGCAATAGGCGCATTGTCACTTGAGGCGATTACCGCAAAACCCGCGGGTAATTCGACGACTTTATCACCATGACTCATCCAAACCGCAAATTGTGATTTTTCACCTATTTTTTCAAATAGCTTGCTGATGGGTGATTGAAGCGTCAGCTGCGCATGGCCATATTCTCTTTTCCCTGAAGCTGCTACTTTGCCACCGAGTTGGTGTGCCATTGCTTGCATGCCGTAGCATATCCCGAGTAATGGGCATTTGAGATCAAAAACAATGTTAGAGATACGCGGTGTATTCTCAAGATGAACAGATTCTGGCCCACCCGATAAAATAATTCCCGCAGGCGCAAACTCACTCACTTTCTCTGCTGACATATCAAAAGGGTGAATTTCACAATAGACGCCCGCTTCGCGGATACGTCTGGCAATGAGCTGTGTATATTGTGAACCAAAATCTAAAATCAGTATTTTATTCATCGGGACCTGCGTTAATCTGCGCGATAATTAGGTGCTTCTTTGGTGATGGTAACATCATGAACGTGGCTTTCTCTCACGCCTGCATTCGTAATACGTACAAACTGAGTTTCTGTTCTCATGGCTTCAATATTAGAAACCCCGGTGTAACCCATGCTGGCACGTAAGCCCCCCATCAATTGGTGAACAACGTTTAGCATGCTTCCCTTGTAAGGAACACGGCCTTCAATGCCTTCAGGGACCAGTTTGTCTTCACCTTGTTCGATGGATTGGAAATAACGATCACTGGAACCTTGGCGTTGTGCCATTGCACCTAATGATCCCATTCCTCGATAGGTTTTATAGGAACGGCCTTGATATAAAATAAGTTCGCCTGGGGCTTCATCGGTACCCGCTAATAAGCTGCCAACCATGACAGAAGATGCGCCAGCGGCAAGCGCTTTTGCAATGTCACCAGAATAACGCAAACCGCCGTCCGCAATGACTGGAACTTGATGTTTGGCAAGTGCTTTAGCCACATTAAAAATAGCGGTAACCTGTGGCACCCCAACACCTGCAACAATACGGGTTGTGCAAATAGAGCCTGGGCCAATACCCACTTTCACCGCATCAGCACCGGCTTCAACTAACGCTAAAGCGCCATCTGCTGTGGCAACATTACCGGCGATAATTTGTACTTGAGGGAAATGCTTTTTAAACCATTTAACGCGTTCAATCACCCCTTGGGAATGACCATGTGCCGTATCGACAACAATCACATCGACCCCTGCTTCAACTAAAGCAGAAGCCCTATCTTCTGTTTCTTTTTGCGTACCGACGGCAGCACCAACGCACAAACGACCGAGATCATCTTTACAGGATAAGGGTTTATCTTTTGCTTTTTGTAAATCTTTAACGGTAATTAAGCCTCTTAATTGGAAACGCTCATTGACCATTAAGATTTTTTCAAGACGATGTTCACGGAACAATGGAATCACTTGTTCCATTTCTGTTCCTTCAGGCACGGTCACTAAACGTTCTTTAGGCGTCATAATACGTGCAACCGGCATATTTAAATCGGTTTCAAAGCGCCAGTCTCTATGGGTAACTATACCAACTAACTCATCTTTGCCGCTAACAACTGGAACCCCAGAAATATCATAGGCTTTGATCAGACGTAATAATTCACCAATGGAAGTGTCCGCGCTGACGGTAATAGGATCTTTAACCACACCGCTTTCATATTTTTTTACTTTGCGGATTTCTTCAGCCTGTGCTTCAATGGACATGTTTTTGTGGATGATACCAATGCCGCCTTCTTGCGCTAGCGCGATGGCCATTTTTGCCTCGGTAACGGTATCCATTGCGGCAGAAACCAGGGGGACATTCAAATGGATACGGCGTGTTAGCTGCGTCTTTAACAAGACGTCTTTGGGCAAGACAGCAGAATGGGCAGGAACCAACAAAACATCATCAAACGTTAACGCTTCTTCAATAATGCGCACGATTACCCCAATTCACGTAAAAAAATAATCGCCACATTTTAACTGTTTTTCGCTTAAAAATAAAGGTCTTACATGTTGACATCGATGGATGTAAAAGAAGAAAAAACCATCTTAACAGTTCAGCAGCTAAACCAAGCCACTCGTACTGTTTTAGAGACCAACTTTGGTACACTTTGGGTTAAGGGGGAGCTTTCTGGCGTAAAACCTCACCACTCTGGACATTTATATTTCACCTTAAAAGATGAACATGCACAGATCCGCTGTGTGATGTTTCGAGGCCAAACTCGATCGCTCGCTTTCAAACCCAAAGATGGGCTTGAGGTTGTCTTACGGGCAAATGTTACCCTTTATGAACAAGGCGGTTCTTATCAACTCACCGTGATGACGATGGAAGAAGCCGGTGAAGGGGTACTTCAACAAGCTTATCTTGCCCTAAAAGCAAAACTCCAAGCCGCAGGTTTTTTCTCACTAGAACATAAGAAAGCACTGCCACGTTTTCCTCAATGTATTGGGATTATTACCTCGAAAACCGCAGCTGCGCTTCAAGATATTTTAGCGGTTTTAAAACGGCGCTACCCCATTGCCCCTATTAAGCTGTATCACACCAGTGTCCAAGGAAAAACGGCAGCTAAAGATATCGTTAATGCCATCACCAAAGCCAACAGCGAAAGCCATGCGGATGTCCTTATCTTAGCGCGAGGGGGCGGCTCTTTAGAAGATCTCTGGTGTTTTAATGAAGAAATCGTGGCCGAGGCCATTTTTGCAAGTCAAATCCCGATTATCAGCGGCATTGGTCATGAAGTCGATTTTACCATTGCCGATTTTGTCGCAGATGTTAGAGCCCCTACGCCATCCGTTGCAGCAGAAACCGCAACACCTGATAGTCAAGATCTCTTTAGGGTGTTTGAACAAAAACGCATTCGACTCGTACAAGCCTGCCAACGACTATTGCAACATTATGCACTAAAGCTCGACAGTCTTGAAAAGCAATTACTGCATCCAGGGCAACGCTTGCAGCAAGCCATTTTGCGCACCCAGCATCTACAAGCCAGAATGCAAGTTTTTATGCAAAATACCTTACAACTTAACCAGCAACGACTGGCCAGTATGGGAGCACATTTAAATAGTGTCAGTCCATTAGGCACACTGAGTCGTGGTTATGCGATTGTGACAGCCGTTGATAGTCAACATGTTATCCAAGATGTGAAAGAGCTCACCGTGGGCCAAGTGGTCAAAACCAAACTCGGCCAAGGTGAATTTACTAGCATTGTTAAGGAAATAATGCCTAACCGTTAAAGAGAAGAAGAGGCTCTTTTTTGAACATAGGCGTTTAAGGCTGTTTTGATCGTATCAACCTCTTGGTTTAACTCAACAATTTTCGTTGCTTTCCAACGTCCCGTTAATTTCATTAAGGAATCAATTTTGGACTGCTGCAGGTGAGCATCTTTTTCATTAATAACCCCTTCTAGGGTTTTAACTAAAAAGAGGCAGGTTCTAGCATTGGTATCCGAAGCCACTTTAAGGGGTTGATCTCCCTCAGTCGACACTGTTGTGCTCAATTGGCTAGATAATAATCCCAAGAAAACCTTCTCTCTTTCTAACCTTTCAGTCAATTCAGTTAACGGTGTCTTTTGCGTAGAAGATTCATCCAATGAAAGACTCGCAATGGTCGCTGTCAGAGAAGCCTCATCCAAGGTGGCAGTCGCAAGCACGTTTGTCACTTGCTGTGATTTTTTGTGAACTTTTGCTGAAGAGCTGCTGCTGCGTGCCCGTTTAACAATATCCGTAGGCATTTCTTCTTTTTTATCTTCCATCTGCGCCGACGTTGACTCTATTTTATTATCAAGACGTCCCAATGATTTTCTGCGCGGGAAAAGAGAGCTTCTTTTTGAAGGCTTCTTTTCCTCAGAAACGTCAGGCTCTTCTATCGATACAGAATGCGTTTTGGTCGGGATTATCATCGCGTCATCATTTAAAAGAGGCAGGGGTGCACTAGAACTTGCATTGGTATTAGGTTGCAAATTTAACAAGGTTTTTTGCCGTTTAAACATTTGATATCGATAACTTGGATCAGCGGCAAGCAACAAGGCATCGACTCGCAAATATTCTGCACGAAGAGCACTTTGCATTGCTTGCAATCTTGCGAGTTTGGGCCTGCTATCTCTATCTTCGTTCATTAATTCATGGACATAAGTGATTAATAGTTTCCTTAATGCCTGTGCAGGATCTTGATGTTTTTCTTCTTTTTTACCCGTTTTTATTTCTGACTGTGGTTTAGATTTTGCAAAAATATCTGGCATCAAGTTATGTATTTGTTCTAAGGTTAAATGTTTTTTAACACTGGTCGCTTTCTGCTCTTTCATGTCAGCTTTTAATGCTGCCTGATAATTTTCACTCGTTAATATTTCAGCAATAACCATTCCTAATTGCCAAATATCGCAATTCTCATCCCAATCAGGTCTGTCTCCAACATCCACTAAATATTCTGGTGGAAAATAACCAAAGGTGCTGGCATCTTCTTTTCTTTTTTCAGTTCCTCGTAATATCGCTGTCCCTAAGTCAATTAAGGTTAATGAACTAAAAGGTTGATAGGCATTACTTTTAATCACAAAATTATCAGATTTAATATCTCGATGTAGCAACCCACCCATATGTAAATCAATGACTTCAGCAATGGCCCCCATGATCATTCGAGTGGCCACTAAAATATCAACCGGTTTCTTTTGGGCAAAATAAGCGGGTGAATTTTTTTTATGAGCGGCATCCAGCACATATAAATAATCAATCAGATTTTGTCCTGGGCAATAGGGCATTAAGGTATAGTAGGTCGTTGCTTTCATCTGCTGCGCTTCAGCAACATCCGGATTTTGATCAGGCACAAAATCAGCATCAATGACTTCGGCAGTTGCTAATAGACGTTGGCGCATGGCTAAATTACGTCTTTCAATCGCTAAATCATCTGTAAATGAGGGAGAATTATTTCTTTGTACCTTCACTGCCGCAAATACTTGTGTTTCAATATTTTCAGCGACTAACACTTCCCCTTGTGAGCCCTTCCCTAAAGATTGGCTATCATCAATCGCATAATAATCAAAGTCCGATTTTTTAACTTTTTTGCCTGATACACCTTCTTTTCTTGCTAACATGATCTGCCAGGTTTTTTCTTCATGTTCAATAGATAAAAAAGCGGGAAATTCAAATGCATCTTTTAATTCTTTTTGTAGGAGTTTTAATTTTTTGGAGATTTTTCTGAAAATTTCGGGGATATACTCAAGAGGGATGACTGAATTAGGAGTATTTTTCGGGCCAGTTTGCATTTTATGCCTACTTCTTCTTTAAAAGGTAAATAGTAGACATCATAACTAAATTGTAATGATTTGCAAGTAAGGTATTTAACACCCAATGTTTGAATGTTCGTAATAATCCAAACATCGGGTGGCTTATTATATTAGGCTTTATCTCGTCTTTTACGCTTTTTTGCCTGTTTTTTAACAAAATCCATTAATCGTTCACGCTTTTTCATTTGTCTTGGCGTTAACGTATTACGTTTACCCTGATAAGGATTTTCACCGGTTTTACAAATAATTTTGACAGGGGTTCCTGTTAAACGCAGGGTTTTCATAAAAAACTTAGCTAGATAACGTTGGTAACTTTGTGGCAGCTCTTCCGTTTGATTACCATGAATAACCACTTTTAAGGGGTTGTGTCCCCCACAATGCGCATATCGTAATTTAATACGACGGCCTTTCACTAAAGGCGGCTCATGGGAACGAATCGCTCTTTGTAAAATATCTGATAAATCCGTCGTTGATAATTCAGTATTAACACTTTCAAAAACCTGATCAATCAATGGAAATAAATTACCAACACCCGAACCATGTAAAGCAGAAATAAAATGACGTGGCGCAAAATGAGCAAATTTCAAACGGTAAACTAATTGCTTTTTAACTTGCTCTTTATCTTCGGTTTGTAAACCATCCCATTTATTGGCGCAGATAATTAAACCGCGACCTTCCTGAATCGCAAAATCTAATAAGGTTAGATCTTGATCGGTTAACCCTAATTTTGCATCAAATACCATGACAACGACATGCGCATCTTTGATAGCTTGGAAGGTTTTGATCACAGAGAATTTTTCTAAGGTATCCGTGATGGTACTTTTTCGACGCACGCCAGCGGTATCGATTAATGTATAATGTTTGCCCATTCGCTCTAAGGGGACATAAATACTATCTCGCGTCGTACCCGGTCTATCACAAACAATAACGCGCTCTTCACCCAATAAACGATTCACTAAAGTGGATTTCCCCACATTCGGACGGCCAATAATCGCAATCTTAGGCCCGTCTTCCAATGCGGGAGCCATTTCAGACTCTTCGCTCATTTCTGGAATTAATGAAAAAGCGGTTTCTATTAATGTAGGAATACCCCGATTATGACTCGCTGCAGTTTCAACTTGATGCTTAAAGCCACTGCGATAAAATTCGGCACTGGCGACATCAATTTGTAAACCATCAACTTTATTGATCACTAAAACAACAGGTTTTGATTGTTTGCGCAATATTTTAGCGAGTTCTGCATCAACTGGCGTAAATCCTTGACGAGCATCAACTACAAACATAATGACGTGTGCTTCTTGCAATGCCTGCAAGGATTGTTGATGCGCGGCTTTATCAATCAGATCTTGCGAATCATCATTTTCACCAATACCTCCAGTATCAACTAGCAAGTACGATTGACCATTCCATTCACCATGGCCACATTGTCTATCTCGAGTAACACCAGGCTGGTCCATCACCAAGGCTTGACGCGATTGCGTTAAACAATTGAATAAAGTGGATTTCCCAACGTTGGGGCGCCCGACAATAGCAATTAACGGTATCATCCCGTACTCCCATCTTTTAACTGAACAGCGGCAATTTTACCATTTTGTGCATGAACCCAAACGCCATTCGCATGGCTAACCGGTTCTTGATAATACTTGCCTTTAACGTTTAAACGATTTAATAAATGCCCATCACGACTATCAACAAAGTGTAAGTAGCCGCCTCTGTCAGCAACCACCACATTCCCCTTTACCACAGCGGGGCCTGTTATGTAGCGATCATGTAATGCATCTTGTTTCCAAGAGGTTTTACCGGTTTCTTGTTCAATGGCCCACAGATTATGGCTTGTATCGGTGACATAAACATAGTGTTGATCGGCTGCAATATTTTGATAAGATGAGAGCTCACGTTCCCATAATAAATTACCTGATTGCACATTCACTGCCGCGAGTTTTCCTTGATAATTGATAGCAAATGCAGTATTTCCAACAATGATAGGATCGGCGCTAATATCGACCATTCGTTGTAATTCGGAACGACCGCGTGGCTGTGTAATGCTTCTTTCCCATTCCATTAAACCACTATTGATATCAAATGCTTGTAATTTGCCGGTGGCAAAACCAACCAATACCGTATTGCCATTGACAACAGGAGAACTGCTGTAACGTAACGTTAAAGAAGGCACGGAGGATTGATCTACCCGCCAGAGTGATTTTCCAGCTTTTGCTTCTAATGCAGTGACTGAACCATCGATAGCATGCACAAGCACAATGTCTTTTCCGCCACTGGGTGGTGCTAATACTTCACTGGACACTTTCGTCTCCCACAAAGTATGACCACTATTAGGATCCAGTGCGACAACCATCGCATCTTTGGTGGTTAACAATAATTGGTTGTTACAAAGTGTTGGGCCCGCTATCCATTTTCTACCGGTATTAACACTCCATAGCTTTTTGCCATTTTGAATGTCTAAAGCAACAACTTTACCACTGTGATCGGCACCATAAAGCGTTTGCTCACTAATAAAAGGCCTTAGCTTTGTAAAGTATTCCTGTTTTGACAGACTCGTATTGGTCCAAGCAATGCTCGCTTCTGGCGCCATTCTTGCTTGTGATAGTTCAGGTAATGCACCTACTTTAGGCTCTTGGCGCCCAGCAAAGGGGTTACGGACAGGGCTTTGACCACACCCTACCGTTTGCAATAAAAGGCTGCTTACTGCAACGACGCTAAACCCTTTTAATATTGCTTTCATCATGATTTCTCTGCCTTCTTATCTTCTACGGAAATCCCCAGATCTTCTAATTTTACTTTTAACAAGGGGCCTACCATGCCTTCTTCTTTTGCGGATTTTAATGCTAATTGATAAGCGCTAACGGCGCCTTTAACATCATTTTTCTTCAATAAAATATCGCCTTTCATTTCTGCCATCAGGGGTAAAAAAGCGCGCGCTTTTTGCTCATCAAATAACGCTAATGCCTCATCCGCTTTATTTTCAGCAATGAGTAACCGCATTAATCTGGCGCGTGCTAATGCTTGAAAATCTGCCTGTTTGCTATAATCGAGCACCCATTTGTAGCCTTCTTGAGCATTTTTAAAATCTCCTTCTTTGACTGCCTGGTGTGCAACAACCAAAGCCGCTAATGAAGCATAGGGAGATTGTGGGTAATCTTTAATTAATAATTCTGCTTTGCTTTTTAACGTGGTTTGATCATTTTGCTCAAGTGCCGATATCATCAAGGCATAATTATCTGAGGCCTGATTGGCAACAACCGATTGATGATGAAACCAGTAACGTCCACCTGCAATCATCCCCAAAACAATAATGAGAGCCCAAGTCAATCGATTGCCATGTTTTTTAAACCACTGTTTAACGGCTTCGAGTTGTTGTTCTTCTGTTGCGTAAGCTTCCATGTTGACTTATCCCCTTTTAATATGTGCTTTAAAAAATTCGATGGCCTGTGCCAAGTTGAGTGTTTGTTGCGGCATTTCTTCACGCAACGCTTTAATACTCAAGGTTTGGTTCTTGACTTCTTCTTCACCTAAAATCAGTGCAAACGATGCACCACTTTTATCTGCTTTTTTAAATTGGCTTTTAAAGCTACCGCCCCCACAATTCATTAAAAAGGATAGCTGTGGTAGCGCATCTCGCAATTGCTCGGCGACAACCATTACTTGTTGCTGTGCTAAATCCCCTTCGGCAACACAATAAACATCAACGGAGTCATGATGAGGGATTAATTGGTTATCGAGCAGTAACATGATGAGGCGTTCCACCCCCATTGCAAAACCCACCCCTTGCGTTGCAGGCCCGCCCATTTGGCTAACCAGATCATTATAACGACCACCTGCACAAACGGTCCCTTGTGAACCGAGTTCCGTTGTAACCCATTCGTAAACCGTATGAGTGTAGTAATCTAATCCCCGAACTAATCGTGGATTCACTTCAAAAGTAATATGGGAGGCTTTTAATAAGCTTTGTAGCTGCGTAAAGTGCGCCAGCGATTCTTCCCCTAGATAGTCTAAAAGGATCGGAGCCTCAGTTATTAAGGGCTGCATTGCAGGATTTTTGCTATCTAAGATTCTCAGTGGATTGCTTTCTAAGCGACGTTTACTGTCTTCATCCAGCATGTCATAACGGGTTCTAAAATAGTCTACCAATGCTTGGCGATAAGTGGCTCTCTCAGAGGCGAGCCCAAGAGAATTTAGTTGCAAAGCTATCTTTTTATCTAATCCCACTTGACGCCAAAGTCTGGCCATCATCAAAATCTGTTCAGCGTCGACATCAGGACCTTCTAAGGCAAAAGCTTCGACTCCAAATTGATGGAATTGGCGATAGCGTCCCTTTTGCGGATTTTCCCGTCTAAACATTGGACCATAATACCATAATCGCTGAGATTGATTACGAATGAGGTTATTTTCTAAGACCGCGCGAACTGTTTGAGCTGTGCTTTCAGGCCGTAAAGTGAGTGTTTCTCCCCCTTTATCTAAAAAGGTGTACATTTCCTTTTCTACAATATCCGTTACTTCACCAATAGCGCGTTTAAAGAGCTCTGTCTGCTCTAAAATGGGCATGCGAATTTCTTGGTAACCGTAAGATTGGACCAGGGAGCGAAATTGGGATTCCACGTAGTGCCAAGCCGCGATTTCTTGCGGCAAAGTATCCTTCATTCCTTTGACGACTTTTAGGCCTAGTGACATGGCAGAACAGCTCCTTGGTAGTTCTTGATAAATCGGGGGCTTTACTTTATCAAGAACCGGTCACAAGTGCGACAACTAAGCCGTTCTGCTGCTAAAAATACCTGCTGAAAACGAATAAATCGCTAAATATATGTTGATTAACTTTCTAATTTAGAGCTCATACCAAGTCCCATTTGGGCGACGGCAAGCCGTTCCATAGACCCTTTCTGAGCGTCCATTGATATTAGCCTTCATGGCAAATTCCCGACAATAGTTGCCATAACGAGAATGACCATCTGCCCGAGGTTGATACCAGCCCCAATGGCCTGTGCGACCATTTTCCCAATAAACGGTTTCACCCACCGGTGCACATGACGCTGCCCGAAAAGCATTCCTCGCTTCTCTATTATCTGACTCATCAAGGTAGCGTCCAATCGCATTACCCGCTACAGCACCGGCAATAAAACCGACGGCTCCGCCTGCCCATCGACCGGCCCCTTGGCCAAATTGCGAGCCAATAAATGCGCCACCCGCCCCACCGATAACGGTCCCTGCTGCTTCCCGATTGCTACCCCCCATCGATTGGCAACCCACCAAAAGACTTGTTGAAACGAGCACAATCAACGGTAAACAATATTTATCTTTCATGACTTTTATACAGTGCTCTTCGCCTCCGCTTCAAGCGCTGTCTCCTTTATCATCCTATCCCACCCGTTTTTTCGGCAAATCAACTACAATCTTTAATAAGGCATTCAGAAAATGCAGTAAAATACGATAAGATAGGTAGTAGGTAATAATTAATAAGGACTTTAGACTAGCAATGTCTCACCGTTTTGATCCAAAGCCTCTCAATGCTTTTTTTCAAGAAGTTAAAGACCAAACTGGAATCAAGCTGGCATATGTGCAGGACAATGAAAAATTTCCTATTCAGCTTGAAAACAAACAAGATGGTATTACTCGCGCACAATGTCATGAAATCTTGAGTGTCATTAAAAGCCAAGTTGATTTGAGAGATAACGAAATTGCCAAAATAACGACGGTACCCATGACCCAGCGAGTCATTGTCGAAATTACGCAACGCGCTGCACATGAATTAGCAGAGGTCTATGCGCTAAGCCTATTTATCGAGCCAGAAGAGGATGAATCTCCTGACTCGAGTAATGGCAATGGAAACGGGCATAAGAAGCGTTAGCTTTAGGAACCATCGTGAGAAGACATTAGTTAGACAGAATGTCTTCTTTTTGTCGGTAATGGCGCCTCTTCGCCAAAGAATTGCGCTGAAATCTCCATTGCCTTTTCGACTAAAAGGTAACTCACACCTGCTTTTAACCCACCGCTGACTAAACGAAAATTGGCGCCATTAGTAAATAATTGTTTAAAAGGGACATTCTTTACCGTTTGAACGAATGTCCATCGATGTGTTTGCATATTGGCTTTCAGTACATCTCCCGGTTGTGACGCCAAGGTACTCAGAAATCCCGCGCCAATTTTAGCGGCTATATTTTTCTGATTGCTTTGTTTATCTTGATTATCCAGCATCTGATTGAACCAGGCAGCACCACCAAATAAGGTAACACCAGCAGGTAAATTCCGGACTAGCCCGGTTACGGCTGCGCCTCGATAATAATCACGCAATGATAAAGCACGAAATGTTTGCGCAATCGATAAGCGATGAACTTGTTGATTAATCACGACAGTGTCTAACGGATGGGTGATACAAGGTTCGAAGATGGCTGTCACGCCCCCCGAAAGGCTCGCACTAGCAACATCCGCATGCTCTCCAAATAATTCACATAATCTTTGCTGATAATGCTCGTTAAAATAAGACTGTGTGGCTCGTTGCATTGGATAGCGATAACTATTTGAGGGCAATTTTTTCATTAATTCAACAATTGAACCGCTGTATAATATACGAACTTTTTGTAACCATTTTGCTTCAGATAATTCTGTTTTAAATTTCAAAAATTTATCTTTGCCAAGCGATGCATTGGTTGCAACAACATCAGGAGGCTGGGAAAGAGTTAATTTAGCGAAGGCCGCTGCAAACGTGCCAATCATATCCGATGTCGTTGTGGCTTTTTTCTCGTGCGGGATAGGGCCTGATGCTCCCATAACACACTCCTTGTTAGTCGTGTATAAACGAGTATATCTATACCACTATTGATTCATTGAATCAAACAATACGCAGAAACGGCCTGCAAAACACAGGAATGCTACTTGCTGCAGCATCGGTGGAATCTCCTCGCGGCAGCGAGGAGATTCGCTAGCCTTACAAACGTTGCGTCAACGTCGATTTCACTGGTGGCTCATCTATCGATAACGTATCTGCTCGTTCATTTTCAGCTACTTGTGCAAGATTAGACACAATAAATGTCGGCGTTTCTTCTTCCAGGTTTAAATCGCTTAACAAATCGGCAACGACATCAACGTCAACTTCAGCAGTCACTTCTTCGCTAATTACCGAAGGCGTCGTTTGATAACCTAATTGACGCAGAGCAAAACATAACGGTGTACGGATTATCCAGTGATTGTTAGCGAAGAGATCGGTCAAATCCAGTCCGGTTGCGGCAAAACCTGGCTCACGCACCATCGCTAATTTGTCAGTTAATCTCAATTTTTCTAAATCCTGTTTAAGCATTTGTTCCACTAATTCACCTTGATTATTAGCAGCCGCTTGTGTCGATATTTCACGCATTAATTCAGCATTTTTCCGGCAATCATCAGTTTGTGCCAATAATGCAACTATAGGCCAGTGTTTATTTGCTAAAGCTACTTTACAAGCATTTTGAATCAAAAGATCACGTGTATGTTGCTTTTTGGTAAGAAGATTTGTTAATAGCAATGTTGCTAATGATGCATTACCCGCTTTACAAGCGCCTTCGAGTGCACTTCCGATATAATGTGGATAATCAAATTCTGCTAGATTTGTCAGCGCAAGTTCTAGGGTTGAAGCATTATTAACCGATACGATACCTGCTAACGCATTACTGAAAAAATTATATTTATCCTTTCGGCGTGGATTTTCTGGATTAAACCAATACTGTGCAATTTTTGTCCATAAGTTAAAGTCTTTGGTCAAAATATTAGGCCACTTTGCAACATGAGCGAAATTCGTTAAATGCTTAAAAAAATCGGGATCGCTAATCAATTGTTCCAGAATATAAAGCTGTATTTCGTTGGGTAATCCATAAAAGGGACTATCTTGGATGATTTCGGTGACAGCGTCTTGTGTTTCTGCCTTTACTTCTGTATTTTCTGTGGAGTTACCGCCTAACATTTCAATTACCCTTGTATTATCTGTTATAAATCATAAATCAAGGAGTAGCTTAACAATCGAATATTCAGTTAACTATATCAAATTGATGGGCGGCGGAAGATATCCGCCTAATGGAAATTTCTTACTAATCTTCTAAAACAAAATCACTTAATAACTCATCAACCGCAGCATGATCAATTTCTTCAGAAGTGAGTGCTTCGTTCGCTGTTACCATGCTATTTAATAGCATATCGATGGTTTCTTCCTCAATATGGATGTCCTTAGCGGCAGGAACCGGGATAGGTGCAACATCACGCTCTAGAATATTCTGTAATGTGTTAAGCAAATCCTGTGACATGTTAAACCTCTGCTTTAGATTAAATCAGGTATTTAACATATCAATGAGGGAGAGTGAGATCGATGCATTTTAGATGGGCGGGCAGAGCTGCCCGCCGAATAAGCGTTAGCCTAAGTTAAAGATAAATTCGTTGAAAATTGACTGCTTAATTTAGCATTCGGGTCTAATTTAGTGCCGACGGCTTCAGGAAATTGCTTATTGAGCAATAATTGATAGCTAGCAATTTTATCTTTATCGCCGCTTCTTTTCGCTAATTCTATGCCTAATAATAAAAATCGTGCATTGGGTTTAGCAATTTGCGCATAACGTTGATGATACTCTTTTGCTTGAGCATATTGTCTTTCTTGATAGCGGATCATCGCTAATTCTAATAAAGCCGTTGCACGATTTTGATCATAACGCAGCGCTTTTTCGAAATACTCGGTTGCTTTAGCAACATCGGGGATCTGATTAACACAAACACCTGCATTTTCTAAAGCTTCTGCCGTATTCGCATAATTCGGATCATCAATCGCTTTTAAGAATTCTTTCTCTGCTTTGCGGTAATGATGTTGGCGGCATAAAAATGTGCCATAGTTATTGTGCTCATTGCCCCCCTTAGAATTCAGGCTCACGGCTTTCTGATAGGCTTTTTCAGCCGCCTCAATCTCGCCCACATATTCTAAAAAATAACCATAAGAGTAATGCACTTCAGGCAAATTAGGCGCTAAGGTTTTAGCACGTAAAAATTTTGCCTTTGCTCGAGCAATTTGTTCTTGTTTTAAGTAATTTAAACCAAGTTCTACATTAAGCTTGGCTGCTTTTATATAATCTACCGTTTCAGGTAAATCATACATGCTTGGTGGCGTTTGGCTATTTTCTGCCAGGGTCTTCTCATCGGTGGTAGAGCAAGCCGCAAGCAAACAGATTGCGGCAATCACGAAACCTTTTCCATGGTTCATCTTAAAGACTCCTAAGAATGTATGACTTCAATCGGAATAGTATTTTTAGCTAATTGTTGCTTAAATTTTGCACTTCGTTGGGTTCTATCGTTAACCTGCCCCGCTAATTGACCACAAGCAGCGTCAATATCATCGCCTCGGGTTTTACGGGTTAAGGTCACAATACCGGCATTCATCAAAATGGATTGAAATCGCACAATGGCTTCATTCGATGAACGTTGATATTTCGTGCCATTAAATGGGTTAAAAGGAATTAAATTCACCTTAGAAGGCACATCTTTTAAAATCTGAATTAATTGTTTAGCATGCTCGGGCTGATCATTCACCCCTTCTAGCATGACATATTCCATGGTAATACGGCGACGTTTGTCATCGCGTAAATAACGCTTACAAGCAGCTAATAATTCAACAATGGGATATTTTTTGTTAATTGGCACTAATTCTGTGCGTAATTCATCATTGGGGGCATGTAAAGAAACCGCCAAAGCAACATCAGTGACTTCACGTAATTTATCAATGGCAGGCACAACACCGGAAGTGCTTAAGGTGACGCGACGTTTAGAGAGGCCATAAGCCAAATCATCTAGCATCAAATCCATTGCCATCACCACATTGTCAAAATTGAGGAGTGGTTCACCCATCCCCATCATCACAACATTAGTAATAGGACGATTAATGGCTTTAAAAACACCTTCTTTACGCAACTGAGTAACGGCATGCCATAACTGACCAATAATTTCACTGGAAGTCAGATTCTTTTGAAATCCCTGCTGTGCCGTATGGCAGAAACTGCAGTTCAAGGCACATCCTACCTGGGAGGAAACACACAGTGTTGCCCGCTCTGGCTCTGGAATATAAACCGTTTCAATCGCTCCACCACCATCGACGCGGAACAACCACTTGCGCGTTCCATCGCTTGCGGTATGTTCACTAATCACTTCAGGGGCACGAACTTCGCAATGCTCGCTAAGCTGCGCGCGCAACGATTTGCTCAAATTGGTCATTTGAGCAAAATCCGTCACGCCCTCAGCGTGAATCCATTTCAACACTTGTTGTGCTCGAAACGATTTTTCACCGAGGGTTGTAAAATATTCAACTAGCGCTTTCTGCGAAAGCCCTAGTAAGTTAACTTTGTCGCTAACTACGATATTATCTGACACGTTCACAGATCTCGTTGTCATTAAAGAAGAAACGAATTTCTCTTGCAGCAGTATCAGCTGCATCTGAACCATGCACTGCATTTTCGTCGATAGATTTAGCAAAATCAGCACGGATAGTGCCAGGCGCTGCATCTTTAGGATTGGTTGCACCCATGATTTCACGATTAGCGGCAATTGCGTTAGTCCCTTCTAATACTTGTACTAATACGGGACCACTTATCATAAATTTAACTAAATCTTTGAAGAAAGGACGTTCTTTATGAACTTCATAAAAGCCTTCCGCTTGTTCGGTGGTTAAATGCATCATTTTTGCAGCAACCACTTTAAGGCCTGATTTTTCAAAACGCGCAATGATTTCACCAATATTGTTGTTAGCGACTGCATCGGGTTTGATAATGGAAAGTGTTCTTTCTGTTGCCATGATTATCTCCGGGTTATTATTCCAACTAATTATTTTTTAAGACTGAACATTATACTAGGGCCTATGCTTAATAGACAACTAAGTAGCCTCGGCTATCCAAGCGGCTTGTATTGCTTCTAAAATTTTTTCATTACTACGCTTAGGATCATCTTGAAAATCCGGTAATTCACAGATCCATCGATGCAAATCGGTAAATCGCACCATTTGCGGATCAACCCCAGGATGCGCCTCTAACAAATCTTCAGCAATTGCCGTAATGTCGGTCCATTGGTATGTCACTTTCGGTTCTCCGAAACTTGATTAATAGAATATTTGGGGATTTCAACAACAAGTTCTTTATCCTCGACAATCGCTTGGCAACTTAACCGAGACTCACTTTCAAGTCCCCATGCTTTATCCAGTAAGTCTTCTTCACGTTCTGAGGCTTCTTCAAGCGAATTAAACCCTTTTCGAACAATGACATGACAGGTAGTACAAGCACATGCCATTTCGCAAGCATGATCGATCTGAATATCATGCGCTAAAGCAGCTTCTAAAATGGATTGCCCAGGCTCAACTTCAATCGTTTTGCCCAGGGGGCAGAGTGTTTCATGCGGTAAGAAGGTCACTTTGGTCATGATAATAAGGTATCCAATTCATTCACTCGTTTGCCTGCAACAACTTGTCGTAATGCGGCATTCAGTCTTAGCTCTGCAAACAACTGTAATAAAGGTTCCATTTCCTTTAATGTTTGTTGTATACGATCACGTTGGCGTGCTTGAATGCTATCTTGTAGCCTTTTGATATCATGACAAAGCGATTCATAATGCTTGGCTGACAACAAGCTCGCATCTTGTTGCAAGGCTTTTTCAAGATTTAACAACACCGCTTGCGCTTCATTGATTTTTTCTTGTACTTTTCTTGCTTGTTTATCTTCATCCATTGAATCAATAGCGGTTTCGACAATGGCATTCACCATATCTTCTGTCAAACCATAACTTGGCTTCACGGTAATTTGGCTTCGTTGTCCAGTGCTTTGTTCTTTTGCTTCCACTTGTAAAAGCCCATCCGCATCGACTCGAAAAATAACTTCAATCCGGGCTTTGCCCGCAGGCATCGCAGGGATCCCCGTCAATTCAAATTTCGCAAGCGAACGACAATCATTAGCCAGCTCACGCTCACCTTGTACGACATGTAACGATAAACCGGTTTGATTATCTTGATAGGTTGTAAATAATTGCGTTGCTTGTGCAGGGATTGAGGTATTACGCAATACGATTTTTTCAACAACGCCTCCCATCATCTCGATACCTAATGACAAGGGCACAACATCCAAGAGTAAAACACTGTTATCACGACGATTGCCTGCCAATTGACTGGCTTGAATCGCAGCACCTATCGCAACCACCCTATCGGGATCAATATTGGTTAACGGTGTTTGAGCAAAAAAATCGGTCACTCTTTCCCGAAGGTGTGGCATGCGGGTTGAGCCACCCACTAAAACCACTTGATCAATATCACTGATTTTGAGGCTCGCATCTTTTAAAACTTGCTGGCATAGCATTAAAGTTCTATCAATAAGAGGTGCTATCCATTCATTTAATAGCGTACGCGATAATTCACCTTGCCAAGTTGCTAAACTTACCGTTACGGCTGATACGGTCGTTAATTGTTCTTTTGCTTTGCGCGCAGCAACGAGCGCTAAAGGATAAGCATCGATTGATAATTGTGCTTGAGCTAACAACCACTTCGCAATCGCAGAATCAACATCATCCCCCCCTAACTGCGTATCCCCTCCTGTTGCCAGGACTTCAAAAACACCTTGAGAGAGTTTTAATAATGATACATCAAAAGTACCACCACCCATGTCATAGACTAAGCAATAACCTTGGGCGCCTTGATCTAAACCATAGGCAATTGCCGCAGCGGTGGGTTCATTTAATAATCGTAATACGTTAATACCAGCAAGACGCGCTGCATCTTTGGTTGCTTGTCTTTGTGCTTCATCAAAATAAGCTGGAACAGTGATAACCGCATCTGTTATCTTCTCATCGACTTTTTTTGCCCGTGCAATTAAGGATTTTAAGATATCTGCTGAGATTTCAACCGGGGAAAATGCACCCGCTACTGTCTCAACTTGTAATGCTTGAGAATTCACCCATTTTAAGGGTAAGGAAATACCACTTGCCTGAATATCTTCTCGGTTTTTTCCCATTAAACGTTTAACCGAAACAATCGTGTTATGGGGATCTTGTGCAAATAATGCCTTGGCCGCAGTACCGACTAACGTTTGACCATCTTGCTGATAATGCACAACCGATGGTAAAAGTTCCTCTGCTGCTTCATCCGTTAATATTTGGACCTCACCTTTAATATCACAAGCTATCAACGAATGCGTAGTACCCAAATCGATACCCACTGCGAGTCGTTCTTGCTGCTTAAGAACTGGCATCTTAATCTCTAACAAAGACATAGCTGTACTTCCTCACGTAAGCGTGCGTAAAATTGCATTTTTCGCACCCATAATCTTGCAGCAGGTAAATCGGTTGGGGTGGCATCGAGTGTTTGTGTTAAACCTTTTTCACAAGCTTGCCACGCATCATTAATCTTATTTTCTAAGGTAATACGTTCTGACTCATCTGAAACATCCATGAGCTGCTCTCGCAATTCCATTTGTTCTGCTAAAAACGCCATCGGCATTTGGGTATCGGTTTCACTTTCCGTGTCAACACCCTTGATTTTGAGTAAATAAATCGCTCGTTGCAAAGGGCATGATAATATTTTGATGGCTTCATTAACAGCAGCAGCATAGCTTATTGCTAGCTGCCTTTCGTGCGCTAAAGCATTGACAAAGTTATCGGGATGCATGGTTTGTTGCAATTCCAGATAACGTGCTTTGAGAGTAGCCAGATCTTGTGTAAAAACAGGCGGTACACCAAAAAGAGCAAAATAATCGAAATCAATCACTTATGATTCATCTTCTAAAGTAAAGCTTTCACCACAACCACATTGATGTGCCACATTGGGGTTTTCAAACTGTAATCCCTGTTTTAGCCCTTCCTTGCGAAAATCTAGTATCGTGCCACCTTTGAAAAATTTCAAATAGATTTCTTTATCAATTAAGATTGAAACATCATCAAAGGAAAAGACATAATCAAGTGATTTCAAGCTATCAGCAAATGCCGCTTCTAGAATGTATTCATAGCCTGAGCAACCCGCTTTTTTGACACCTACACGAATACCAATCGCTTTGGGTGATTCAGATTCTGTTTTGTGCAATGAGCGACGAATATATTGTAATGCCGCTTCAGTCACTGACAAGCCAGGATCGTTGTTGGGTAAACTATTCAGCTTCTGCATAACTGCCTCGCTCAAGTTGCTTGGCCTGATAATCTTTTACAGCGGCTTTAATGGCATCTTCAGCTAATAAAGAACAGTGTATTTTCACTGGCGGCAACTTTAATTCTTGTGCGATATCTGTATTTTTTATTTTATCAGCTTCTTCTAAGGTTCGCCCCTTTAACCATTCGGTTGCAAGAGAGCTTGAAGCAATCGCTGAACCACACCCATAAGTCTTAAAAACGGCATTCTTAATGAGCCCCGTATTTTCATCGACTTCGATTTGTAACTTCATGACATCGCCACAAGCAGGCGCGCCCACCATTCCCGTACCTACATTGGGGCTATTTTTATCTAAATTGCCAACATTACGTGGGTTTTCATAGTGATCTATTACTTTTTCATTGTACGCCATACCTAAAACACCTTGTTATTAGTGAGCTGTCCACTCAATTGTATTTAAATCAATGCCTTCTTGGTGCATATCCCATAAAGGAGACATTTCTCTTAAACGAGAAATGATTTTACGCACAGCCTTAATGGCATAATCGACTTCTTCTTCGGTACTAAAACGCCCCATCGAAAAGCGTAAGCTACTATGGGCTAACTCATCATTTAACCCTAACGCTCGTAGTACGTAAGAAGGCTCCAAGCTAGCCGAAGTGCAGGCTGAACCAGAAGAGAGTGCTAAATCTTTTAGGCCCATCAACAAAGATTCACCTTCGATGAAATTAATGCTCAGATTTAAAATCCCGGGTAATCGCTTGGTTGGATGCCCGTTCAGATGAACTTCCTCAATGTCACTTAGCCCTTGCCATAATCTATCGCGTAATTGCGCAATTCTTTTTCCTTCTTGCTCTAATTCCGCTTTTGCAATTTTACAAGCCTCGCCCATACCGACGATTTGGTGTGTGGGTAATGTGCCTGAACGTAAACCCCTTTCGTGTCCACCACCATGCATTTGTGGATTTAAGCGAATACGCGGTTTACGACGCACAAATAATGCGCCAATCCCCTTCGGCCCATAGAGTTTATGACCTGAAATAGACAGTAAATCAATTTCATTGGCTTGCATATCGATATGAATTTTACCGGCAGTTTGTGCCGCATCGACATGAAAAATAATACCTTTCTCGCGAGTTAATTTGCCAATCGCTTCAATATTTTGAATCACACCAATTTCATTATTGGCATGCATAATAGAGACAACAACGGTATCTTCTCGAATCGCATTTGCGATACTTTCCACTTCAATCAGCCCTTGCTTGTTGGGCTCTAAATAAGTTACTTCAAACCCTTCCCGTTCTAATTGTCGGCAAGTATCAAGAACCGCTTTGTGCTCAATTTTGCTGGTAATAATATGCTTACCTTTGCGTTGATAAAATTGAGCAGCCCCTTTAATCGCAAGATTATTCGATTCGGTAGCGCCTGATGTCCAAATTATTTCGCGGGAATCAGCATTGATTAAAGCAGCAACCGCTTCACGCGCTTCTTCTACTAACTGCTCTGCGCGCCAACCATAAGCATGCGAACGCGATGCTGGGTTACCATAATCTTCTTGCAGACAATCAACCATTTTTTCAATCACACGGGGATCGAGAGGCGTTGTTGCGGCATAATCAAAATAAAGTTGTTTCATTAAAGGTATTCTCTTATCAGACTACTTTTTTTACTATCCATCCTAGGGGGAGTATCTCCATTTTGCACCATTGCTGGCGCATCATCTTGCGAATTACCCTTGAATTTTACGGTTAAAGGGTAATATTGCACAATTTTTGCTAGTCCTTGTCGTAGTAATTGTTGTGCTAATACAAAGCTGCAAGGCTGGCGAATTTCATTATTGCTAGAAAGTAAAACTGCATTATGCATGATTCGCTCCAAGCCATTGTAAGGGGTAAGTATTATTTTTTTGTGCTAATAAATGAGGTTCATTTATCAATTCGCTTAAGGTGATACTTTTTAGGAAATCAAAGATTTCTTGATTGAGCCTGTCCCATAAGTGATGGGTGATGCACATCGTGCCTTCGTGGCA
Source organism: Candidatus Berkiella aquae (assembly GCF_001431295.2). Classification (NCBI taxonomy): domain Bacteria; kingdom Pseudomonadati; phylum Pseudomonadota; class Gammaproteobacteria; order Candidatus Berkiellales; family Candidatus Berkiellaceae; genus Candidatus Berkiella; species Candidatus Berkiella aquae. The sequence goes on along the minus strand of NZ_LKAJ02000001.1, from coordinate 1,385,499 downwards.
ATTACCTTTCCCGTGACAACGGGTTGTATCAATTTTTTCATCGACAGCTTGAATGATATCAGCCACCGTAATTTGTGCAGGAGGCTTGGCTAGGACATAACCGCCTTTGGGCCCACGTACACTTTTAAGCAGCCCTTTTGCACGCATAACCCCTGCTAACCGTTCAAGATAAGCGACAGAAATACGATGCCGTAAAGCAACTTCAGCAATACTGATAGGCTCTGATTGATGACGGCTTGCTAAGTCGACTAATGCTGTGACGGCATAACGACCCTTAGTTGTTAGTTTCATAACACTCAATTCCTGCAAGAATTGAGCGCAGCATGCCTAACCCGACTAAAATAGTCAAGATTAGTCTCCCCTAGAAAGCTAAATTCATAAATTTGAACTTACATAAAGCAAAAACTCTATAGGTTCGAACTTATACGAACAACAGCGACAAGTGGCAACAAGTAGACGATGTTGACAGGTGCATCTTCGAAGAATGTAAGTATAATCACTGACTTTCCACCTTGATAATCTTATTTTGGAGTTACTATGAAACGAGGCCCTACTGAAGAATTAAATAATCCTGCTAAAAAAGCGCGCACTAATAATGAACCAGCTACACAGCAGACAAATTATACCGTACCCGCTGTTGGCGCACTTGCCGGATTAGGCTGGGCAGGATTTACGTTGGGTTTTGGCTCGGCTGTTGTTACTCCCTTAACAGCAATTGCTACCCTCGCAACAACCACAGGGATCGCTACCGCTGGCGCTGCTATGATCAATACAGCTTATAATTATTTAACCCAGCCAGCCGCTGAAGCTAACACTCAGACCAACGTCATTGATTCAGAGAGTTCTGATGAATCTGATCACACTTATCAAGAAGAAAATTCAGTTAGTGCTGAAAATTCAGCTGAGTACTCCGCTGATTCGCTTGAGTCCAAAGAGATAGCAGATTTAGAAATAACAGCTGAAAAATCAGAAAGTTCTGATGAATCTGATCACTCTTTTCAAGAAGAAAACTCCGTTGGTTCTGAAAATTCAGATCAATACTCTGCTGATTCGCTTGATTCCAAAGAATTAGTAGATTTAACAAAATCTGCTGATAGTAAAATAAAGAGCTCAGCTAGCAAAAAATCTTCTAGCATTGAAGACTCTGTAGAAGAAAAGTCATATAAGCAATTAGCACGTGAATTAAATGAACTAATTGGCACAGAAAAGCAAAATAAAACTTCTTTTGGCAACTTTCAAAAATTAGCTAAGGGTACGGAAAAAGGCAATCGTGAACAAGTCTGGCACTACGCATATAAATCATTGCGCAAACTAGAAAATGCGCACACAAGAGGTGAAATTTCTGACGTTAAGAAGCACTACGAAGCAAAAGCTCGAAAATTCGTAAACAAGTAATTAACTTTACTTCGACAACCTACTTTAGGATAGTCATATTTTACATAATTTGACTGTCCTTTATTAAAAAATGGGTGTCCTATCTTGTAGGACATCCATTTTTATTTTTAAAGTTAAGAAATTTGGGTGTCCTTTTTGGAATTCGCTAATTTTAAGAAGCCACGCAGTAAATTAACTTCTTCTTTCTCTAATTGAGCCTTTGCAAAAAGACGTTTTAAACGCGGCAATAGCTTCTTGGGATGTTTAGGATCAAGAAAGCCAATTTCAACTGACACTTTTTCAAAATGCTCTAGTAACCCAGCGATTTCATCATGATTGGCTTTGTGTCCTATTGCTGGGACAGTCATTTCAGATAGTGTCGGCTCTTGCTTATGCTTAAGCCAAGCCTGATAAATTTCATAACAAATAATTTGTACTGCACTCCCTAAATTTAAAGAGCTGTACTCTGGATTAGCAGGGATAGCGATATGAAAATCACATTGCTGTAATTGCTCATTTGATAAACCCGATTGCTCATTACCAAATAAGATCCCAACCGATTGTTGTGTCGCTGTTAACTCTAACATCTTAGCTGCGGCTTCAAATGGCGTGAGTTGCGGCCAAGGAAAAGCACGTGAGCGCGCACTGGTACCAAATAACCATTGGCAATTGGCAACCCCCTCATTTAATGAACCATAAACTTTAGCATTGGCTAATACGTCATCTGCCCCACTCGCTCGCTCCACAGCAACATTGCTTGGAAATATGGCTGGCTCAATTAAGACTAATTGCTTCAACGCCATAGTTTTCATAGATCGAGCGCTAGCACCAATATTCCCGGGATGACTTGTTTGGCAAAGAATGATAGAAATAGGTTGGTTCACTTTGTTAATCTGCTTTATAAAAACACTTATCATAGCAAGGTAGTCAGTGTTTGAGTATAATGCCGCCAAACTAAGATTAAGGCCCCAATCATGCATCCAATTGTAAATATTGCCATTAAGGCAGCCCGTTCAGCGGGTAAAATGATCTTACGAGCACAAGATACAGCTGAAAGCTTAACTGTGATTGAAAAAGGTCATCACGATTATGCTTCACAAGTCGACAAGGCAGCTGAAGAAATTATCATCGATACCATTAAACGTGCTTATCCCCAACATACTATTTTGGGCGAAGAGTATGGTCTTATTGAAGGCAGTGATGAAGAAACACAATGGATCATCGATCCTTTAGATGGCACGACCAATTTTTTGCATGGATTCCCGCAATTTTGCGTTTCTATCGGCGTCAAACAACTCGATAAAATTCAACATGGGGTTGTTTACGATCCTATTCGCGATGAGCTTTTTAGCGCGACACGTGGCCAAGGCGTACAAATGAATGGTCGTCGATTACGTGTCAGCAATTTGGAGAAAATTGATTCAGCTCTGGTCGGTACGGGTTTTCCTTTTCGCGAATTCAGTAATCTTGATCAATATCTGACTTTCTTTAAAGCATTAATTCCTCATTGTGCAGGTATCCGCCGCGCAGGCGCAGCAGCACTTGATCTGGCTTATGTTGCAGCAGGACGCCTCGATGGTTTTTGGGAATTTGGTTTAAAACCATGGGATGTTGCAGCAGGATCACTTTTTATTCAAGAAGCTGGCGGTTGGGTTACCACCATTGAAGGTAATCCTGAATTTCTCAATGCGAAGAGTATTTTGGCTGCTCCACCTAAAATTCATCAACAAATGCTCGAACTTTACCGCCAACATTTTAATCCCTAATCAGCAAAACTACGCATCTGGACAAATAGATGCGTAGCCTACCAACTTATGGTTAGAATTCTTGCAATTAATATTGTTTGCAGAGTATTCTCATGCGTTTTGAATGTCATACTCTGTTTTTTCAAATAGTAAAGTAAAAATTGATAACGGTATGACAGCGATTTCTTAGGCTGGTTTAATAGAAAATTAAGTACGTTTGAGTAAAACTTGCTTTCAGTTTTCTTTATTCGATCAATTTGATCCAGAATATTTTGAAGCCCACTTACCTATCATGGTTCGAATCTATTTTACGCTAAGCGAGTGATAATTATTTATGCTTACATGCAACCAAAAACATGATTGGACAAAAATTCTATCTGAGGAACCTTTATATAAGGAAATACATGAAAATAGTGAAACCTATGATTCACAGACAATAGATAGATTAAAAAAAGAACTTTCAACTGCGCAAAAAAAAATCAAAAGAGATAATGATAGTTTAAAATTTTCAATCATCGCGGGGAAGAATAAAGGTCTATTTTCTCTTTATCACGGCACAATTGATCAAGGTAATTATGGTCGCGTCAAACTTGCTAGAGATTTAGAAAATAATGAATTATATTTAATGAAACATCAATTTCGTGGCAAATTAACTAAATTCAAAGCGGAATGTAAATTCTCAAAATGGGCTGGGATACTAGAGGATAGGCAATATATTGATCCTAAACATAACTATCTTTTCATTAAAATTGTTGAAGGTGTGACATTAGCTCGCTTCAAAGAGTTGGCACTAATCCATCCTTTGACTTCTATGGAAGAAATCAAATTGGCTCTAAGTTTTTTAAAAGCCCTTGAACATTTATTTGGAAGCAACATAAAACACAATGATCTGCATCATAGAAATATCATGATTGATCCAACACAAATGAAGGTTACTTTTATTGATTATGGAGAAGCTGAGGAGCTAGGTGAAGAGTCTGCAGCGAGAAATGAAGATATAGTAGAAGCCTGTAAAGCAATTACAAGTTTGTTTTCGGAATCTCCATTACATAAAATATTCAAAAAATTGAAACATGATTGCAAATTAGAAGATGCTATTGATGCTATCAAAGACTTAAGAAAGGATTTAACACGAAGAGCTTCAATTGATCATCCTTAATAAAATACATGTTCTCTAGAACCATTGTATTTTGATAATATTTATTATAAATGGCATGAACACCAAGAAATTTGCTCTTGGCATTCGTTGCCGTAAACAAGTCCACCACTAAGAAGCAAGCTGAACAGCAAATCTCGACATTCTCTAATAAACTAGTGATCCTGACAAATAGATGCGTAGCTTACCAACTCATGTTAGAATTCTTGCAATTTATACTATTGGCAGAGTATTACCATGAGTCTCCAAGGCACTTCCGATTTTATTTCCCAATTACTCCAAGGCAATGAAGAACAACGCTCGCAACTTCTAGGACAAACGAATCAATTAAGTGCATTTGTAAAGCTTCTTCAAGAATTAACGACCGGCCAATACTCACTAAGCCATGAAGAAGCTCAAATAGAGCTTGAACAATTTCCTGGTATTCACGAATTACTCAGCCATCCACAGAATCTTAAGCAAGTTGCCTTGGGATTTAGTCAGTTAAATATGTATTTCTATCAAGCAAATGATTCTAAAATCAGTAAAGAAGAGATACATTACAATATCGATCTTTTAAGAATCTGCAATGTCATTCTCTGTTTCTTAAATAGTAAAGTAAAAATAGATGACGATATTGCAGCCATTCTTAAACTTGGTTTAATAGAAAATTATGTACGTTTGGGAAAAACTTGTTTCCAGTTTTCTTCAATTGAGTTAGATCCAGAATACTTTGAAGCACATCTTGCTTTTAATGATGCGAAGCTATATTACGATCAAGCACTGAGTATCTATCAGGAATGCAACCCCGTTTTTACAGATTTTTATAGCAAATCTTCTACTGATCCATTGATGAGTAAAGCACAGGTGCATTTTAGAAAATATGCATTACGCTTTATCCAAAGTAAAATGCAAGCAAATGAAGGTTCATGTCTCATCGCTAATAGAAAGCGCGAATTCGAAGAATTTCAAGTACATTTTAAAGAATTACATCAAACCATCAATTTTGCTATAGCAAAAATGTCTTTCTATACAACACCTGAGAAAAGTGCCAAAGAACTTACTACTCAATTCATGACACCCTTTTTACATTTATCTCAAATTTCTGCCGCAGGACAAAAACGTCCTGACAATTCCGTTGAAATCTTTGTTAAATCACTTTATCAAACAATTGTTCAATATAACGCAACTTTTGGCATCGCTGATTGCAAGCCCATAGAGCCTAAAGCCCTTTCCGTTGATTTTTTAATTGAAAGAGCTCAAAGATTTATTTCACAAACAGAAAATATAGCGCCTCAACATTTTACTATTTTATTCTCTGATGATATACAGCACGCCATTACGGCTTATCATCAGGAAGATTCACAACTTCAGTTAGGCATGGTCACCATGATGCGATATTGGTTTCGTTACATTCTGGATTGTCGAGGGGTATCACAAACTGCTTATGATACATTGGCATTGGAATCACTCTATCAAATCCGCATGAGTCTTTTTAATGTTTTAGAAAAAAAATACGCTGCAAGCTATATTGAAACCGCAACAATGAATCTTGAAAATTATCAAAATGCTTGCACCATCGCGAAAAGTTCAACAGAAGATATTGTCAAATGGATTGAAGGTCCTCAAAAACCTAAAAAGAAAAAGGTTGCCAAAAAAATGGCCGCAACTACCACACCAAACCATCATCAGCGTCAAGATAATTCACAAGCCACAACTTCTTCGCAAGCAACAGTAACGATTGACAAAGCTTCTGAGAGTGACAATTGTTCACAAACCAAACCAGTATTGCCCGTTAAAAAAACAAAAGAAATCACAAAGGTTGTTACAAATGATAGCAAAGTGCAAATCAGTACCCCTGAATTAAAAAAGACCAAGGCTGTCACTCAACCAAGTAAAAGTGAAAATAAATCACACAACGGCCCTATCAAACCTACAAAAAAAGAGAGAACTGCTACAACCGTTAAAAGCGCAAGTAAACCTCAACCCAAACCTTTACCCCCAAAAACGACCGATAAACCCGTTGTTAAAAGTAAAGGGCAATCTAATTCATTACCTACTACCCAAAAAGCTCAACCACTTAATACTAAAGAAAACAAAGTATTGACAGCAACTGTTTCATCTTCATCACCCGTAAAAAGTCAAACTGCTGAGCTACCTAAAAAAGTGACTATTCTCATCAATACCGCTCGCGAAAAACCACCGACTAGCTACGCCGCAGCTGTTACTTCCTCTGAATCAAGTACCAAAGTTTCACCATCCCCTAGTACTACTGGCTTTTCTTCTTCGCCAAAAACCGTGACTGTATCAGCAGAAATACCGAAAAAAGTTACTGTTCTCAAAAATCCTGCACGTGAAAAGATATCGTCCAACTCTGCTTATGTTGCTTCTTCGTCAAAACCCGTGACTGTACCTGTCACTTTAGATACTTCTAACGATATCAAAGCGCTAACTTGCGCTATAGATTCGTTAACCATACATAAAGAACTCGAACCACTTATTGATAGTCGGATAGGATATTACTTAAAAAGTATCCCGCCCAAAGTGGGGCACGCTATGTCTCTGATAAAAGCCAAAAATAAAAATGTTTTCATTTATGGTGGTTATATTAGAGATACGCTGAATGGCAAACGCTGGCATGATGTAGATTTAGTCTCTGACTGCGATGAGCAAACCTTGCTCACACTTTTTCCATGGGCAACAAAAAATCCTTTGATTACAGACTATCCTGTTTATACGATTGGTCATAAAACGACTATTACTTTAGTCAAGCAATGCGATTTGAAAATTTTTTCAAAAAGTCGCTTCCTCGCCACAGACGCATTATTTGCCGATATTACCGGACAAATATGGGATCCAATGAATGTTTTTCATTTATTACATGCACCTATATTAATGGCAATGCCAGGCATTAATATAATAGAATCGTTCAAGGAAGATCCCAGTCGATTATTAAAAACCATACGTACATCGACTCATTTACAACGCAATTGGGAACGAAAGATTTATGATGCTATCACCACGACATCATCACAATTAAAAAAATTGCCTTTTAGCAAATTCTTATTTCAATTTTCTGAACTCTTTCTAAGAGACAGTGCAGTTTTGCATTTATATATCTGTTATCATACTGGGATAATTCCTGAAATTGCTTTACCGCTGGGTTCAGACTGGCAAAAATATTTTAGCGATCAATCATTCTCATTTAACTTTATGAAGCTATGTTTGGCGCAAATTGATCATTATCCGCTCAAAAAAATCTCTCATCAAAACCGTCTGTATTTATTAGCTATTTTTTTACTGCCTGCTTTAGAAAAGAATCGTTTGTTGGAATATGCTGGAGATTGGGTTTATACCAATCAAGCGATTGATGAATCAGTCACTACCTTGCTGGAACAATATTTTTCTCTCTATGAAGGCGAAATGGATGCCGATGCACAAAGGGCAAATTTTCATCAATTAAAATCCATTTTGACGCAAGGACTCTGGCCATGTTTCTTAGCAAATCGAATGAGAACGCTAGAAAGTTTACAAGCTTTTTATTATCAGCCTCCTCCTAATGCTTTTTATGCCCCAATTCAAACTCCCTCTTCGTATGCAGTGCACGATGGATATGCTACCTATGCACCTTATTATGCAATACAAGCTACTCCTTCTTTAATTCCTAATACACAACCTTGTTATGAACCACCTGTGTATGGTTGTACGCCTAAATAAATAAAGCGAGACACTATTTTAGTGTCTCATCTTTTTGCAGGATGTTTGCAGGACACTCAAAACTTTACCTTACGAATTGCATAATGCCGCAGGAGACCATAATGCCGCAGGAGACAGCCAAATTCCTCAGTTCGCTCATCATTCAACTTTGATGACCCAACTTTAATATGATTTTTAAATAAAAATAGCTTTTATGTGGTTAATAAACAGATAATTTCATCTTTTAATAATAAAAGACAAAATGAAATCTATTTTATTAAGATTTACTTGATAATTTACGATGCTATTATGCTGTCGCTAAATAAACCGACTGCGATAACCTAATACCTTTTGTCGTGGTTGAAGGGTAATGATGACAATATTTGACTAATGCATTCATCTTACCTATAGCGTAAGAAAATCCATTTTGTAAATGATTAAGCATATTGAGCCAAGTTTGAGGATTGAGATATAATCGAGTGAGAATGGGGGCAATTTTTTCTGGAACGGCACCACGTTTGCCTTCTCTTATTACACGAGATGTTGTATCAATCAATTCAAGATAATCACTTAAATGAAAGTCAATTTTTGCTTTACTACTTTTCCCTCCATTGGCAAAGGCCATTAAATCAGCAGGCTGTTTTGTTTCATCACACTGTTTTTCAAGAGATTTATCAAATTCCTTATTTTCCAACTCCATTGACAGCTTTTTTATTCGCTCTTGAATCGAAGTGAAATCTGACGTTTCTGGGGTCTGCGCTATTTTTGCTCTGACAGGATTTAAATCAACATAGACCATAGCACTTAAAACAGCACCTTCATCTAATAAAGCTTGTGATTTAAAGCGGCCTTCCCAAAAACGTCCTTTTTTAGCATCTTCTTTATTAGCATGGCGTGCGATGGGCTCATTCAAGCATCTCATAAACCAGCTGATATCTCCTAATCTTTGTCGCCACAACGCTAATTTATGTTCTGCTTCTTTTGCGGAATACATACTTAGTAATTGTGCATCTTGACGATAAATTTGTGACCAGCGAGCATGAACTTCATCGTCACCCCAGTGATTTATAGCTGAGCTATCGACATATAACACGAGATGGTAATGATTACTCATCACTGCATAAGCACAAATCTTAATCGCAAAAACGCTAGCTAAATATTTTATTCTAGACACTATCCATGATTTGCGATGTGAATAATCACGACCTGTTTCAAAATCTAATCCGCATAGAAAAGAACGCCGGACACAACGAGCCATACAATGATAGTAAGATGTTGAGCTCAAATCGATTTGAGATGAACGTGCTCTCGTCATTTACAACCTCAATTACTGCGATATGCATAATATACAGATTAAATGCACACTTTTCAAATCAATTTTTGGATGTCCTTTGATCTACTCTTTAAGTTATATTGTGAAAAGAATTTACTGCATAAATATCCCCGAAGAAAATTAATACAGTCATATAGGTGATCTATGTCTGAACAAACAATCGTTCGCGCCATTAAGAAAGTATGGAAAAGCCAACCTACCATTGAAGGGGCAGGAGTACATCTGAAACGCGTCTTTGGCTTTCAAGAATTACCATTATTAGATCCCTTTTTATTACTGGATGATTTTCGCTCAGAAAACCCTCGTGATTATAAAGCAGGCTTTCCTTGGCATCCCCACCGCGGAATCGAAACTATTACTTATGTTTTAGATGGAGATGTAGAACATGGAGATAGTTTAGGAAATCGTGGAATGATTAGCGCAGGTGATATTCAATGGATGACAGCAGGTAGCGGCATCATCCATCAAGAAATGCCACAAGGCAATCGCAAAGGTGAAATGCTTGGCTTTCAACTTTGGGCAAACTTACCTGCAAAATCAAAAATGATGGCGCCTCGATATCAAGAAATAAAACGTAACGATATTCCAGTACTCACAACCCCTGATGGAATTAAAATTCGTATCGTGTGTGGCACAGTGGATAGTATTTCAGGACCTGTCAAAGATGTGATGTCTGAACCAGAATTCTTAGATGTGGAAATTCCAGCTGGGAAAGCTTTTACCCATTCTATTGATGCTTCTCATACTGTTTTTGCTTATGTGATTGATGGACGTGGCTATTTTGATCCAAAACGATCACCATTTTCGCATGAAGCTTATGGCGATAATTACTTTGATATGGAGCCTCCTTGCGCTTGTGAAAATGGCACTCTTGTTTTGTATGGTCCTGGAGCCAAAGTAAATATAATAACTGATACCGAATCAGTTCGATTTTTACTCATTTCAGGTAAACCACTTCAGGAGCCTATCGCTTGGTATGGTCCTATCGTGATGAATTCACAAGAAGAACTCAAAAATGCCTTTCAAGAGCTTCAAGCAGGTACTTTTATCAAAGGTGAATAACTATATTTATTTGAGTGTCCTTTTATTTCAAAAGGACACTCATTTTTAGCAAGCCCAGCAGAAGATAATTAGAATATAGCTGGTGTCAGGATATCTTTAAGATTCTGGATGTCCTTAATACAGTTTTGGCTGTCCTTTTGAGTGTCCTTCATTCTTTTGGATGTCCTTCATTTTATTTTTTTGAGTTAGCACCTTTTATAACCTTTTGTTATAAAAGGTGTGCCCTCTTGATTGCTACATTTTGCTTCTCAATTTCTCAACTTCCTTTTTTCTCAAATCTAACGCAACATCGTAGCCACCATTTTTCTTGTAAACATGATGGTTAGAACCGACCGCACTGTTGATTTTCTTACAAGCTGCGATTGCTTGAGCACTGTTACTAAAGACTAAATGACAATAATTTTTACCATTTTGAACTTTAAAACTATCCGTTTTAAGAAAATCTACTAATTTATCAGTATAGGTTTTGCTTGGATTTTGAATAGGTTGATGAATTTTTGCATTGTGTTGTTTTAATTTTGCATCCGCAGCAGCTAAATATTCAAACCCTAGGAAATTAAGATTATTTTCTTTACAAGTAGCCGCCATCTGTTCAACATTATACTTTTTATCGTCAAACAAAACGACTTGAGAAGGTTTTAAGTTTTTAGCGTTTAATAATTGTAATAGCGCTTGTCCTTTATGGCCATTACTTGTATACAGGATGCCATTTTCATACAGACATCGTGGGTCCTTCTGAAGAGGAGAGCGGTCACCATTGCTTTCTACAGGATTAAACTCAATAAGTTCATCTTTTATTGGGGACCCTTTTAAATTAACACCAGCACTATTTAATAAAAGCTCACCGATTCTTTGATTGCCTTTAAATATAGGTGGCCGTGCCGTTACCGCAATAACGGTAACCCCTCTTTTTCTGAGTGCATTAATGACTTGCAAAATTTCTTTTTCTACAATTTTTTTATTGGGGCCTGCAGTAGTAATCGTATCATCAATATCAAAGCAAACCATTGACCCTGGCTTCAGGGATGACAACTGTGACAATGATTCTCTAATCGAGTTGATTGTTCGTAATTGATTGTTAATTACAACATTTACATTTGCTGGGATAACATTTGGCTGAGGATTATTATTCACCTGATTAGGCAAAGGATTTTTTAAAATTTGTTCTTTTTGAATTTTTAATAAATCTTGTACTGAATTTCTCGCTAAACAGCTATGGGTATGGTTACGCAAAGGAAGTGGAGCTTTATTAGTCCCCTTGCGGCCAACTGTTACTAAACCTGCGGGAAATTGTGCTGGGTTATTCAAATATTGTAAAAGATCATCAACTTTAACGCGCCTTACTGCTTGAACTTCTCTTTCACAACGTTTTAATTTTGGATTGCCACCATTTCGCTTTTTTCCGCCAATATAACGCTTTTCTTTAAAATCTTGTGCAAAATGATCATTATTGGGATCAAAAGTTTCATCTGAGTTTATAATATAAAATCTCGAAGATTTTGCATCGATATATTTTGTTTTATTTACATTTTCTAAATGTTTTTGATCAATGGGATGTGCTAATTTAGAATTTCCTAAAATATCAAGACTTTCTTCCCTTAATTCTCTTAGATAGCCATCATGAATGGATTGGTCGGTCGAGTCTATTAAGCCACCAAAAGTTGAAAGCACTTCTTTTCCTCCATGTATTTCAACGCCAAAATAGGCCCAAACATCGCCATTTTTGTCACGTACTAAAGGTAAACCATGGGCCGCTCTAATGTTAGAATTAATCATCTCATCTATTCCTTTCACATTTATTAAAATTTATGAAATGCATTTTAGTAAATGTAAGGAAAATCGATAATGTAACAAAATTACAGGTTTTGCTTATCCATTGTCATTCATCAACCATATGCCCTCTTTTATCTGACATATGTTTTAACAAGCTCTGAATTTCTTGAAATTCTCTTAAGAAAGACTTCATTAATACAATGTGTGGAAGGTGATGCAAAAGTGAAATGTATCATTTTGAAGACTTTAAAATGATACAAGCGAGTGATTCGAAGATGAGAAGAATTTAACTATGATTTCTTATGCTCTTTTTTATAAACTACCGCAGCTTGAATAAATGCTTTCCATAATTTTTCCTCTTGCGGTGTTAGAACATACTCAGGATGCCAAATAACACCAATAAAAAAGCTTTTATTCTGCGCTTCTATGGCTTCTATGACACCATCAGGAGCTCTTGCAGTCACCACATATCTTGAGGCTAACTCATTAATCCCTGAACGATGATTGCTGTTAACACCAAATTGCTTGCTTTGTACCACTTTATAAAGCAAAGAATTGGGTTCAACTTTAATCGTATGTTGGATTTTTTCACGATTATCATGACGATGTTCCATTTTCGTCTGGCCGGATGCTTTCAAATTATGCAGCGTACCGCCTAATGCCACATTCATATTCTGCATCCCCGCGCAAATCCCAAGCACCGGCATATCACGACGATAAGCTTCTTGAATCAGTTTAAATTCAATGGCTTCTCGAGGATAGCGTTTAGGATCTACTGTCGCGTTTTGATTTTTTTTATGAGCCGACGGAGGTGAATCTAAATCCCCTCCCGGTAAAACAATAGCATCTAGTCTATTAAGGTAATCATCTGCAACTGTCACATCGTGACCGATAAAAACAGGAACGCCTCCCATTTTTGCAATCACCGCACTGTAATTTTTACGCATGGCATACCAGGGGTATTGCGAATATCCCCCTTTGCCGCCATCATTTAAGAGGATCCCGATTAAAGGTTTTTCAGAAGCATCTTGGGCGTAGGCTGTTTGGCCTACCGTTATCAACACACAACTAATAACAATAGACCAAATCAAACGAAACATAGCTACCTCTTAAGGCATATCATCAACAATTTTCTTGCTAGACGATGCCAAATCAGCACGGCTCAATCCCATTGTTAATGCTAAAGCACCTGCCACAAATATCGAGGAATAAGTTCCCACAATAATACCGATGATTAAGGCTAACGAGAAACCGCGTAATGATTCACCACCCAAGAAATATAAAGCAACCACCACAATCAAGGTTAAGGTGGATGTCATAATCGTTCGGGATAAGGTTTGGTTAATCGAAAGATTCATAATCTCAGTGGGGGTTCCTTTGCGAACCTTGCGGAAATTCTCTCGAACCCTATCATAAATAACAATCGTGTCATTCAGTGAGTAACCGATGACTGCCAAAATGGCCGCTAGTACCGCCAAGTCAAAATCAATTTGAAAATAGGAAAAGATCCCTAAAATTAAAATAGGATCGTGCATTAATGCAACAGCCGCACTGATACCAAAACGATATTCAAAACGCACTGCGATATATAACATCATCGCAAATAGCGAAACGACAACCGCTAACGTACCTTGTTCAGCTAAGTTTTCACCGACTTCAGAACCAACAAACTCAACACGTCGCAGCTCTACTTTATCTTGATGGGCTTTTAAAGCCTCAAGCACTAATTTCCCTAATTGCTGCTCTGAAACATCTTTACGATTAGATATTTTGACTAAAATATCGCGAGCACTACCATATTGCGTCACTTTAGCGCCATGAAGTCCTGCTTTTTCAAGCTGCTCTCGCACATCTTCAAAATTTACAGGATTCTCATAACGTAACTCAAGTTGTGTTCCCCCGGTAAAATCCAAACCGAAGTTCAAACCTTTCACGAATAACAACCCAAGGGAAACGACCATCACAATGCTTGATAAAAGCGCTGTCCATTTACGAATGCCCATAAAGTCGAAATTGGTTTCGCGATGAAAAAATTCCATGCTAAATCCCTATTGGCAAATGTTTAACTGAACGACGACCATAAGCTAAATTCACCATCGCTCTGGTACAGGTCACTGCTGTGATCATTGAAGTCACAATACCGATACTAGTGGTTACAGCAAAACCTTTAATTGGCCCCGTTCCAATACAAAATAGGATGATCACCACGATTAAGGTTGTTAAGTTAGAATCGATAATGGTTGCTAAGGCGCGATCAAAGCCGCTATGAATGGCAGCTTGAACCGACATGCCATGCCGCAATTCTTCACGAATTCTTTCAAAAATAAGCACATTCGCATCAACTGCCATACCGACGGTTAACACGATACCTGCCATACCAGGTAATGTGAGCGTAGCTCCCATTACCGATAAGATAGCAACCAGCAACACTACGTTAATGAGCAATGCTAAATTCGCGATAATCCCGAAAATGCTGTAATAAAGCATCATGCCGATGACAACTAAACCCAGTCCTACTTCGATAGACAAGATCCCTAAACGAATATTCTCTTGACCCAGACTTGGACCGACGGTTCGTTCTTCAACAATTTGGATGCTAGCAGGCAGTGCACCAGCTCGTAATAACAACGATAAATCCTGCGCTTCAGGTAGCGTAAAACCCGTTATTTGGAATTGACTGCCTAAAGCACTTTGAATTGTTGCAATACTAATCAATGTTTCCAGTGTTTTATTTTTCTTAACCATCTGGCCATCGACATTTTCTTGCTCGGTTTTCGTTTCAATGTAAACAACCGCTAACAAATTACCCACGTTTTCAATGGTTGTCTTTCTAAAGAGGGGGAGTCCTGCGCCACCAACCCGTACAAGAACGGCAGGCCTTCCTGAACGATCATCGGCGCCAACGGAAGCACCCGTTATTGAATCACCCGTTAGAATAACGCGTTTTTTCAACAGTTGAGGATGACCATTTCTATCGTAATACCACTTCGTACCAGGAGGTGCTTGTCGCCCAGGAACCGCTTTTGCACTTTCTTCTTTTGCATGCAAATGAAATTCTAATGTGGCGGTTTTACCTAAGATATCTTTTGCACGAGCTGTATCTTGAATACCAGGTAGCTCAACAACAATATGATTTGCACCTTGACGCTGTACAACCGCTTCCGCAACGCCTAATTCGTTGACACGATTTCGTAGCGTTGATAGCGTTTGCTCAAGCGTATAGTTGCGAATATTTTGCAGTTCGGCGGGTTTTAACTGACAAGTAATCTGCATTTTGCCATCTTGGGTTTGTGGCAAGAAATCAAAATCTCCGAATCTTTTTTGTAGATGCGTTAACGCTTTGTTTAGCATTTCACGATCATCAAAATACAAATTAATGGCTTCTTTGCCTGATGGTGCTATTTGTCGATAACGAATTTTCTCGTCACGAAGATCGGTGCGTATATCACCAATAAAACCTTCCATTCGCCTGGTAATGGCTGAATCCACATCCACTTCCATCAAGAAGTGAACACCACCTCGCAAATCTAAACCCAGTTTCATAGGCTTAGCACCCAATGCTTCCAACCAAGCTGGTGTTTTCGGAGCAAGATTTAAGGCAACAATATAATTGTCACCTAATTCGTCATAGATAATATCTTTTGCCTTGATCTGTTGCGGTGTGTCCTTAAATCGAATCAATAAACTTTCATTTTCTTGCTTAATTGATTTGAACGGGATCTCAGCTTCAGCCAATGCTTTCTCAATTTGTTCTTTAGTGGCTTTTGTGATGGTACGACCCGTACTTGGTAATACCTGTACCGCCGGATCTTCACCGAAAAGATTAGGCGCAGAATAAATGAGTCCAACTGTCAATATGGCTAACAACAGCCAATATTTCCAAGCAGGATATTTATTAAGCATAATAGTGTCCTCTTTCCTTAGATACTCTTGATCGTTCCTTTGGGTAATGACGCTGATACGGCTTGCTTTTGTACTTTCATTTCAACGCCATCAGCAATTGCAATCACTAAAAATTGCTCCGTAATGCGTGTTACTTTACCCAGAATACCACCGTTTACGATGACTTCATCATCTTTTGCAATATTTGATACCAAAGCCTGATGTTCTTTAGCTCGCTTACTTTGTGGACGGATCAGCATAAAATAAAATATGAGTAAGAATCCACCTAACATTAAGATGTTACCCATCACACCAGGGCCTTGGGCACTTGCAGCTGCATCGGCATAACAAAGAGATGAGGTTGAGACTAATAATAAAGTTAATAGCGCGTTACGCATGGATTCACCCAAAATAATTAATAAGACTAACAAAAATTTCTTGGAAATAAGAAACTTATCTGGTTTTGCAATCTACCGTTTTAGACGCAATGACGCAACTCGCCTCCGCTAAAGCTACGGCGGAGCAGGCTCGCCTCTATGCTAAAGCTCCCGTCTTCGCTAAAGCTTCGCCGGGCAAGACGTAGGACAGCCATACAAACAAGACAAATGACAGTCATGGCAAAAGCGCCTCGCCGGGCAAGATGCAGGATAGCCATACAAACAAGACACAGGACAGCCATGCAAAAGCGCTTTGTTATCCGAGATTCCTTTGCTATAATCGCGTCTCTTTTGGGCCGGAGTGGTGGAACTGGTAGACGCGCCAGACTCAAAATCTGGTGATGGCAACATCGTGAGAGTTCAAGTCTCTCCTCCGGCACCAACTCAATCTCATAGTCGCAAGCTACCTCTTTTTTGTTCTGGAGCAGCATTCGCCCAAGAAACAAAATAGTCGGTATCTTTAGCAATCGCCTTAAATACCCCTTTGTTAAAATCTCCCCAACCAATATCGTATTTTTTGATCATTTGCTTAATTAAGTTACTCAATGATCCGCTAATATCGGCAGGATTAAAAGTAGCTACCTCATCTTCATGTTTTGTTTGACGATTTTTCCATAAACGTGTTAATTGCTTTGCTTGTATATTCAAACAAAAAGCAACGAATAATTTACGACCATCGCTAAGCGAAGGTTTACTATAAAAAAATCGATGGCTACGGCTTATGGCTAATTGGGACAAAATGTTTTGAAACTCAGTCAAAGGATGTTTTTTTAAGATCCTCTCTGGCTCAAGCAAACACTCTTTTACCCCCCATTCCTCCATTTTTTGTGACATCATTTCATGAAAGTTGTCAGGGAGATTATGCTTTTTAACAAAGTAGGTATAAAGCGTGCGTTCAAATGAGTGAATATAATTGAGCAAAGCATCATTGACTGCCATTGCACGTAATGTTTGTAAAACCTGGGTAGCTGGTTTGCGACGATATAAACTCCATTTATCGACAAGTTGCATACACTGCTCACGTTGACTTTCAGAACCCGCAGTAGAAAGTATCTTATCTGCAAAATCTAGCGAATGTTCAATAATAGGACCATTCAGGCCTTTCATGATGGTACGATGTTGATGTCTTGCGACTTCTCTTAATAATTCGTCAAGTTGTTCCTTGTGCTTCTTGTCACCAAACGTTCTTATAAATAAAGATAATTTGATTAGTTGTTGCTCTTTATCGATAAGGCTAGGCTGGTTATTCTTGGTGGCTATTAATTCAGCCATTGAGTTTTTGCTTGTTCGGCTAGAGACTTCAAATTTCTCTAATAGGGGATAAAGATTTTTATTAATCTCTGATAAACAGGAGGCACACCACCTATTAACAACCTCTTTTATTTCAGATCCTTGCGAAGAAGATGCTTGCACGAGCCCCGTCAGTAGCTTTGCATGATTAAACCAATCTACTCTGGCATATTGCGCTTGATGAGGGTCTGACTTCATCATCAGCCATTCAATTTTATTTTTTATGCTGACAAGCATTCGTTGCTTTGTCGTAGAAGATAAATATTGTACAAAAGCACTTTGATAGGATATCTGTGCCTCTTTAAATAGCGGGAAATAAGTCAATTCCTCATGGGCATTTAAAGCCAAAATTAACCGATCAGCCATCTCTTGTGCCATTCTAGGATAATCTTGGCGCGTAGCCTGATATTTCATTAACCGATTGAAATCGGTTCTTTGCAAAGCCCTCGAGCTATATTCACCTTTTAGAATCTGATAACAAGCAGTGAGTGCTTTAAATAATGCGTCGTCAGCAGGCAAATAATCTTTTAACGTATTTATCTTCACTTTCAAATATTCTTTAGCATTCTTATTTAGTATTTTGCTATACATTTGCAAATCATCTATATCAAAAGCAATCAAGTGCAACCTATCAAAACTCATATTAGATACAAATGTTCTCAGCTTTGTCATGCAAAGTGGTGTCTGTTCAGATATTTCTTCAATTTCATATTTAAAAGGGTGCGGCAGATTGGATTTCGCTATCATCTCAGTTAATAAGTCTTGCTGCCTTTTTAGTTCAGACAAGTCACTTTTAGCTAACTTATCATCAATCAGTCGTTGATTAATAAATAATTCACTATAAGACTCTTTAACTATGGCTAATATCTGATTAAATAATTGTTGCTGATACACAGCAATTTGTTGATGCAAACGCCCATGCTCTGTTGTTGCTAATGCTTGCATCCCAAGCAATTCTGCATAAAAATTCTCTAACTGAGTCAGACCATCAATAAAAAGATTATTTTTAAAGCAATGGATAAGACGCTGTGCTCTTTGAAACAAATCACATTTTTTGCGAAATAATGGCCAGTCATCTTGTAAGTTAAATGCAGGATCACGGTAGTAAGCATTAATTAGCTGAATCATTTCATCGCTTAAGTTTTCTGAAAAAAGATCAAGACGGTTCATTATAAGTTCCCTCACCTTGAACATATTTTCTTCTCCATAAAATTCAGTTAAGCTCATCTCGTCATTAGGAATTTGTTTATTATCACAGTGATATTTGCCATCAAGCGTTGAGCGCTCAATAAATGAAATACCGGAAAATCTTTGAGGCTTACTGATAAATTCAGCCAGCCATTTCAAACGAATATTATGCCGCAATGATTTATTTTCTTCTGGTAAATAGAATTCAACAAAATATTGCGCATGCCCCTCCCATCTTTTATTTTGCTCTAATATAGACAAATGTTCTGTTAACATTTCTCCAAGCAATCGCTTACCATTAGGTAAAGTAAACATTTTCAAAGGTAAATCAGCTGCCCCCAGTTCTTGCGCCATTTTGGAAATATAGGCTTCAGTTAGGCTAGAATTGTTTAATTGCAATAAATGCTTAATTCTTAATAAACGATATGCTTCTTTATTTTCCAGAGTTCCTATTTTTTCAACGATATTGAAAAAATCAGGCGAACACAGTTGTTCCCAATTCGACTCTTGAACAAGTTCGGTCATTTTTTGTGCAAGCCAACGATAGATTTTATATGAAAAACGTGGATTCTGTAAAAGCTCACCATAAAATTCGCTTTCTTCTAATATTTGCTTAAATTGATTATCCGATAAATGTTTATAAAAACATTTACCAAAATAAGCTGCAGTCAATTTTGGAATATTAAACTGCAATATCCAATCACCGAGATGATCTTGAGCAATAGCTTTTTCATTAACAATTTTCACCAATTTATCAACAAGAACAGGATATTGTTTAATCTTCGCAATAAATTTTTCTTCTGCTTCATTATTGATGATGTCAGCATTCAAATTTTCTTGCTCAACCATCCAAGAAAAACGTTTCTCGCAATATTGAATAATAAACGTATCATCAGGAAATTCGCCCAAGTTAAACAGCAAATCAGCATAATGCAGATTGTCACCCAAGTACTTATTGACATAATGTCGAGCTTGCTTTTTTAATAACCCTATTCTTCCAGAATCATCTTTTTCTTGCTGTAAATCTTTTATATAACGATTATAGTTTTGCAATTTGAATTGCGTCGAACCAATTTCTTGGACAGCGTGAGTTGTTAGATCTTTTTCTTGATGTCTTGCAACAGAAAGTAAGTTATTCAAAAATATAAATTTCTCATCCATATTATTACCACGATGGGCTTGCCATGTTCTTGCAGCATTACTAGCAAAACGCTCAAGAAAATGAAAACAATCATCATTACCATTATCTCCTGTAACAAAAACATACTCTCGTGCTATCTTTTGCATTAATTGATTGAAGGCGACTTGAGAACTCTGTTCTGGCAGCAAACACTTTATTTGCTCAAAGAAAACATGGTCTTCATCAGCATTTTTAGGCAACTGCTCTTTTGTAATAATCCCTACAATTAACTTGGTTGCACGTTGCTGTTCAGCGTTCCAATATTTTTCAGTAAATCGCAAAAATGAGGTGACATGATCTTCATTGATGCTTCTAAATAATTCACCGTTATTCGCAGGCAATAAGAAACGAAAACGACTGACAAGATGCATTGGGGAAGATATCTTCTGTAAACGCTGCAAATCAGATTGACTACCATAACGATTAATAAACTGTTCAATATTATTCATTAGATTAGCCGGCATTAAAAAAGATTTGTGTTCAATGCTATCTAAAAGCAATGCTTCAAAATCCTCCATCATGTACTCTGCAATTTTAGTCGCCTTCTCGTTAATCGCCCGCTGTGCTCGATTTAATTCGTTTAACCAGTCGTCTTTAAATGCCATATTTTTATTGAACTTTAAAAATGGCACCCATCCTAAAAATCGCCATAATATTGAAGAGCCCATTAAATGTTGAACGCGTCTTTTCTCATTTTCAATATATTCTGTAATTTCAAGCGCATCTAAAAAGGCAGCCGATTGTCCAATATGTAACAAATTAAGCGCTTTATTTTGCGCTCTGCCTTCACTAATCGATTTTTCAAAATTAGCAACATGTCGATAAGTTTCATTGATAAGCGTAACTGTTTCGCAAGAATCTCCTAGCCATCGATTTCTCATCCAACCTGCCAAACCATTGAGTGATTGACTCGTGCGAAAAAACCAATACCTTAGCCAGTTTCCAGGAATGTAAGAATTATTTTCTGGTATATAAGATAACAAAATGCTTGGGATAATAGCGCCAGATTTTACCGTCACAGGAATAATGTTTCGTTTATCACTATCGGTAACCCATTTAGAATTAAACCAAATTTCCTTTTCTTTAGCATAGGTTGAACGCAATAGTAGTTGGTGCAGCTCTTGAAAACATTTAAAACTACTACCCAGCCCAAGTGACTCAACTGATACTGAGACAATATCAGCAAGACTCTCTAAAGTTGCTTTATCATCAAATTGAAATACAGATTGCGCAATCTCTCTCTTTAAAACAAATAAAGCATCATCAAGTCTTAAATTTCCATATTGTGCAGCTCCTCTAATGCGCCAAATAGCGGAAGCTTCAATCTGTTGTAGATAACGATTTATAATTGCACGATTTCCTTCGAGTTGCTTTTTTATCTGCTTATCAATGGCTAGTGCATTTGTCGTGGGTAAAGATTTGTAAACATGATCCAGTAATGCTTTAAAATTATTAATCTCTCTTTTGATTTTTATTAAATTTTCAGTGGAAGAATGAACAAAAACGCCTTGCGATTGCCACCCTAACCGTAGTTGCTTCAAACGCTCAGCTCTTTTTCCAATATGAGAAAACAGCTCTTGCAGCATCAGTTGCCGTTTTTTATTATCTCTTTTATCAAATAGTGCAGCTTGTTCTATTAACCATGTTTTAGGCTTCTGTTTATCATCCAATAGTTGCCTATTCAGTATTTGTTCCAGTAATTTTTCTCGTTCCCCTTTATCAGCAATATCTAATTTTTTGGCGATTGTTCTTAACTGCTCGTAGAGCCTGTTTCCATCCGCATGATCTTGCTCTGTTGCTTTACGGTTTAACTGCCACCAAGACGTTCCGGGCTTTAATTTGCCGTCTTCATTTTTATCATCCAAAAAATCTTGTATTTCTTTTTGTTTATTTTCAGCTGCTCGCAAATGTTCTAGCGCATCAAGATAGTGTTTTTTCCTGGTTGATAAATCTTTCATCACGGTTTTAGCAATATCAAATTTTTTATTCCCTTTTTCCCAACGTTGTTTTGCAACATCCATCGCCTGATTGAATTCTTGTTGACTATTATAGGCTTTTTGATAAAAATCACTTGCACCAGTAGGATGTTCTAACAAATGATTTACAACTTCAAGATCATGGTTAACTATTTCAAAATAGTTATGACTTTTTCCTTCATTATCCGTAAATGACCCTAATATTTGTTCGATTCTTTTTTCAATAATTTGCTTTTTATCTTCAGCGAATGGCGTTAATTTTTCCATAGTAGTTCCTCATGAAGCATGATTCCTCCATGAAGTATTATGGTGTTCCATTTTTAGCTAGATTTATCACCTGTTTGGTGATAGGTTAGTAAAAGTATAGAAGTAACCGGGATATTTTGTACTGTATCTTTAGTCAAAGTATTAAATAGACCATGATTTTATAGAGCAAATGCACATGTTAACATTCGAACACACATTAACAAATCTTAAAGATTTACTCGTGGGATATACGCACGAAAATGTCAAAGCACAAAAATTATATAATGATTTTTTTCTTGAGAATCAGTTTTTAGATAGTAAGGAAATTGGCAATCGATTTTCGCAGGCAAATGAAGTAACAACTCTCAGTGCACAACTAAATCATTTTCGTCTGTTGCTCATTGGTAAATTTATGGTTATCAAAACCGCTCTGGAAGGTATTTTAACAAAAGCAAATGGAATTGATCTAAACGAATTTAACCAGCTCATTAGTGACACTGAATTAGTTGATTCACTTCAAAAATTAAGCAAACAACGTGTTAAATATGCTAAAAAGCTTGAGCATGCAACTAAGTCAACTAAAAGCCTATTTGAAGGCATGCATGATGCCATATTCGATGTTGTATCAAAACAAGAAAAGCAGAAACAGGAAAGGCTATTCCTCTTTAGCTATTTTGAATATAACCTGATAGCACAAAATGCTATAGATGAACTTAAGGAATTACCTTCTCTTATTTCACAACTTCAAACTGCAATAATCACCGCCAGAGATGAGGGGCTAGAAACACTTAAAACGAGTCGTGATGGCAATGCACAGTGGGAAGAAGATATTGACGTTAGCAATATAGAAGATTTATCTCAAAAATTGCAATCTGCGCGATTAGCCGTAGTACAACCACCAGAAGAAGAGGAAGAACTTGATTGGAGTGACGATGATGAACCAGAAGCTCGTCCAAGTATAAGTGGTAGTTCCTCACCCGCTATTTTACATAAACATTCATCCATCGACCAAAGCGCAGCCACTAATAAATCTGATGTGACAACTCAGTCAACGGATGCTCCTAAAAAGAAGCCTACCTAGAGAGCCGACTCCTATTCAAGTGCCTCAAAAATACTCATTTTGAATTCAGCCATGGCGCAGGCATTTCGAGCAGCACAGTTTACATGAGGGTAAATGAGCAGCGTAGAAATTCCTGCAATGCAGGATCAATGCAAAAGAACATTTTGAGGGGATCTATTAAAGTTGCCAGACTTGAATGCCCGCATGCAGCAAATCATCTTTATTTAAAATGGATTTAACATCCATCAATAACCGATTTGCATTAAATTTATCTAAAAAATCGTCAACGGAAAGTGTTTTATAATATTGATGTCCTACACAGACGACTAAGGCATCTAAATCTACCATATCATCCCAATTCATCAGTTCAATATCGTATTCTTTTTGCGCCTCATCTTTATCAGCAATGGGATCGTGAACTAAAATCTCAACACCAAAGGAATGCAATTCATTGATGACCTCAATGACTTTAGAATTACGCAGATCACGGCAGTTTTCTTTAAAGGTTAATCCTAAAATACCGACTCTTGCTTCTTTTACACGACTTCCCAGTTGAATTAACTGCTTAACTGTTTGATCAGCAATATACTTACCCATGCTATCGTTAATTCGTCGCCCAGCAAGTATTACTTCTGGACGATAGCCTAATTGTTTTGCCTTATAGGTCAAATAATAGGGATCGACACCAATACAATGCCCACCAACCAATCCAGGTTGAAATGGCATAAAATTCCATTTCGTTTTGGCAGCATTGATGACATCCATGGTATTGATCTGCATCCGTTCACAAATCATCGCTAATTCATTCATCAAAGCGATATTTAAATCGCGCTGTGTGTTTTCAATTACCTTAGCAGCCTCAGCTACTTTAATTTCAGGCGCACGATAGACATCCGCTTCAATCACTGAACTATAGACTTCACTAATCGTATCTAAGGTTGCAGGATCTAATGCTGAAACAACCTTGGTAACCTTACTAAAAGTATGAATCTTATCACCCGGATTAATCCGTTCAGGTGAATATCCTACAGAGAAATCAAGCCCAGCCTTTAATTTTGAAGCATGCTCTAATAAAGGAATGCATACTTCTTGAGTCGCTCCCGGATAAACCGTTGATTCAAAGACCACAATATCATTGCGTTTGAGCTGTGAACCCACTAATTCACAGGCTTTTTGTAAATGGCTTAAATCGGGTTTATGGGCACCATCGGAAGGCGTCGGAACGGTCACAATGTAAAAATCACAATGTTGTAAAAGTAACGGATCGTAAGTCAATGATAACTGGGCTTGTGAAAGCAATAACGAGCTCACTTCTTCATTAACATCCATGCCACGATTCAGTTCATTGATCCGCTTTGGGTTAATGTCATAACCAACAACTGGTGTCTTTAGACCAAAGGCAACGGCTACTGGTAATCCGACATAGCCTAACCCTATCACGGCTATTTTGCGTTGATGATGTGACAAAGTGCCTCCCTGGCGATCTTATTAAAATGCATTCACCCATAATTTATTATTACACGATTTTCTGCTATTATCGCGAAGAAAGTAAACAAGCTTATAGAGACGCCATGAAAAGCAATCAAACCAACATAGAAAATGATTTTCCTAATGCCACCTTCCTAAGACGCTTAGGTGCTCTGGTCTATGATGGCTTTATTGTCTTTTCTTTTTTAATTTTAGTCACAGCCCTTGCGCTGGCTATGAATCATGGCGACTCATTACAACCCCATCGTAATCTATTCTTAGCTTACTTATTTATCAGCACCGGTTTATTTGTCAGTTGGTTCTGGAAAAAAGCAGGGCAAACCTTAGGTATGCTTGCTTGGAAAATGAAAGTGGTTGATGAACACCTCCAACTGTTGACGTGGAAAAAAGCTTTTATCCGCTTTTGTATTGCCACACTCTGTCTTGTCCCCGCTGGGATTGGTTTACTTTGGTGTTTGTTTGATAAAGAAAAACGCGCACTGCATGATAAATTTTGCAAGACGCGTGTCATTAGGCTTCCTACTAAGAAAAAATCACCTTAAAGCTTTGCCTTTTTACCTGCTTGTTGATTAGGCTTGTCTTCGATAGGACGGATTTCCCTTTGCAGCTCTTTTGCTTTTTCGAATATATTTAGGTTAGTTTGCATTTGCCGTGTTTTCTGCTCCCCGACGGAAGTTTCAATCTGTTTAATGTATTGATCACACATTTGGGCTAAAGCAGATTTGAATGTGGTTTTTTCTGTGAGAGTATCCCGTAAATTGACAAGATAGCCATAGGTTGCTTCAGCTTTTTGCTCTGCTGTCAGACTCTCTCCCTGTATTTTTTTAAATGCTCGATCAAGATCAGAAACTTGCTCGGCACGTTGTTTACCTGCGCCAGTAAATATTCCTCCAACATCTTTTGCACGTGCCCTAGCCCATCCTGTTGCCCCTGCATCTTTACCATTACGTAATTTGCCATATTCTGCCGTTATATCTTTAGCAAGCAAATTACTCATTAATTCTCCTATATTACCTAAACCCTTAGGAGACACATTTGGCGCTTTAGAAGTAAATTCAGCAAGCACTTTTCTAGCTTCAGCATCTAGTCCTTTCTGCTTCGCTAATTGCGAAGTCAGTGCTTGCATCACATCAGCTAGTTGTGGTCTCTGATTGGGGTTATTATTTAACATTCCTTCATAAATTTTGGGTGACAGCTGTAAATCGTCTTTTAACATGACACCTAATGCATAAACATCGGATGCTTTCGAATATTCCCTCCATCGCCCTAATTGACCATTTACTTGCCTAAGTTCTGCGATGTCAATTTCTGGCGCAATATAGCCTGGTGTTCCATAGCGAGAAGTCGTAATAATGGATTGTTGTCCAGGCTTTAATAGGCTAGAAAGCCCAAAATCAATTGCACCCACTGTAATCATATTACCATTGACATTCGATATGAAATTTTCTGGTTTAATATCACTATGGATAATGCCCATCTTATGCAATTCATCTATCGATCTGCATGCCTTAAGCGCAATAATTAATTTTTGGGTTTCGTTAAATTTATGCGTTCTTTGCTGTGCGTTAGGATCAATATAGAGTTCTTTAAACAGTTCATTGCCTTTTTTTAGCTGCATTACCGTATAAAGTTTCTCTGTTGTTGGCTTGTTTTTAAACATTTTCTGATATTGCAAAGTGCGCCCAGCCTCTCCCTTAACAAAATCAAGCATCTTACCTATTTTTGTTTCAGCATCGTTATCTCCTCTTATTCCTCGCCCCTCAACTTTAACTGCAAAATTATCACCATTACGTGCTTGCACTACTTTGACTTTACCAAAGGCGCCCTCACCCAATTTGGCGTGTTTAGCCTCTTCAAAGCACTGCCTACTTGCCATCGCATAAATTTCGTTGCCTACTTTAATGAATGAATGGCTATTAGGATCACGCTTATCTTTTTTCATTTTGGTTTGATCTAAATGCGGGTTTCTTGAAAAATCTTGCGCAAAGTAGGCTTCTGCTTCTCGCCACTGTGCTTCACTGATTTTTAGCATCCCTTCCCCAGGAGGTTGTACTTGAGGTTGTACTTGAGGCTGCATTTGCGCTTGCATTTGAAGCTGATTTTCTTGGTAAATTAAATTAGCAACTTTTTGCTCTAAACCATATTTGCTTGTGACTTTTCCCATAAAGTTTGGATTGGGATTTTGTTGATTTCTAATTGCAGCAATTTGCTGTTCTTTCTCTAAGGGTTGTCCACCACTACTAAACATTTGTCCTGGATATTGTTCAATTATTCTAATTATCTCTTCGACATTTTTTGCATTATTAATTTGCTGATGTAAAGGTAAGAAAAACATTTGATGACTATCCATCAAATTCGCTATGTTTGGAGCAGGTATCACGACTCTAAAATGACCCGGGTTATTATTGATAGGCAATAATTGCGCTCCCAAAGAGAGGCTAAATCCGTCCTTCATTTCCGTTGCTTGTTGGTAATTCATTTCATCAGAGCAAAGCCAATCTTCTTGCCCCCGAACATTATACCAGTGCGTATTAGTGACATCTTGTAATATCTGCCGGTGCCCTTCATTAAATGCCATAAACTGCCCCACAAATGAAATAGATATTTCATTATTGGTGTGACTGTTAAACAAAGGAACAAGTTCAGATTATCGCGGCATTACACGAATATTTATAAATCACGACGGGATTTAATAACGAAGGTTTTATCAGTTAATTTCATTAATCTTTGTAATTCATTTTTTACCTTTACTAAAGGTACTTGTGTTCCCCTTGCATTAGGCGCCAAAGTTCTTTCTACTTGAATACCAAAAAAACTGTCTTTTGTCGCATAATAGCGAAGATACACACCTCAACGGCAGCTTGTCCGCTATAACCTAGGATTAAGCCCAAGGAATGAATAGTATACTCTTTGGTTTTTTGAAAATGCTCTTCATAAAATTCTGGCGTGACAAGCAAATCTTTGTGCATTTTACTTTAATATTTTTCATCAATACTTCAGCGGTAAGTCCAAAACACAGCATTGAGAAGGTATATTTAAAGTAAACGAATGATTAGCAGTTTGCGTATTTGCCTGTGCAACCACACCCAACATCAAGCTGGCCAAACCCAAGATTGAAATAAACTTGCTCATGATTTTGAATCACTTATTACCCTTTAGCTATACAGAAATATGACTAGCAATAAGTCATTAAGTTCAAACTTCATTTTTATGACGTTATTAGAACAACACCAGACAATTGAATGCCCTATTTAGGATTCTCATAGCAATGACAAAAATTGTTCTAATTTCGTGTGATTTTCTTACGAATGGTGCAATCCAGAGGTATTAATAACAGTTACCTATATTACTTTTTATATATAATAGTTCCCTATAAATATTAATATTAAAAAATTCATTTTGGGGACAATCATGAGTTTAGAATTTTACACAGCATTACAAGCAAACAAATTAGATAGTTCGGAGTTTATTTTACTCCTCATGGGATACGCTCAAGAGGTAGAAGGAGTCAATAGTGATGAATTATCATCCATACTAAATCAAGCATTCAAATCTTATGTCTGTTTAAATTATCAAGAAGCTAAAGAAATTTTAATCTCATTCTTGATAAGTAAAAAAAATAAAGTGGATCCTAAAATATTAGAAACTGCTATAAGTCGAAAAGCTTCGTTAAATGACTCGCCAAATGATAATCATAATCGTCGATTTTTTGAAACCCTATTGGCAAAAGTAATTAAAAAAAATACGAAGTCGTATGATAGTATTAATAAAATGCTCGACACAATGAAAGCTTCTTCAAAATATACAAAGGAAAATTTGGAGAAACTTCCTAAAGCCCGAAACTATGAAGAAGCCATGAACATATTACGTTACATTCACAGCTTTGAAGCTACTAATAGTACTCAGTCGATGAAAGAAGAAATTAAAGATAAATTAACATCTCAGGCCATGTATTCAAAAATGGTGTATACCGCGCAAAAAAGTGAACCTGCCGAATCTCGCAACCGTGGCATCATGAAGTCTACAACACCCAATTTTTATGATTTTTTATACAAAAAAAATAAAAAAATGCGGCATCCAGATGCGACGTATTATAATGCAAAAGGACAAGAAGATTTCATGGACATGGAGGAAAGTGAAGGTGAAAATGAGGTTGATTATTTTAAAAACCATTCAGAAATTCCATTTGTTGAATCGCTTTCAGGTACAACATGTTCATTAGTCGGTATATTATTGCTCTATTTAGATGAACATAAAAATGAGCCAACGGAACTTTTAAATGAGGATATCAACAATATTATAAAGTTATTTATGGCATATCTTATCGAACCGGGCTTTCACAGCCTTGGGGAAGTAACTGCTATTTTGGAAGCTGATTTTGTGAAAGAACAGTTAAATCGTTACGGCGTAAAAATAGATTTATCCTTTTCAGAAAAGGATAAAATGGAAATGTTAGAACCCGCTATTTTGTATACTAAAACTTCATGTATTAAAAAAACGATGCACCATGAATTAGAGGAAAATGTCCAAAGACATCGTATGGGGAAATAAACCATTCATATGGAAGCCCAATGATTCTTGGGCTCTCATAGTGATGTTTTTAGGCTGTTCTTTTTAGCAGATAAAGACCTCCACCCAAAAAGAGTAAGGTAGGCAAACTAGCCCCTAAGATGGGAGGTAATGAATAGACTAACGTCAGAGGGCCAAAAAGCTGGTTAATAGTGAAAAAAACAAACCCTATCATCACTCCCACCAGCATACGAAGTCCCATGGTTGCTGAACGCAAAGGGCCAAAAATAAAGGGAATGGCTAAAAACATCATGACTACCGTCGCAAAGGGGCGCATCATTTTTTGCCAAAATGCCAGCAAGTAAGGTTTGGCATCTAGATGGTTTGCTTGCCTATAGCGAATCGTCTTCCACAAACCCGTGATAGATAATTCATCTAAATCTTTCACACCAACGATGGTAAATATTTCAGGTTTAATATTGCTATCCCAATCTTGTTTTTCAATCTGGGCTTTCATTAAATTCGCGTCACCAAATACCGTTTCTTGAATATCATGCAACACCCAATGGTGATGATCATATTCAGCCGTTTTTGCGAAGCTGGCTTTTTGGAGCTGTTGCTGTTCATTAAATTCATAACGAGTAACACCCGTTAAATGATGGCTATCTTCAATTGATTGAATATGAACAAAAGCATGCCCATCGCGCAACCAGGTTCCTTGTGTTGTTGCTAATGCTTGGCCTTGGCTTAAGGCAGTTGCTTTTTGGTGATGGGCGATATTATCGGTAATCGGCGCCACCCACTCACCCAACATCCAAACAAACAATACCAAGACTAAGGCTAATTTCATCACAGCCCAGATAATATCGCCAATACTCCAACCCACTGATCGCATCACAATCAATTCGCTGCGAGAAGCCAATAGCCCCAAACCTAATAAAGTACCAACCAATGCCGACATGGGGAATGCTTGGGCAATTTGTGCAGGTAAGGATAATAAAATATAAGAAATAGCGCTTTGCGTTGTGTAATCACCGGTTCCTACATGGCGCATTTCATTGACAAATGAAAAGACAAATTCCAAACCCACAAATAAGAGAATCGCAAGCAAAATAGTGACGATTAAGGTTTTAGCAAGGTACCAAGATATTTTATTCATCTTTTAATAATCCATTGATACCACTGATTCATGCGTCCCGAGGCTTTACCTAACAAAAACAGCGCTAATAGAAAAAGTATTCCATGTACCCACCACAACCCAATCTCAGGTGCCAACTTGCCCCCTGCAATCCAACGTTTACTGATGGTGAGTAAATTGTAATAAATAATACAAAAGATCACGGCGGTGAATAGTTGACCAAAGCGCCCTTGTCGTGGTCGAACCCGACTGAGGGGCACAGCCAATAATGCTAATAAAGGAGCGGATAAAGGCACTGCCAAACGCCATTGCAATTCAGCCATGTTACTCGGAGATGGATTCTCCCATAACATGGTCGTTGGCATGGTTCGATGAAAAAATAACCCAGGGGTTAAAGTGCTCCCTTCTAAAAGACGTTCATACTCATCAAAGGCTAAAACACTATAATCTGTTTCACCTGGTGTACCATGGTAACGCCGCCCATTCTGTAGCTTAAAATAGGTACGCCCATTATTCTCATTGACAACCACTTTACCGACATCTGCTGTTAATAAACTCCAGGTTTCGTGGGCCGATAAATCGCCTTTAGGTTGTTCTGCAATAAAAACTTGCTTCATCTGTGAACGATCAGAATTGATATCGGTCACATAAAAAACCAATTTATCTTTCTGAAAGGCATGAAATCGTCCAGGCGTCACCGTTTGCATTAGCAATAATGGCCCTTCTTCGTGTAAAAGCTGCTCACGCTGAAATGCAATTTTAGGTCCGAAATAACACGTTAAAGTGCCTGACAGTAACATGACAATCACCCCTAACAAGAGACTCACCGTGAGTAGGCGTTGCCAACCAATACCACAAGCCAGCATAACGGGAATTTCATTGTCGGCAAAAAAGCGGCTATAGCAAAGCAATATGGCTAAAAAGAGCCCTACAGGCAAAAGAAAGGCAAGCAGATCCGGAATTTGAAAAAGAATCACTTGAAATAATACGCTGGGCGCAATATTACCAGCCGCAGCTTGAGCAATTAGCCTAACAAATTTATTACTAATTGCGATGAGCAAGATAATCGCTATCACCGCTATAAAGGTAATGGCAATTTCTCGTAATAAATAACGCCTTAACAGCATCGTATTTTTGGCACCATCATATTTAGTTAATTAAGTTATAATGTGACCACAGATGGCCTACCCGTTTGGGTACATTATACGCTAAGCAGCTTATAGATAGTGACACTATTCAGCCTCTTTCAAAGTTTCATTTTGGACATTGATATAGATACATCCAAATCACTCCAAAATATCGTAAAATTACCCATAGCGGATCTATACATATGTTAGAATGTTAACTATCTCACCTTTGAGGATTCAACATGGATTTTAATGTCAAATCAGCTCACCCAGAAAAACAGCGCGCTGATTGTATCATTGTTGCTGTCAGTGAGCCCCGTCGCTTAAGCAGAGCTGCTGACATCATTAACCAAGCCAGTAAAGGCTATTTGACGTCACTATTAAAACGCGGTGAGCTTGAAGGCAAATTTGGTCGGTTCCTCTTGTTACAAAATATACCTGGCATCACGGCTGGACGTATTTTATTAGTAGGACAAGGCAAAGAAACTATGACCGAATCTGCTTTTCGTGATCTGGTAGCTCGCGTTGCCCTTTATTTAAACGATATTCCCGTCAGCGATGTGCTTTCATTCTTAACAGAAGTCGAGGTTAAAGATCGAGATATCGGCTGGAAAATTCAACAAAGCATTCTGGCATTGCGCGCAAGCCAATATCGCTTCGATGATTTTAAAAGCAGCAAAAGTAAAAAAATATTTTCATTGAAGCAAATGACCTTTCACGTTGCGCATAAGAAAGAAGCGCTACTTGGCGAAAAGGCTTGTGAACAAGGTATTGCCATTGCAAATGGGATTAAACTCACCAAAGATCTGGCAAATGTCCCTGCTAATGTCTGCAATCCTTCTTATCTTGCAAAGCAAGCAAAGGATTTTGCAAAACAGCACGGTAAAGACATAGTAAGCTGTGCTATTTTAGAAGAAAAAGAAATGAAAGCATTAGGTATGGGATTACTGCTGAGTGTCACGCAAGGCAGCACAACACCTGCCAAATTAATTACCCTCGAATATCGCGGTGCTAAAAAATCGGTTAAACCGATTGTGCTAGTGGGTAAAGGGATCACTTTTGACACTGGTGGTAATTCGATTAAAGTTCCACCCCATATGGTCGGCATGAAATATGATATGTGTGGTGCAGCCACCGTTTTTGGTGTGATGCAAGCGGCGATTGAACTGGAATTACCGCTTAACCTCATTGGTGTTATCCCATCTTGTGAAAATATGCCTGGCGCTAATTCAACTCGCCCTGAAGATATTGTCACAAGCATGTCAGGTTTAACCGTCGAAATTCTTAATACCGATGCTGAAGGACGCCTGATTTTAGCGGATGCATTAACCTATAGTGAGCGTTTTCAACCCGCAGCAGTCATTGATATTGCCACACTGACCGGTGCCTGCCAGTTAGCATTAGGCCCTTATGCCAGCGGTTTAATGAGCAACAACGATGAATTAGCCAAATCCCTCTTGCAAGCTGGCCAGCAATCGGGTGACAGAGCATGGCAACTGCCACTTTGGGATGAATATCATGAAGCCTTAAAATCAGAATTTGCTGATATCTCTAATGTTCCTTTTAGCGATATTGGGGCTCGAACAGTTGTCGCAGGCTGTTTTTTAGCAAAATTTACCCAAAAATATCCTTGGGCACACTTAGATGTCGCTAATACCGCAACGAATGCTGGTAGCAAACGAGGCGCCACCGGACGCCCCGTTACTTTATTGATGCAATACTTATTGGACATATTATGACGATTGACAAAACTTACCATCCCTTAGAAATAGAAAAACGTTGGTATCATCATTGGAATCAAACAGGTTATTTTAAACCAAGCGAAGGCACGCAAGCTTATTGTATTATGTTACCCCCTCCCAATGTGACGGGGACATTACATATGGGCCATGCATTCCAAGATACCATCATGGATGCACTCATTCGTTATCATCGCATGCTAGGCTATAAAACGCTTTGGCAAGGTGGTACTGATCACGCAGGGATCGCAACTCAAATGGTGGTTGAACGGCAGTTAAATGCTCAGGGTATCAACAAGCATGATATTGGGCGCGAGGCATTTATCCAAAAAGTATGGGAATGGAAAGATCATTCTGGCAATACGATTTGTAAACAAATGCATCGTTTAGGTGCTTCGGTTGATTGGTCGCGTGAACGATTCACGATGGACCAAGGTTTATCCGATGCTGTTAAAGAAGTGTTCGTTCGTCTCTATGATGAAAAACTGATTTACCGTGGACAACGTCTGGTGAATTGGGATCCGAAATTACATACAGCCGTTTCTGATTTAGAAGTGATTTCTCAAGAAGAAGCAGGTAATTTATGGCATATTCGTTATCCTATCGAAAATAGTAACCAACATCTGATTGTCGCAACGACACGCCCTGAAACGTTATTGGGTGACGTTGCCGTTGCTGTTCACCCTGATGATGAACGTTATCAGTCGTTAATTGGCAAAAAAGTTAAATTACCATTAACCGATCGCTTAATCCCTATTATTGCAGATAGTTTTGTTGACCCCGAATTTGGTACCGGTTGCGTTAAAATCACACCTGCGCATGATTTCAATGACTATGAAGTCGGTAAGCGTCATCAATTGCCTATGATTAATATCTTCACTGAAGATGCCATCATCAATACCAATGCTCCCGAACGTTTCCAAAATTTACCTCGTTTTACAGCAAGAGAAAGAATTGTCGCAGAATTAGAGCAAGCGAATTTATTTGAAAAAGTAGAGCCCCATACCCTCAAAGTGCCTCGTAGCGAACGAACAGGGGAAATCATTGAACCTTATTTAACCGATCAATGGTTTGTCGATGCTAAAACATTAGCGGTCGATGCCATTAAAGTCGTTAAAGAAGGTAAAATTGAATTTGTTCCTGAGAATTGGACCAAAACGTATTACGAGTGGATGGAAAATATTCAAGACTGGTGTATTAGTCGCCAGATCTGGTGGGGACATCGGATCCCTGCCTGGTATGACGCTAACAATAATGTTTATGTTGCCCGCTCAGAAGCGGAAGTACGGCAAAAATATGGTTTAAGCGCTGACTTACCTCTGATGCAAGACAATGACGTACTCGATACTTGGTTCTCTTCAGCTTTATGGCCTTTCTCTACCTTGGGCTGGCCTCATGAAACGCCTGAACTCAAATCATTTTACCCTACCAGTGTCCTGGTAACCGGTTTTGATATTTTGTTTTTCTGGGTCGCTCGCATGATTATGATGGGCTTAAAATTTAGAAAAGAAGTTCCTTTCAAAAAAGTGTTCATTCACGGCCTCATTCAGGATTCTGAAGGGCAAAAAATGTCAAAATCAAAAGGGAACATTATTGATCCCATTGATTTGATTGATGGTATTGATCTTGAAAAATTAGTCGCTAAACGTACCTATGGCCTAATGCAACCTGGTATGGCGAAGAAAATTGAACAAACCACACGTAAACACTTCCCTGAAGGTATTCCAAGCTATGGTACCGATGCCTTACGCTTTACTTTTTGTGCCATTGCGACAACCGGTCGGCATATCCGTTTTGATTTAGGCCGTATTGAAGGTTACCGCAATTTCTGCAACAAATTGTGGAATGCCGCACGTTATGTGCAAATGAACGTGGAAGGCAAAGAACTTGGCAAACACGCGATCGATCGAGAATTCACGCTTTGCGACCAATGGATTTGGTCAATTTGGCAGCAAACCAAACAAACCATTAAACAACATTTTGATGATTACCGTTTTGATTTATTGAGCCAAACGCTTTATGAATTTACCTGGAATCAATATTGTGACTGGTATTTAGAATTATCTAAACCAACTTTAACCAAAGAAGGGGTTGACGAGAAGCTCCAAAGAGGAACTCGTTATACCTTAGTCGCTATTTTAGAAGAATTATTGCGCACTATTCATCCTATCATGCCATTTATCACTGAAGAGATCTGGCAAAAGATGAATCACTTTATTAATCCATCACATCAAGCGGATTCAGGACAAAGCATTATGCTACAACCTTACCCCTTATTTGATGCGAGCAAAGTCAATCATTCCGCCGAGGTTGCGATGCAAGGGATCCAAGCCATGATTCTGGGTGTGCGCAATATTCGCGGCGAAATGAATATCAGTCCAGCAAAACAATTGCCTTTATTATGTCGTGGTGGGGATGCCTCTGGCTTGCGCAAGATTGCGACAGATAACCTGACAACCGTGCAATCACTGTGCAAAGTAGAGAATCTTTCTTGGTTAGAGGCTAATGCCACTGTACCAAGTTCAGCGACTGCTTTAGTCAATGATTTGGAACTCTTTATCCCACTTGCTGGTTTTATTGATAAAGAAGCAGAAGCAAAACGTTTGAATAAAGAAATGGAAAAGCTTCACAAGGAAATTACGGATATTCAAAAACGTTTACAAAATGAAAATTACGTTAAAAAAGCGCCTGCTGACGTGGTGGCTAAAGAACGTGAAAAATTACAAGTAGCTGAAAAAAGCTTAGAAAAATTCCAGGATAACCTGGCAAAAATCCAAGCTTTATAAGCTTTTCAACAAGGTGGTAATCCTCATTACCATCTTGTTCAACATTCAAGGCTTATAATACTCGAACTCTTGGCTGCGAAACGCTGAGATCAAGTCCTCGTTGTAAGGCAAATTTTGTCAAAAAGGCTTGCTGAGTCTGCAAATTCATGCTTTCAAAAGCAACTTTCATGGTTGGTTTAATACCTCCCGCTAAATGTTGGACAATCTTTAACGAAAATTGATTAAGGATATTCACCAGCTCTTCTTTCGTATTCACATACGCTAAAAATTGCTGAGCATCGCTTGAAGCAAATAAAGCCGCAAAATCCGATTTTACGCTAGCTATGTTATGGCGAGCTGCTGAAAAAGCAGGCAGCAGTGCTCTACGTAATTCGGCTTGGCGTGCTTCTTCTTGACGGCGTAACTCTGCTTGATGCGCGGCCTCTTCTGCTTGACGACGTAATTCTGCTTGGCGAGCTTCTTCCTGCCGACGTAATTCTGCTTGACGAGCCAATTCTTGTTGACGCGCAGCTTCTGCCTGACGCGCAGCTTCTGCCTGACGCGCAGCTTCTGCCTGACGCGCAGCTTCTGCCTGACGCGCAGCTTCTGCCTGACGTGCAGCTTCTGCCTGACGTGCAGCTTCTGCTCGTTGCGATTCTTGCTGGATTTCGTTCCATCTTTCTCTTATTTGCTCAATCGGCGCATCCAACAGACGCATGATTGTATAATCCGATCGTTGATTATTAATGGCATGCTGAATCACTTGTTCACGGATGGTTTCTTCTTCTTGTGATGGTTTGTGTTCATGCTCAGATGTCTCTATCGTAGCGACCACGGATATGGGTTCATTAAGGGGCACAGTATCTGTTTTAGCATTCGCCATTAATTTAGCGGCATTTTGTCTTGCTTTTTGTTTGATGATGGCTTCACTTGCAGTCATTAATGTATCAAGCTCGCTCATATTCAAGTCAACTAAAGCAAGCTCAATCAATTGCTGCCGTAACATTTCAACATCTCGCCCTTCGATATCCGCTATTTCAGCACCTGTTGCAATATCTTCAATATCATCTTCAACTTCATGCGGATGAGATGCAATTTTTCCGCCTAATTCAACAATGCGTTTTTCAATTTGCTCATTAATGGGTTCATAAAAAGCATTCCAAGGATCTCGCGCAAAATGCAAGAACAAATGTCCATAATTATCAAATTTCATGTATTCACGGTATTTAACGGGATCTTTCAATTTTTGAGCAAAGCGCATTTCACCAAAATTTTCAATGCAGTTTCGCAATGCCGATTCAAGATCTCTAGTGGTATAACATTGTATTTGTTTTAAGAGTTGTTTTTCCTCTTTTTCTAGTGCATCAAAGTCACCGCACATAACGGCAACATAATTATCCAGTGCTTCTTTTAATTGTTCCAATGTTTTTAGATCCATTTTTTCAATGGCACCAAATAGCGTATTTTTACCAGGTTGGCTTGCAATCATCTGCTCACGGAATATCGTTTGTACATCAAGCGCATCTAGTTTTCTTTCATTCGCATCTTGTTGCAGTGTTAACATAGCAAACTGTGTTAGGCGTTGAGAGACACCAGAGGAACAAGAAGGTTTATCGCCTTCTCGATCATCATATTCTTCTTGAACTTGCATTCTTCGAGTAACGCCGTCAGCACCTTTAACATCGCGTGTCACCCAACGTTTTTGGTCCCAGTTATGCGATCTGCCTAAACCTGCCAATATTTGAATGAATAATCTTTTAGCATCTTCACGACTATAAGCTTCTGATAATGGAAAAATATCACCATTGAGCGCTAGCCAAATACTACGTAAGGTCTTCTTTTCATAATTGTTAATATCCGCTGTCCCTTGTCGACTATAATAATCTCGAGTGACATACCGTGCATTAGGAGACATCCATAAATTGGGCGCACAAAATAAATAGCGATAAGCGGTATGAACAGGATGTTGATAATAGGCTTGTAACTCTGCAGCAGTATAATGACCTGCGTATTCTAAGGGTAATATTTTACTGCCCACGCAAGCTGGGGCTTTATGATATTCAGCAATCAAAAATTGCTTTATTTGCGCATCAACGCCTTCCTGACTTTTATCATAAGTATCATTCAGCAGTTCAATCATCGAGCGCTGCTCATGATTTAATCCGCTCATCGAATTTTCGCTATCGGTTCTAAAACCAATACGCACTTGTGCGCTATCTTTGGTAACTAATTGCTGTAATGCCTTCCAATCAATAGCTGGGCCGTGTGCTGACATGGGTAACTCCGGTGTTCATATATAATTACCCAGCATGCTAACTATGTTCGAATGATAAACAAAGCGTCTTCAAGATAAAAGTGGTGGATGGCCAGATAGATAACCTTCAGCAGTCATTTCGTGTAAATAACAATATGTAAATAAAGTGGTAATACTTTACCGCATTACCACCCTACCTGTTTTGTTATGCTCCTCTTAAACCCGAAATTTGGGTTCAACATTCAGTGCAAGCCCTCTTTGCAAGGCAAATTTGGTCAAAAATGATGCTTGTGTTGCCGTATTCATGCTTTGAAATGCATTGACCATTTGCGACTTAATGCCATTACCCAATTGCTGGGCAATTTTAGGAGTGAATTGATTCATCAGTTCAACCAAGTCTTTTTTAGCGCTGACATAGGTCAAAAATTGCTTGGCATCCGCTGATGTAAAGTTGACAGCGACTTCAGCATTGATCTCTGCATTTTTTATTTGTTCAGAAGTCTTCTGTTGAGTAAATGCCGTTAAAAGTACCTGTTGCTGTTCCTGTGCTACACGTTCAGCTTCTTGCTGTTGTAAGCGTTCAGCTGCCGCTAAACGTGCTTGTTCCTCTTCTTGTTGACGTCGCAAAACCGCTCGTAATTGTTCTTCTCGACGAAGTGTGGCAGCTTGTTGGCGTGCCTCTTCCTGCAAACGTAATTCTGCTTGACGAGCCTGTTCTGCCACCCGCGCTTCTTCTTGTAGACGTAATTCTGCTTGGCGAGCTTGTTCTGCCAGGCGAGCTTCTTCTTGTCGACGTAATTCTGCTTGGCGTTGTGCTTCTAAACGACGTCGCTCTTCTAAACGTCGTTCTTCTTCTAATCGAAGTTGCTCTAAGCGACGTTGTTCTTCTAAGCGGCGTTGTTCTTCTAAGCGACGTTGTTCTTCTAAGCGGCGTTGTTCTTCTAAGCGACGTTGTTCTTCTAAGCGGCGTTGTTCTTCTAAACGAACTTCCTCAGCACGAGCTTCTTGCTGACGCTGCAATTGTGCTAATCTTTGCGCTTCTTGTTGCTGTTGTAATTCTGCTTGCTCTCGCTGCATTTGTTGCCAAAGCTCTCTGACTTGGGCAATCGGCGCATCTAAAAGATGCATAATTTGTTCTTCTGATTGATGAATTTCAATGGCATATTGTACTGCTTGGTCTCGCACGGTTTCTGAATCATCAATAACAGGTACTGGCATGACAGGCGTTGGTTGAACATTCGCCACCACAGGCGTTGTGGGCTGAGATGTTTGCACTTGGCCATTCAAATTTAACTTTGCTTTATGATGTTTAGCTTGTTGCTTAATATAGCTTTCATCTGCCGTCATCAGAACATTGAATTCCATCATATCTTGATCAACAATGGCAAGCTCAATCAATTTCTGGCGTAATTCTTCAATATCATGTCCATCAAGATCGATATCATCCGTTGTCACAACCGGTTTATCAGAAGGCTTTGCGCCTAAACCTAACTCTGTTTTATGTATTTTTGCTTGTTGCTTGATATAAGCATCATCAGCAGTCATCAATTCATTTGCTTCAAACTCATCATTTGCCGCAAAAGCGAGATCAATTAATTTATAACGTAACGCGACAAGATCTTGTCCATCAATGTCAGCATCAATATCATCGGAACTATCTGATTTTGCTTTAAGAGAACCACCTAATTCAACAATTCTTTTGTCAATCTGTTCAACAAGTGCATCATAATATACTTCCCATGGATCTTGGGCAAAACGTAGAAATAGATGTCCATAATTATCGAATTTTTCTGTTTGACGAAATTTTACTGGGTCTTTTAATTTTTGCGTAAAACGAATTTCACCAAAATTTTCAATACAGGTTCTTATTGCTGCTTCAAGATCTTTAGTGGTATAGCATTGAATTTGTTTTAACAGAGCTTTTTCTTCTTTCTCAAGATTTTCAAAATCACCACAAACGATTAATACATAATTATTTAACGCATCCTTCAATTGTTGTAAGGTGTTTAGCTCCATTTTTTCAATGGCACCAAAAATCGTATTTTTTCCTGGTTGGTCAGCAATCATTAATTCACGAAAAATTGCTTGGGTCATAATCGCATCTAATTTTCTTTCATTAGGATTTTGCAGAAGTGCTAGCATCGCAAATTGCGTTATTCGTTGAGCAACCCCAGAACCACAAGAAGGATTATCACCATCTAAATCATCATATTCTTCTTGAACCTGTTTCTTTCGCGTACTACCATCTTTGTCCTTCACCTTTTTTTCCACCCAGCG
This sequence comes from Candidatus Berkiella aquae, assembly GCF_001431295.2. NCBI lineage: Bacteria > Pseudomonadati > Pseudomonadota > Gammaproteobacteria > Candidatus Berkiellales > Candidatus Berkiellaceae > Candidatus Berkiella > Candidatus Berkiella aquae. The sequence goes on along the minus strand of NZ_LKAJ02000001.1, from coordinate 1,344,825 downwards.
GGTTTTATCCCAATTATGTGCTCTTCCTAATCCAGCCAGTGTTTGGATAAATAGCTTTTTGGCATCTTCTCGACTGTAAGCTTCTGCCAAAGGAAAAATATCACCATTCAAGGCTAACCACATACTGCGAATGGTTTGTCGTTCTAATGGATTAATTGCAGCAGCATAGCCACCATACACGTTATTAACATACGGAGCATGGTTTGACATCCATAAATTAGGAGAACAAAATAAATAACGGTAAGCGGTATGAACAGGATGTTGGTAATAAGCTCTCAGTTCTTGTTGGGTATAAGGTCCTTTATAATTTAAAGGTAATCGTTTGCCTTCTGCTATCGCGGGGGATTTATTATATTCTTCAATCAGAAATTGTTTGATTTGTGGATCAGCACCCGCCTGTAAATCATATGCAGCATACGTGTCATTCAACAGATCAATGATCGAAGCTTGAGCCTCGTTTAAGCCACGCATCGCATTTTCACGATTTTGCGCATTAACACCGATATTTTCTTCGTGTGCTGCTTTAGTAACCTGTCTTTTTAATAAATCCCAATTTGGACCTTGTGCTGACATAATGTTAACCCCGTTCTGTAAAATAGATATTTAGTAATGTTAGTCGACATACTATTTTGTTTTGTGCCAGGAGCAACGCTATTCAAGATAAGATCGCAGAAAATACCGATAAAAAACTAAAAAAATTAAAATAATTCGAACATTTTATGTCAGACGTTTTACCGTCTACTTCCCGCGGCTTGACCGCGGGGAATCCATGGATGCTGCGGGCAAACCGCAATAGAGCTTTAGTTTATTTTAGGTTATAGCAAGTAGCATTCTGGTTTCATGGCGATCTCTCAGAAAATAATTCATGCAGCGAGAAAGTGACGTTCGATCACCAATAAAAAAGCCGACATTTCTGCCGGCCAGGGGGGGGAAGGCTTTTATTAAGAAAAGTTTTTTTTCAGTGTTAGTGCTTTTTGCTCAGCAAATTTTTTCAGAAAAGCTTGGCGGGTTAGTGCATTCATTTGTTGAAAAGCGTTTAAGCTTTTTTGTTGAATTCCTCTAACAAGTTGTAATGCTATGTCTGTTGTAAATTGGTTTATTAGCGCAATTAAATTTTTATCTTGTCGAATGATAGCTAAAAACTGTATAGCAACATCTGAAGTAAATAAAGCAGCAATGTCAGCGTTGATCTTATTAGTATCGTTTGCGATTGAACCATTATTCTTTTTATGATCATCAGCACGACCATATGTCATTAGAAGAGAAGATGGTGTTGTCATTAATTCAGGTTCAAGGCTGATTTCGTGTGTTTTAGGCGGTGTTATTCTTTGTGGCTGAAGTCTAGCCCATACCTTTTTCACCTCATCGATTGAAGCATAATGCATTAGAACAGCTAATTTGGGATTGCCGTTATAAAGTGCTGTTTCAAGCACTTGGCTTCGCCAGTTTTCCTGCTGTTGTTGCGTTGATAAATTCAACATACTGAAATTTTCTAAGGTTGACCACGCCATACTTTGCGGTTCTTGGACGCTGCGAAGAATGCTTTCTGCTTCGGTTTCAAGTTGACGCTGCAATAGTGTTTCTTGAGGTACCTTATATCCCGTCATGTTTTCAAAGCATTCAGTCCCATACCAAATCCATTCATGATATTGCCACAGGGCTGCCTTAACTTGTTGAAGCTTTTGTTCACCCAATGTTTGCTGTATCAGTAATGGTATTTCTTCATACGTACCTAAGCAATTTGCAATCGTTTGCAGCGTGTTATCTTTGATTTTAGCGTCTTGAAAAATGAATTGCTCAAGACGGTTAAATGATAACCCCAAATCGATTGTTTGTTTTGGACCGAATTGCATTGTCTCTCTCATCACCTAGTAAGTTTGTTACCAAAATACTATGTCAGGAATAACCCTGATGTCGCTTTATTCACGATAAGTTCAAGACAAAACAAGATAAGCTGTCTGAAGAACAAATTGTTTGAATATTTTTATTCGAACATTAAGATTCACGCAATAAAAAAGCCGGTACAGTGACCGGCATTATAATCAAGCTGCTTTCAAAATTAACTAGCTTTTGGTCGATTCTGGAAAATTGACTCTCTTTGCGAAAGTTTGGTAAGTAATTCAAGCAAAGTTGGTATGTTCACAGTCAAGACTCGGGCGAGCCACATAGGATTCTTGTCAATTTCTATCTTTTGAATCACACCGAGTATTTGGCATGAATTCATCGTGTTAAACACATTAAGTGCTTCTTGATTATTAACCACTCTTGCCAAGAATTTTCGGCCTATCTCTGACTGAAAAGCTGCAACGGCAAGAGGATTAATTCCGAGCCTCTCATAAGTTGCATCAAGCAAAATCCGCCTTTCTTTAAACTCTTCTTTAGTATTAGAGGGACCGTCAATACGCTTTAAATCCAAATTTCTTTCATCATCATTTAATAATTGTTGAAGAGCTTGAATTTCTGCATATTGTACGTCTCTTATTTTAGGCAAGTATCTCCTCCAGAAACTCTGAACAATCCCTTGTCTGTTAGTTGCTTTCGATGCTAATCTAAAATTAATCATGTCTTTTGCGTTGAGCCGAGATAAAATTTCCTCACCCCATATCTCATCATGAATTGCCGTTGTATCCGGTAATGCACCTTGTTTCATATTAACCCCCATAAAAAGAAATAATACTAACTATTTTTTTACGGTTGGTTAATACCATTCTTGATTGCTCATCGGGTTGTTATTCATATTTATCTGAGGAAGGCAAAGTAGTTCGAATCATTTAAAAATTACATTCGAAATCATAAGCATAAAAAAGCCGGTCCTATAACCGGCTTTTGATATTTTAAGAGGTAGGCTCAGGATCGGCTCTTAACTCTTTTGGAATTTTTAAATCCCAGATCCAACCGAATTGATGGAATATCATCAATAACCATTTTCCTAAATCTATTTGGTACCAACGGTGTCCAAAAAATGGCATTTGCATAAAACGATGATGATTGTTATGCCAGCCTTCGCCAAATGAAACCAAAGCGATCAAAAAGTGATTGGTGCTCGTATCCTGTGTTTTGGTGTAATCACGCGTACCAAAACGATGGCAAATGGAATTAATACTCCATGTCACATGACATGCAAGGCACAGTCTTAATAAACCAGCCCAAACAAAACCAACCCATCCGCCCAATAATGCCGGAATAATTAATCCTAAATTGCTATAGAGCAGATAGTATTTAGAAACGTGTTTTACTTCGGGATCTTCTAGCAACCATTTACCAAAACGACGGTAGTTGGGTTTATAGTCATGGAAAATCCACCCACAATGAGAATGCCAAAAACCTTCACGTGGCGAATGGGGATCACCGGGTTTATCAGCATAACGATGATGTTGAATATGTAAGCTTGCCCATGCTGCTGGACCACCCTGCATGGCAAAGCTACCACAAATTAATATCGCACGTTTCAGCCATGGCTTTGCCTGATAAGATCGATGCGTCACCAAGCGATGATAGCCAATGGTAATACCCAAAGCTGATAATGAATAAAATAACACTGCAAGCCCAATATCGGCTCCCGTGACAAGACCTTGATGCCAAGTCCACCAAGCCGCAGGAATGGAAAGCGGTGTAATAAACACTAAAAAGAAGGCATACGAATAACTAAGGTATTGATGCCGCTGTCTAAAAAAAACTATTACGCTTTTTGGGATCATTTTTACTCGCCCTTAAGATTGGGCCTGCATCATACCATAAAATGACGTAAAATAAGTCTTATGCCATTAAACCCGATACTAAAACGCCTACTTACTAAAGCCTATCTCCATGGCTTTGCTAATCTTCATCAATTCTCAACCGAAGAGATACGCCAATACTTGCAGCACCCTAAGCTAAAAGTCACCATGGCGGCTTTCCAGGATTATCAAACGCATCATGGATTAACGCTTCGCTGCTATACGCCTGCATCTTTAGCAGGTGACGATCATCCCTGCCCTGTTGTTATTTATCTTTCTGCCACTGCTTTTGTTTTAGATCGCTTAGATGCTTGCAACGATTATTGTAGTTTACTTGCTAACAACTTAAATATGAAAGTGATCAATATTGCGCATCGTTTAGCACCTGAACATAAATTTCCTCGTTTTTTATTTGATTGTACTGAGAGCATTGAATGGATCTATCAACATGCCAGCACACTCAACATTGACCCAGAAAAAATAGCAATATGGGGAGAAAGTTCTGGGGGTAGCATTGCCGCTTCTAGCACCCATGTTTTACGCGATGCCAAATTGCCTATCATTAAACATCAAACGCTTTTTTATCCCATGGTCGATTTAGTCAATCCTTTTCGTTCAAAAGCGCTTTACAGCAATGGCTTCATGCTAGATAAATCTTTTGTTGAATGGCTTGATAAACGCGGATTTCACCCCGAACAAGATCGCTCCTGTCCCCTTGCCTCTCCTTTGTTATCTACCCATTTTGGGGATTTACCCCCTGCGACACTGATTAGCGCACAATATGATCCTTTACGGGATGAAGGCGAAGCTTATGCTAAAAAATTACGTGACGCGGGAGTCGCTGTCACTACCCAACGATTTAAGGGGATGATTCATGGATTTATGCGATTTTATCCGAAGGTAGCAGCAACACAAGACGCTTTGGATTTCGCTTGTGTTGCTTTAAAAAAGCATTTTGAAGAGAAAGTCTCTCAGGGTTTAGAAACGGTGGGTGGTGGCACTAAACCCGTTGAAGGAGGCTCAACGGTTGGTACCGAAGGTTGGGCAGGGGCTGATGGTGCAGCCTCAGGTTTCGTCCCTTCTGCTGGTGCTTGAGTTGAAGTGACGTTGGCGGTGATACTATGAATCGCAATCCCCGCTTTAGATTCACCTAGCGTGACTCGCACCACATCTAAACTCATGTTCACTTGCTGCTGCACTAACTGGGTCGCACTTTTATATGTGACCATAACAGGAACCTGTACTTCCCACTTGTAGACACCTTCTTCATTAACCCCTTCTTTACTCACAAAAGGCTCACTGGTAGGCACTGCTGACACAAAAAGCTTTTTAGATTTTACTAACTCTAAGTTTTTAGAGTCTTCCAAAGCTTTCAGGTAAGAGTCATAACCTGCTGCCGTAAATAGCGGTCGGATTTTTTTCAAAACATACTGGTAATTTAGATAGTCGTAATTGCAGATCTCCAGCACACTTTCGGTACTCCAACTTAATATCTCATTAGGAGCAAGCATGGCTTGAGAAATGGGTAAGTCTTGAAATTTGCCAACCTGTTTAATCGTATTCACATCTTTTTCGAGTTGATCTAAACGTTCTACGACCTTTTTAAGGGTTCTATCCATTTCACGAATATCTGGTGGAGCATCAGGCGGGGTAACTGCCTGCACGCAGGGGATCCCCATAACACAAGCCATTCCAAGCAATGTGACCAATTTACGCATACCAAACCTCAATCGTGATAAATCTTAATCTAGTGTTCGGCAATCACGGTGGTTTTCTGTAATGCACCGACCATTTCCTCAAGCACATCTGTATTTGTTAACAGCTTTTTCCATTCATTTAGCATCGCAAGATTATTTTGCTGCCAGGGATGAAATCTAGGTAAATAATAAGCGAAATAAGGTCGAAACAATTTTCGTAAAAATCCGGGTTTGCCCCAACAAAGATGCCAAAGATTTTTCCAAAATGACCATTTGAAGAGTAATTTGTCTTTGATGATCAAATGAAAAAAGTTAGCGATTAAAATGCTACCTAGCATTTGGGTAACAAGCCACATCCCGGCAATTCGTTTGAAATAACCGCCCCCAATTTGCTGATAAAGATCATAAACAACGGCTTTATGTTCAATTTCTTCAATCGCATGCCAGCGCCAAAGTGCGGCAACAGAAGGTGTTGCATTGGCCAACCATTCTGGTTCTCGCAACAACAAGTCTGAAATAATCGCCGTTAAATGCTCTGCTGCCAAGGTTAAAGATAAATGCATTTTGGGGCTTAATTTACGGGATAACCACTTAAAATTACGCACATTGGCTGTTTGTAATTTTTTCGTATCGTAACCTTGATGCTTAAGGATCTGATTAAAACGAATAAACTCACTACCGTGCGCCGATTCTTGGCCAATAAAGCCGGCTAATTGTGTCTTTAACGATGCTGAAACCGGATGGTTTTTATAAGGCAATACACTGGTAATGGCTAAGCGTTCAAAGGCTGGCGCCAAAATCGCTATCGCATTGAGCATATGGGTTTTAACAGGACAATTATCGTTCCAATAGCGAGGAAGCTCTTTTTCAATTAAAAAGCGTAGGCGTCTTGTTACAATTTCGTCATCCATGACTTATATTCTTCTCATTTTGTCCTTAGGCGTTGTTGCCTGCGCCCTCCTCACAACCGTCATGTATTATTGATACATTCCTGTTGTTCGAGAGCTTGGCGCCTAGCCTAAGAACAAACTGATTCGAATATATTTTTTCATTTTGTCCTTAGGCATTTCCCAGAGATACAAAATACGAAAGCAGCTTTCTTCTAGGCTAGGCGGCAAGCTCATTTTTAACAGGAGTGTATGAATAATACATGACTGTTAAAAATGAGTGCAGCCAACAACGCATAGGAGAAAACTGCGAACGTATTTATACTTCGCGGGTCTCTTTAAATTCTATATCAGGCCACCGCTCTTTTGTCATCATTAAATTGACATTGGTTGGTGCTAAAAACGTTAAAGCGTCGGCGCTATCGAGTGCCAATTGTCCACTCAGTTTTGTTTTGAAGTCAGATAACTTTTTGTCATCTTTACAATATACCCAACGAGCGGTGACAACTTTGACAGAATCGTAGACACATTCAACGTTGTATTCATGTGCTAGGCGATGAGCCACAACATCAAACTGTAATTCCCCCACCGCTCCCACAATAATTTGATTGGTATCTAAGGGACGAAACACCTGCGTTGCGCCTTCTTCTGATAATTGCACCAGTCCTTTTTGTAATGCTTTCATCTTCAAAGGATCACGAGGTCGTACGGCTTTAAATAATTCTGGCGCAAAATTAGGAACACCCAGAAACTTTAATTTCTCGCCTTGACTAAAAGCATCGCCAATTTGAATGGTGCCGTAATTATGTAGACCAATAATATCGCCAGGCCAAGCTTCTTCAACATGTTCACGCTCCCCCGCCATAAAGGTCAGTGCATTAGAAACTTGAACACTACGACCTAAGCGCACATGGTGTATTTTCATGCCTTTTTGATAACGTCCTGAACAAACTCGCAAAAAAGCAATGCGATCACGATGTTGTGGATCCATGTTTGCTTGGATCTTAAAAACAAATCCACTAAAGTTGTTTTCAGTTGGATTCACTAAACGGCTTTCGGCTTCACGCGATTGTGGCGCTGGTGCAAAATCGGCTAAAGCATTTAAAATTTCATTCACACCAAAATTATTGATAGCGGAACCAAAATAGACCGGAGTGAGTTTCCCTTGTAAGAAAGCCTCATGATCATAAGGGTGAGATGCACCTTTGACCAATTCTAATTGCTCTCGAAATTCATCGATAATCATGCCGCATTTCTCATCGAGCAATGGGTTATCAAGTCCTTGAATCACCTCAGGCTCTTGAATAACCGATCCTTTACCCGGTTCAAACAGCAAGACACAATCTTTTTGTAAGTGATAAACCCCTTTAAATAATTTACCCATCCCAATAGGCCAGGTAATAGGGGCACAACGAATATTCAGCACTTTCTCAATTTCATCTAACAGCTCAATGCCATCACGACTGTCACGATCGAGCTTATTAATAAAAGTCAGGATAGGGGTATCTCGCAAACGACAAATTTCCATTAATTTAACCGTTCTTGATTCAACCCCCTTCACTGCATCGATCACCATTAAGGCAGAATCGACTGCGGTTAGCGTACGATAAGTATCTTCTGAGAAGTCTTCGTGACCTGGGGTATCCAGCAAATTAATAATCGCATCACGAAATGGAAATTGCATGACAGAGGTGGTCACCGAGATCCCACGTTGCTGTTCTAATGCCATCCAGTCGGAAGTTGCATGACGAGCCGCTTTGCGCCCTTTTACAGTACCAGCTAACTTAATTGCACCTCCGAATAATAGGAGTTTTTCGGTTAGCGTTGTTTTACCTGCGTCAGGGTGAGAAATAATTGCAAAGGTGCGGCGTCGAGCGATTTCATTTTCTAAGCTAGACATCTATCCCTCTTTTGCCGTAAAAAGTTAGTTAAACACATATTTAGTTTGAATCTAGGCGAGGCGCCAAATGAATGTTCCCCAGGAGTGTACAAACAGTACAGACGGGAGGGGATCCTTCGTGCTAGCAACAAAGCATAGGCTCAAAATGGAAAGAGTATACTTGTTTAACTACATTATCGCACCCAGATCGGTTAAAGTGTCGCATCCATAAATTCGATAGCGAGACTGGAGAGCTAGATGTCCCAAGCAAATGCAACCCCACACGAAAAATCCGATCATCACAGTTTACAGGTGGTTCCATTGCTCATCTGCCTTGGTTTAGGGCTGGCTGGATGGTTTTGCCCTCATCCCAGCGCTCTCACCGATCAAGCATGGCATTTAGTCGTTATTTTCGTCGTCACCGTATTCGGCCTCATCATTAAACCTCTTCCCATGGGCGCAGTTGCAATCATTGCTATAACTGTTGGCATTCTGACTAAAGTCATTACGATGCAACAAGCTTTTAATTCATTTAGTAGCGATGTGGTATGGCTTGTTGTTTTCGCCCTTTTTATCGCGAAAGGTTTTAATGTCACGGGGCTCGGTCGACGTATTGCTTATTTTTTCACTGCGTTGCTTGGCAAAAAGACTCTGGGTTTAAGTTATGGCCTCATGGCAACGGATTTAATCCTGGCACCCGCTATTCCCAGTGTGACAGGACGTTCTGCAGGTATTGTTTATCCCATTTTACAAGGGATTGCTAACTCCTATAAAAGTTTCCCGAATACTGACTCTGCTCGTAAAATTGGTGCCTTCTTAACCGCAACGGCTTTCCAAGTCACCGTTATTACCTCATCGATGTTCATGACAGCAATGGCTGCTAATCCTATTTTAACCAGCCTCAGCAAAGATCAAGATATTTCCGTGAGCTGGGGAGAATGGGCCCTCGCCGCTTGTGTACCCGGTATTCTCAGTTTGGCCATTATTCCTTGGTTTATTTACAAAATTTATCCACCCGAAATCAAAGAAACCCCTTTTGCGCAAGATAATGCGCGTGCTGAATTAAAAGCGATGGGTAAAATGCATCGCAACGAATGGATCATGGGTTTGGCTGCCATTGTCTTATTGGTTTTGTGGATTTTTGGTAAACAACTTGGCGTAGCACCGGTTGTTGCTGCCATGGTCGGTTTAATTCTATTGCTTGTCACCGGCGTACTTGAATGGAAATCGCTGGTAAAAATTGATACCGCGTGGGAAACCTTTGTTTGGTTCTGCGTTTTAATTATGCTCGCCAATCTCCTAAAAGATTACGGTGTGCTCAGTTGGTTCACGAGCAGTGTGCAAGGCCACTTTGCCGGATTAGATTGGAAAATTGCTTTTCCCCTTCTAGCACTGATTTATTTTTATACGCATTACTTTTTCGCTAGCTCCACAGCGCATGTGACCTCCATGTATCCTGCATTTTTGGGATTATCAATTGCTATTGGCACCCCTCCGATGTTGGCTGCTTTTGTTATGATTTATTTCAGCAATTTATTTGGCGGATTAACTCATTACAGCTTAGCGCCCGCACCACTACTTTATGGTGTAGGTTATGTCGATATTAAAACATGGTGGAAAATAGGCTTTTTAACCAGTGTGATTAATATTCTTATCTGGTGTACTGTGGGTGCAGCTTGGTGGAAATTCTTGGGCTTCTGGTAAACCATAATCAAAATAAATGGATGATTGCTAGGCAACAGCCCTGCCAATCGTTCAGAAACGAATACGATGTGTGCAATTCGAATTAAGGTAAATGATATGACAACATTACAATTAAACATTCCTGACGATGCAATGACAGAACTGTCCATTGTGGCTGAGCAGCTTAAGCTCTCCCCTGAACAATGCATTTTGCTTGCATTAAATCACTTTATTCAAACTGAAACGGTCGGCAATGCCATCGAAGGTCAATCACGTGTTGGTGATGGTGTAGAATTAGTAGACTTTCCTGAACTCAAAGAAGAAGTCGGGATCGAAATTCAATTTCACCCTATCGCGATGGAAGAATTAGAAACACTTGAAGAAGAAGCACAAGTTCATGTGCTAGGCGAGCTGATTGAGCGCATTTCTGCCGAAGAAGACGAGTTAACCGATACTTTAGATTTAGTCTTAAAAGACGATCCAGAAAATCAACTCGTACTCTCAGGCTTTAGCTTTGGTGAAGTTGTTTACACCATCGGTGAAACAGTCGTTATTTATCATATTGCCTTCACTGAAGAAGAAGACTTCGATGAAGAAGACGAAGATGAAGACGATGAAATGGAAATCGAAGAAGACGAAGAAGCTACCCGTCAATAAAAGCACTTTGCATCAACTGCCAAGCCTGTTGCTTGGCAGTTTTTTCTTCAAGTAATGCGGTTAACGAAGGCAGCGTAATTCTCTTATCTCCCCTTGCGAATGCTAATGAAGCACCCTTTTCCATTCGTTCAAAACAAAATTGCGTTTCAGGTTGCGGCCAATTGAGCGCAGCTAACATTCTTGTTAATAATTGTTGCTTTTGTGGTGATAATTGAGCAAAAGTTGTTATCCCCTGTTCATCTATCATCACCCTAAAGTGAGAATGCGGTAAGGCCGAGGAACGCTTTTCCCATTGCGTGATCCCAAGCATTGCCAAGTATTCATTTTGCAACCTCGTATCACCCATGATTGTCTTTTCCTTTGCGATTTCGTCGCCATACCCCAACACGTCGCTTGATGGATAAAACCGGCCCAGACAAGACATAAAGCGCAAATGCAGAAAGTAAAACAAAAGGCGGATCGATTGAAACAAAGACAATAATTAATAACACGGCTAATACCGCCACAAAGGGGACATGCCCTTTCAGATCTAATTCTTTGAAGCTGTAATAACCAATATTACTCACCATTAATGCCCCTGTAATTAAGGTGACAATGGCGCAAATCACCCATAGTTGATGACCTGGGACCCCATAATCATGGGCAACCCAAATCATGCCTGCCACAAGACCGGCCGCAGAAGGGCAAGGAAGTCCTTGAAAGTATTTTTTGTCTTGCACATCAAGACGGGAATTAAAGCGAGCTAAACGCAAAGCCGTTGCTGCTGCAAAGAAGAAAGCAACCAACCAGCCTGGTTTTCCTAAACTCGAGAGTCCCCAGCTATAAGCCACCAGAGAGGGGGCGATACCAAAAGAAACCACATCGGCAAGACTATCGTATTCTGCGCCAAAAGCACTCTGCGTGTTTGTTAGTCTAGCAACTCTTCCATCAAGACCATCCATGATCATCGCGATAAAGATCGCTATCGCTGCGTATTCAAAATCACCTCGCATCGCAGCAACAATCGCATAGAAACCTGCAAATAAGCCACTGGTCGTAAACAAGTTAGGTAACAAATAAATCCCTTTGTTTCGATGAGGTTCAGTACCTTCATTCGGCGTATTGCTTGAAATCATAATGGCTTTTCTTTACCTATCTGTGTGTATACATGAGCCAAACCATTGTCAGAGAATTAGCTTAAATTATGCTATAATATGGAATGACCAACCAAAACACCCATTTTATGGCTAAAGACAAAAAAACCAAAATCGTCATTGAAGGGATCACCGAAGAAGGGACAATATTTCGCCCCAGCGACTGGGCTGAACGGGTGAGCGGTCACTTGTCTACCGTTAAGAACCAACGCTTACATTACTCTCCTTTACTCAAACCTTCCTTTAAAGACGGCAAGCGTTGCTTAATTATCGATATGGAGTTACAAACCCTCCATCCTGCTCTATATCAACACATCCTGGATTTTGCCAAACATAATAAATTGAGGATCTGTTCCGATGAAAATAGTGGAGAGAAACATGAAAAATAAATTCATTTGGGCTTTATCCACATTATTCTTACTGAATACGAGTTACAGTTTTGCACAAGCTTACCGCTGGACCGATGAGAATGGCCAAACGGTTTATTCACAAGAGCCTCCTCCTGATAAAGCAGCAACAGAGATTAAAGCCCCCCCACCCCCTGCTAGTACCGTCGCGCAAGAAAAAGCAGCCGTCCAAAAGTTAATTGATAAAGAACAAACGGCAGAGCAAAAAGAAGCAGAGCTCAAAAAAGCACAAGCCATGAAAGAGCTAACTGCGCAAGAGAAGCAAACCAATTGCGACAAAGCAAAAGAACAATTAAGTAATTTACAATTGAAAACCCGCATTAAAATGATTGGGGCAGATGGCCAAGTCACGATGTTAACCCCTGCGCAAAAAGCCCAAGAGATTGCTAAGACACAAGAAATGATTAAGTCGTTTTGTACGCAGTGAAATCCCCCTGCAAGCTTCGCTTGCTGCCCCCTTTAACAAAGTGGGCAAATGATTCGCTTCGGTCTCTCCCTTTGATTAAAAGGGAGAAGCGCGTAGCGCAGAGGGATTTTTATCTTGATGACTTAAGCCCGTCTCCAAGTCGTGCCACCCGATGCATCTTCTAACACAACCCCCATTTCAGTCAGGGTTTTGCGAATTTCATCGGCTCTGGCCCAATTTTTGGTTTGACGAGCTTGTTCACGCTCGACAATTAAGGCTTCAATTTCGCCGGCATCATCTTGCTTACCTTGTAAATAAGCATCGGGCTCACTCGCTAATAAACCTAAAATATTCCCCAGCGATTTCAGTGCACTGGCGAAAAGAACCAGATTTTCATCATTTTGCTCACGCGCTGTATTAGTGGCATGGGCTAAATCAAATAAAACGGCAATCGCTTCTGGAGTATTAAAATCATCATTCATTGCAGCGAAGAACCGATGATAATAGGATGCAATTGCAGGCACTTTATCATCCACACTAATCAGAGCAATACCTCTTAGCGCCGTATAAAGTCGCTCTAAGGCATTTTTAGCTTGATCGAGTTGATCTTTAGAATAATTGACCGGGCTTCGATAATGACTTGCGGTTAAAAAGTAGCGAATGACTTCAGAATTATATTGTGCCAACACTTCTCGGATCGTAAAGAAATTGTTCAATGATTTTGACATTTTTTCTTTATCGACTTGCACAAAACCCACATGCATCCAGGTATTGACAAATTTTTGACCGGTTGCACATTCCGATTGCGCTCTTTCATTTTCATGATGGGGGAAAATTAAATCAGAACCACCACCATGAATGTCAAAGGACGGGCCTAAACAATCTACCGACATGGCCGAGCACTCAATATGCCAACCAGGACGTCCTTCCCCATAAGGCGATGTCCAGTGCGGTTCTTCTTTTTTCGCTTTTTTCCACAAGACAAAATCTAAGGCTGAACGTTTTGCTTCATTAATTTCAACGCGAGCACCCACTTGCAGTTGTTCCAGATCTTTATGAGATAATTGGCCATATTGCTGATATTTTTCAACTGAGAAATAGACATCACCATTATTCGCCACATAAGCAAAACCTTTTTGTTCTAAGGTTTTAACCATGTCAATAATGTGCTGCATATATTCGGTCGCACGAGGTTCTAAATCGGGCGATAATGCATTCAATGATTTGGCGTCTTCATTCATTGCCGCAATAAAGCGCGCCGTTAGATCTTGGATAGATTCTTTATTCTCAATAGCTCGCTTAATGATTTTATCGTCAATATCGGTAATGTTACGCACATATTTGACTTTCCAACCACTGGCTCTTAAAAAACGGACAATGGTATCAAAAGCAACAAATACCCTCGCATGACCAATATGACAGTAATCATACACGGTGATCCCACAAACATAGAGTGAGATTTCACCAGGTTTTAACGGCGTAAACGCTTCCTTTTGCTGCGTAAAGCTATTGTAGATTTGTAGCATCTTTGCTTATCCTTTGATTTGTTGCTTTGCAATGGCAACCCGTTTTAATAATGCATCCTTGCCCATCAATGGGAATATTTTCACAAGTTCTGGACCATAACAACGCCCCGTGACAGCTGATCGCAGCGGTAAAAATAAGGCTTTACCTTTAATATTTAACGCTTCCGACAAGCGTTTAACAATCGCTTGATAATCATCCCCTTCGCTTTCTATCGCTTGGCTTAAATGATCCAGTAACTCTTTATTCGCTTGCGTTAAATGAGATAGCGCTTCTTCGTCCCATACTGGAGAATCGGTAAGGATTTGCGTCGCCCAATCTTTTACATCCGAAGGCAAAATACAATTTGGCTTAAAGGTATTCACAAAAAGATCTTTTTTATCGCCAACGACATTGGCAACTAAAGGTGAAACCCATTCCCAAAATTCGCCATCACTGGATTTCATGATAGCTTCTTTTTGCCAGTGATTTAATTGTGCCAAATCAAAGCGTGCCGGTGAACGGCCAATATTTTTGGCTGAAAAATGATCGCCCAATTCATTCAATGACAGTAACTTTTCATGTTCAAAATGATGCCCCAATCGTGATAAATAATTATTGATAGCAATGGGGAAATAACCTTGTTCACGTAAGCTTTCAATCGATTGTGAGCCATTGCGTTTTGAGAGTGGTTTACCATCAAAACCTAAGATAAGCGGCATATGTCCATAAAGTGGCGCGGGTAGTTTTAAAGCATTTAAGATTAATAATTGTCTTGGCGTATTGGTTAAATGATCTTCACCTCGCATCACATGTGACACTTGCATTAAAGAATCATCAACGGCATTACAGAACATAAATGATGCCGAACCATCTGCTTTTTTAATGATAAAATCGCCGATATCATTGGCGGCAAAATGCTTAGGGCCTTGAATGAAATCATCAAATTCAATCGTTTCATTATCCGGTATTAAAAATCGTAGAGCTGGTTTTAATCCCTTTGCGATTTTTGCTTCACGTTCAGCTTCAGTCAAATGACGGCAAGTACCACTGTAGCGCGGTGGCATGCCAGCAGCTAACTGGGATTTACGTGCAATCGCTAATTCTACTTCTGAACAATAGCACCAATAGGCTTTTTTCTCATCGAGCAGCTTTTGATAATATTGCTCATACACTTCATGGCGTTGTGATTGATAATAAGGCCCTTGTGTGCCACTGGCCGCTGGACCTTCTTGCCAAGTTAACCCTAGCCAACGCAAATCATGCATCAGTTTTTCGGTAAATTCCTGCTCAGAGCGTGCCATATCCGTATCTTCGATCCGCAGCAGGAAAACACCTGGCTGAGGACTATGGGCAGTATGCGCCTTGGCTAGCAACACGTTAAACAGTGCTGTCCGTAAGTTACCAAAATGCATCAATCCAGTAGGACTGGGACTAAAACGCGATTTAAAAGGAAGGCTGGTCATGATTAAACTCTTATTTAGCTATACAACTATTTGGTGATTGTGCTAGTCGTTACATGCGCTACATGATACCCTATCGGCTCAATTTTGATACTGATTGTGAGACAAATAGTAATGATAGTATTACATACCAACTACGGCCCGATCACCTTAGAACTGGATGCCGAAAAAGCCCCTAAAACGGTTGAGAACTTCCTCGAATATGTTAACCAAGGTTTTTACGATAATACCATTTTCCACCGGGTTATCGACGGCTTTATGATTCAAGGCGGTGGTTTTGAAGCGGGTATGGTCGATAAAAAAACCCTTAAACCTATCCAAAACGAAGCTAAAACAGGCCTTCGCAATCAAGTTGGCACCATCGCAATGGCACGCACCAGCGATCCTCACTCTGCCACAGCACAATTCTTCATTAACGTTGCTGACAATGGCTTCTTAGATCATCGCGCACCCACTGTAGATGGTTGGGGATATTGTGCATTTGGTCGTGTCACAGAAGGCATGGACATTGTGCAAAAAATTGCCAAAGCAAAAACAAC
This sequence comes from Candidatus Berkiella aquae, assembly GCF_001431295.2. Taxonomy (NCBI): domain Bacteria; kingdom Pseudomonadati; phylum Pseudomonadota; class Gammaproteobacteria; order Candidatus Berkiellales; family Candidatus Berkiellaceae; genus Candidatus Berkiella; species Candidatus Berkiella aquae. The sequence continues at coordinate 1,328,855 of NZ_LKAJ02000001.1, read as the reverse complement.
CCGTCGTATGGGACATGATGATGTCCCCGTTGATGATGTGATCATTGAAAAGGTTGAAGTGCTTGCTAACGCCTAACACCACCCTTTTTATTTCTGATCTCCATCTAAGTGCAGCTAACCCCGCGTTAGTTGCACTATTTATGGATTTTTTACAAGGCCCTGCTAAAGGGGTTAAAGCATTATATATTCTGGGTGATCTCTTTGATGTTTGGGTTGGACAAGATCTGAATACCGAATTTCATATGATGATCCAAAATGCATTAGCTACGCTGGTTAAAAGCGGAACAGCCGTTTATTTTATGCATGGTAACCGCGATTTTTTAATGCAAAATGCTTATCTCAAAGCTGCGGGTATTCAACGTTTAGCCGATCCATCGTTGATCAATCTACATGGCACACCCACCCTGCTCATGCACGGTGATACCCTTTGCACGCAAGATAAAGCGTATCAGCGTTTTCGTCGTATCGCGCAAAATCCACTTACCCGGTTTATCTTTTTACGGCTTCCGCGAAAAACGCGTGATAATATTAGCAAAAAATTACGAGCGAAGAGTAAGCAATACCAAAAAAACCAATCACTCTCCATTTTGGATGTGACCGAAGAAGCCGTGACGAAAGCATTTAAACGACACGATGTCACACAACTTATCCATGGCCATGTTCACAGGCCTAATATTCACGATCATCATGCACGCAAACGGCTGGTTCTGGGAGATTGGCATGATCATGCTAGCCTGATTATCAGTACGCCAACGCAGAATATGCTCGCCACTTATGAACCACAACAAGGTATTCAAATCATAACCAGTTATGATTTGCCTTCTGTAAGCTGATACAAAAGTGCCATTTCGTTTTCTGAAAACCCTGCTTGCTTTCGTGCGTCAACCCGAAAAGGTCGTCTTAGATAAGTAGGCGCATGCTTTTGCAACAAGGATTCGAAGGTTTTTAAAGGATCAAGATTGCGTTGTTCGCATAAATAATGATACCAACGATTGCCAACGCTGACATGGCCAAGTTCATCTTGAAAAATAATTTGTAAAATTTCATAAGCGACGGTATCACCAGCCGCTTTTAAACGTGCAGCAATATCAGGCGTGACATCCAAGCCTCTGGCCTCTAACAAACGCGGTACTAACGCCATGCGTACCATGACGTCATAACCGGTTTTCTCAACCATTTCCCATAAACCGCCATGCGCAGGAAAATCGCCATAAGAATAACCCAGTTGTGTTAAATACTGTTCAAGCAAATGATAGTGATAAGCCTCTTCGACAGCGACTTTAAGCCAATCATGATAATAATCGATTGGCATATTGCGAAAACGATAAAGCGCATCTAAAGCGATGTTAATGGCATTGTATTCAATATGTAAAATAGCATGAATGAGAGCCGCTTTACCTAATGGTGTCTGAGGGCTACGTCTGCTGACTAATTTTGGATCGACTAATTCAACACAAGCAGGTAATCCTGCCTTGATTAAGCTTGTAACCGGCGTTTCATGTCCTGTAATCCGTGGATTTTCTAAAAAAGACTGGTATAACGTTCTTGTCCCTTTCATTTTGGTCAAGGGGCAAGGACTCATCATGAGTTGATAAATCTGAGTAAAAAAAGCGTTTATTGCCATCGATTTCACAGTATTTTGCTAAATTTCAAAGTCGAAATGCGATTTTACCTGTATTTTTAGGGACAGTACAATCATTCGTGTACTCGCACCCAACAAGACGGAACTATTTTTAGATTTTATCTGTCTTTTTTAGTAAAGACATTGAATAAAGGGAATATTATGCAACCAACACCATATGAAATTGATGAAGTAGGTAATGCTTTTGTCACAATAGGTTCTTCAGAATATACTTCCCCTCAAACCGACTTTTTATTAAATTTTTTACAGCGTTATGCTCAAGATTTACATGAATCGGAATTAACCAAAATTTTTCATGACAAAATTGAAATTTCAGATGCCCTGAAAACTCTGAATGTTTTTGCGAATCACTACCAAAACGAAAGTGAAATCATTGCAGAGTTTCAGGACGAAATTGAAGAGCTTATTATTACGATTAATGAAATAGACGATAAAATTTCAGTTTAATCGTATTTAAATGCTCATTTTTTAGTAAAGGCCAACTCATCTTTATCAACGACAATGTTAATGGTATCCCCAGGAACAAACTCCCCTTTTAATAATGCCTCTGATAATGGATTTTCAAGCAGCTGACGTAAAGCTCGCGTTAATGGTCTTGCTCCATAAACCGGATCAAAACCTGCCTGTGCTATCTTATCCAGCGCCTCTTGTGAAGCCTCTAATTGCAAACCTTGCTCTTGTAAGCGTTTTTGCAAATAGCTCATTTGAATATTGGCAATTTGGCGAATATTTTCTTTATCTAACGCATGAAAGACCACGCTTTCATCAATTCGATTAATAAATTCCGGCCTAAAATAATCACCCAACATAGTCATGACAGCTGATTTCATTTCAGCATAAGCACTGCCTGTCATGGCTTGGATTTTTTCTGCACCAATATTAGAAGTCATTACAATCACGCAATTTTTAAAGTCGACGGTACGACCTTGACTGTCGGTTAAGCGGCCTTCATCTAATACTTGGAGTAAAATATTAAAAACATCATGATGCGCCTTTTCAATTTCATCTAACAAAATGATGCTATAGGGGCGACGGCGTACCGCTTCGGTTAAATACCCGCCTTCTTCATAACCCACATAGCCAGGAGGCGCTCCCACTAACCTTGAAACCGTATGCTTTTCCATAAATTCTGACATATCAATGCGCACCATGGCATTCGATGTATCAAATAAAAATTCTGCTAGCGCCTTACAAAGTGCCGTTTTTCCTACCCCGGTTGGCCCTAAAAATAAGAAAGAACCGACCGGTTTGTTGGGATCGGCTAAACCTGCACGGGAACGTCTAATGGCATTGGCAACCACACTTAAAGCTTCTTTTTGGCCAACGACTTTTTTAGCCAACACTTCTTCCATTTTGATTAGCTTTTCTTTTTCGCCTTCTAACATTTTGCTAACAGGAATACCGGTCCATTTGGCAACGACCTCTGCAATTTCTTCTTCACCCACGCGATTACGCAACAATACATTCTCTTTATTTTCCGCTTCAGAAGCAGATGCTAATTTTTTCTCGAGCTCTGGTATTCGTCCATATTGCAACTCTGACATCCGGGCTAAATCGCCAGCACGTCTTGCTGCATCAAAGGCCGTTTTCGCACGTTCTAGCTCTTCTTTAACATGCTGGGCACCATGAAGGGCCGATTTCTCTGCTTTCCATTCTTCTTCTAAATCGGCATACTCCGCTTCATTTTTGTGTATTTCTTTTTCCAGTTTTTCTAATCTTGCTTTGGAAGCTGGATCCTTTTCTTTACGTAAGGCTTCGCGTTCAATTTTATATTGAATGAGTTTTCGTTCTAATTTATCAAGAGGTTCAGGTTTAGAATCAATGGCCATTCGCAAACGACTGGCTGCCTCATCAATGAGGTCGATCGCTTTATCTGGCAACATTCTGTCAGTGATATAACGATGAGACAAATTGGCAGCAGCCACAATCGCGGGATCGGTAATTTCAACCCCATGATGAATTTCATAGCGTTCTTTTAGACCACGTAAAATTGCAATGGTATCTTCAACATTCGGTTCATTCACCAATACTTTTTGAAAACGTCGTTCTAAAGCGGCATCTTTTTCAATAAATTTTCGATATTCATCTAAGGTGGTTGCTCCCACACAATGGAGCTCACCTCGTGCTAAGGCAGGTTTTAACATATTCCCTGCATCCATTGCCCCTTCCGCTTTACCCGCCCCCACCATGGTATGAATTTCATCAATAAATAAAATGATCTCACCTTCTTGTTTGGCAAGATCTTTCAAGACGGCTTTTAAGCGTTCTTCAAATTCACCACGAAATTTAGCACCTGCAATAAGTGCTCCTAAATCTAAAGATAAAACGCGTTTACCTTTTAAGCCTTCTGGTACTTCATGATTGACAATACGTTGCGCGAGTCCTTCAGCAATAGCTGTTTTACCCACACCAGGCTCGCCGATAAGCACGGGATTATTTTTCGTGCGACGTTGTAGAACCTGAATAGTACGGCGAATTTCTTCATCACGGCCAATCACCGGATCGAGTTTGCCTTGCTCAGCTCTTGCAGTTAAATCTATCGTATATTTTTCTAAGGCTTGGCGTTGATCTTCAGCGTTTTCATCTTGCACACTTTCGCCGCCACGTATCGTTTGAATCGCTTGCTCTAATTTTGCTTTAGTGACATTCGCTTCTTTTAAGGCTTTAGCAGCTGGATCTTGCTCATCATCGAGCAGTGCCAGCAAAAATAACTCACTGGAAATGAATTTATCTTTGCGATCTTGCGCTAATTTATCAGTCAAATTTAAAATGCGGTTCAGACTATCTGAAATGCGGATCTCGCCCGTGGTTTTGCCTAAATGCGGCAACTCTTCTAAGTTATGGTTTAATCTTGAGCGTAATTTTAATAAATCAGCACCAATTTGTTTTAGCAAAGGCCGAATCGTTGAGCCTTCTTGATCAATCATGCTCAATAAAACATGAACTGGCTCAATGACAGAATGCTGGCGCCCTAGTGCTAACGATTGCGCTTTACCAAGGGCCTCTTGGAATTTACTGGTAAACTTTTCAATACTCATCCACTTTCCTTTTTTAAACCATTTATTATCAATCGGCTTTTTCTAATATGGGGATAAGGTTAGCATTTTTAAAGTCCTATACTCTTCCACTTTGAATTTATACTGTGTTGGCTGCATTTATTCACCGAAGTCCATGCACTATGTGTGCGTTCCTGGAGCTTCATTCATTTACCGCCTTATCTAAATTCAAATTGGTTCGAGTATATAGATCTACAGTTGTATACTTTAGTCAGTCTATTAATTTTCTATCCAGATGAGAGTTGCCATCCGCCCCGTCTCTCCCTCTTTGCGAAAAGAATAAAAGCGATCGATTTCCGTGTAGGTACAGTGACCCGCACCATAAATGTCATTGACGCCCATTGTTTGTAGACGGATGCGGGCTAAATGATAAATATCGGCTAGATACTTTCCTGGTATGTTGGTTTCTTTAAAAGCATACGTTGCTTCAGGATGCTTACTGACAAACTGCTGCTTCACTTCCATGCCAACTTCAAATGCTTGGGGACCAATGGCAGGCCCCATCCATGCCAAAATCTTTCCTTTTGCGTGGTTTGCGATACTATTAACTGCGTTTTCTATAATACCCGCCAAAATCCCACGCCAGCCACAGTGAATAGCACCGACCACGGTGCCCTCAGAATCACACAATAATAAAGGTAAACAATCAGCGGTTAATACCGCACAAGGTAATTGGGTGAAAGTGGTGATAACACCATCAGCATCGATGGGATGTTCTGCACTATGATAATTCGCTTCAATGACTCTATCACTGTGTGTTTGCGTTAACCAAACCGGTTCATGCTGAAGGTGAAGCCTTTGTTGCAATGCTTGTCGATGTTGCGCAACTTTGCGTGGATCGTCGTTCACATGGGTTGCTAAATTGCCCCATTCCCTTGTCGTGGTAATAGCTCTTATCCAAGTTGGAGCAGGCCAGATTGGTAAAATTCCATTCATCGATTATTACCTTATTATTTAGAGTACTTACAATCATTCAGGTTAGGTGAACATAATTTAAAAAAGCGTTTCATCGGATAATTACAGCTGTTATTATCCTTAAAGACCCGCTTCTGCTATAATATTAGAAATAGTCTAGTTATTAAGGTCTTGATTATATGGCAAAAAAAGCTTCACTTGCTGCAACAAATCCCTACCTTCAAAATCCAAAAAAACGTGCTCAAATGGTGCGTACTTCTGTTATTACCTCAACTAAAATTGAAGGTGTTGATTTCTCTAAAAGACGTTCTCCAAAATTACCTCTTAATGGTTAATTTTAAGTGTTCTTTTAACTATTGATTCGAATATCTTTCTCATTGGTTCATAATTCTTTCCCACACCTTGCTGAACAGCATTAAAATACTCTAATTTCTTCTTGCCTTGGATCCCACCAAAATCTAATGGTGGCAATCCAGCTTGTACAGCCATGATTGTTGCTAATAATCGCCCCATTCTACCATTCCCTTCTCTAAAAGGATGAATTAGGATGAATTCGTTATGCACAATTGCTAATGCTTCAGTAATTTTGTCATGATCTTGAAAATTGCACGGCGTATATTTTTTTAGTTCTGATTTTTCAAATTGATTCATTAAAGAAGGAATTAAACGAGCCGCGGCAAAAGGAAAACCCTTTTTACTCATATTAACCTGTCGATATGAGCCTGCCCAATTATATAAATTACCTAACCAGGCCTTATGTAGCTTACACAGCTCTAAAGAAGTAAAAGAATAACTTTGGCTATAATTCTCGAAAGAATCATCTGTAACTTTAATCAAAGCTTGATACTCAAGCGCATCCATTTCACGTTTACGCTTGACTGAAACTAAATTCTTTAATACTCGTCCACTTGAACCTGGTTCAGTTTCACCTTCATCTGTACCCTGTGTGTCGTAACGATCTTTTTTCAATTTCTTCTCCGATTATGCTGCTATATAACCTTCATCCGACCTTCGGCCACCTTCTCCCAATATTGGGAGAAGGAAAGCAGCATTTCTTGCCTTATTTCTTTGTAAAACACTTTAACAAATTTGCAAAATCTTCAGGTAAGGGTGCTTCCCAAGTCAGTTTTTCGCCTCGTACCGGATGTTGCAAACTTAAGCGCCAAGCATGCAGTGCCTGTCGTTTAAAGGCCAATAATTGTTGCTGTAATTCTGGGGTTGATTGTGGTGGTAATTTGTAGCGCCAGCCATACACCGTATCACCCACTAAAGGTAGCCCTTGGTGCGCAAAATGAACGCGAATTTGATGGGTACGACCCGTTTCTAATTTAACTTCTAGTAAGGTGAAACCACGATAGCGCATTTTACAACGATAATGTGTGCGCGCAGGCTTTCCTCCATTAACGACAGCCATTTTCGTGCGATAGTGTGGATGGCGTCCAATAGGCGCGTCAATCGTTCCACCGGCAATCAGTTCTTCAGCCACCACCGCTAAATACTCTCTTTCAATCTCTCGTCTTTGCATGGCTGCAACCAAGGCCGTGTGGGCAGCTAATGTTTTTGCAACCACCATTAATCCGGTAGTTTCTTTATCTAAACGATGCACAATGCCAGCACGCGGCAAATGATTCAGTGATGGAGCATGGTATAAAAGCGCATTTAATAGCGTTCCTTGACGATTCCCAGCAGCAGGATGCACAACAAGACCTGCCGGTTTATTCACCACTAAAATATCATCATCTTCGTAAACAATATTCAAGGGAATCGATTCAGGGGAATCATTTTGTGCTGGATACAACTCGGTTTTAAGCGCCAGCATTTCTCCGCCTTGAACCTTCGCTTTAGGCTCACTTACCACTTTACCATTGAGACTGACTTTAGATTGCTTCACCCATTCTGCTAACCGTGAACGAGAATGTTCTGGGAAACATTTGGCTAAAACCACATCTAAACGTAGCCCTCGATAATCTTCTGGAACAGAGGTGGTTAAATCAATTAGTTCATTATCTGGCATGTAAACGACCTCTGTGGTAGACAAAAATTGCAACCGTAGTCACGCTACGATAGACTCGCCTGGGCAAAGCACTCTATATGAGTGCGCCCTATTATTTATAAAAATTAAGTTAATCAACAAAAATTTGCAGTTGAGCCATTATGAAAAAGTCATCGTTATTACTGATAGCATCTCTCCTGCTGGTAGGCTGCCATTCTACCTCGAAAGATGAAAAATATAATAATATGTCGCCCAATGATATTTACATGCAGGGCGTCAAAAATGTCGAGCGTAAAAATTATACGCAGGCCATTGAAGATTTCGAAGCATTAGAGTCACGTTATCCTTTCGGTGATTATGCAGATAAAGCTCAGCTTGGCGCTGTTTATAGCTACTATTTAAATGAAGACTATCCTTCTGCTCTACCTGCAGTAGAACGGTTTATTCGCATGTACCCAAGACATCCTAACGTGGATTACGCCTATTACATGAAAGGTGTTATTCACTTCTCCGAAGCAATGGGTTTCTTCAGCCGCTATCTGCCAATGGAACGTGAAGATCGTGACCCAACACCTGCGAAAAAAGCATTAGGTGTGTTCACGCTATTAACACAGCAATACCCCAATAGTCCTTATGCCAATGATGCAAAACAACGCATTATTTATTTACGCAATTTAGTTGCGCAAAATGAACTCGTTGCTGCGCGTTTCTACTTAGAAAAAGGAGCCTATGTCGCGGCGGTAAACCGAGCAAGCTATGTCATTACCAATTTTGATGGTTCGCCTAGCTTAGCCGAAGCATTAAGCATTATGGTTGAAGCTTATCGTGAATTAGGAATGACCGATTTAGCCAATGACTCTTATCGCGTTTTAATGCTTAACTACCCTGACTCTCCTTTTGCTCAAGAGGTATCTTAAGAACATGCGGACTAGTCAGCTCCTACTTGCGACTTTAAAAGAAACGCCTGCAGATGCAGAACTTGCCAGTCATCAATTAATGTTACGTGCCGGAATGATCCGCAAGCTATCCGCAGGCTTATATTCTTGGTTACCACTGGGAATGCGCGTATTGCAAAAAGTGACTGACGTTGTTCGTCAAGAAATGAACCGCGTTGGCGCCCAAGAAGTCTTGATGCCTGCTATGCAACCCGCAGAACTTTGGCAAGAAACAGGGCGCTGGACACAATTTGGCCCACAGCTTTTGACGATGAAAGACAGACACAATAGAGAGTACTGCTACGGTCCAACGCATGAAGAAGTGATTACAGATTTAATGCGTTATGAATTGCGTAGTTATAAACAATTACCGAGCTGTTTTTATCAAATTCAAACGAAATTCCGCGATGAGATCCGCCCACGCTTTGGCGTGATGCGCGCACGTGAATTCATTATGAAAGACGCTTATTCCTTTCATATTGATAAAGCTTCGTTGCAAGAAACCTATGATGCGATGTACGGCGCTTATAGCAAAATCTTTTCACGTTTAGGCTTGTCATTTCGTGCGGTCTTAGCCGATACCGGCGCTATTGGTGGAAGCCAATCGCATGAATTCCATGTATTAGCGGATTCAGGTGAAGATGCTATCGCTTACTCTCCAGAAAGTGGTTATGCCGCGAATGTGGAACTTGCAACCTCTTTAATCCCCGAGATCAAAAGAGCAGCGCCTAAAGAAACACTATCGATAAAAGAAACGCCTAATATTCGTTCAGTTGCTGATCAAGCCGCGCATATGGGCTTAAAAACCGAACAAATTTTAAAAACCTTATTAGTTAAAGGTGAAGAAGTTCCGGTTGTTGCGTTACTACTGCGCGGGGATCATGAATTAAATGCGGTTAAAGCAGAAAAATTACCGGAAGTTGCCAGTCCATTAACCTTGGTTGATGAAAATACCTTACTAGCCACAGCGCACTGCCAAGCAGGATTTGTTGGGCCTAAAGATCTCAATATTCCTATTATTGCTGATCATCATGTGTTGAATATGAGTGATTTTTCTTGTGGTGCCAACCAAAACGATAAACACTTTGTGGGTGTTAACTGGGAACGCGATCTCCCCATACCAAGCCGTGTTGCTGATCTTCGTAAAGTCACGGCGGGTGATCCTAGCCCTGACGGCAAGGGTACCTTGGAAATGTGCCGCGGTATTGAAGTTGGGCATATTTTCCAATTAGGCAATAAATATAGTACCGCTATGAAAGCTACCGTCTTGAATGAACAAGGACGCCAGCAAGTCATGGAAATGGGCTGCTATGGAATTGGTGTCTCACGCATCGTTGCTGCGGCGATTGAACAAAACCATGATGATGCCGGTATTATTTGGCCAGATATTATGGCGCCTTTTCATATCGTGATTATTCCAATGCAATACGATAAATCGCAACGGGTGCGCGATGCAGCTTTAAAACTCTATCAAGAACTGCAAAATGCAGGTTTTGAAGTATTATTAGATGATCGCAATGAACGTCCTGGCGTCATGTTTGCAGAAAGCGAACTCATCGGGATCCCCCATCGTTTAGTATTAGGGGAACGCGGTATAGATGCAGGAACGATTGAATATAAAAATCGTCGAACCGGTGAAGTGGAGCATTTGCCGTTTGAAGATATTGTGAAGATTATTCAAGAAAGAGTTAAAGTCTAAGAAAGAAAAATCCCCCGCTCGCTTCCGTCTTCGCTATGCTACGCCGGACAAGCGCGAGCGGGGGATTTTTATCTTAAAAACTACGCTACCGCAGTGGTATCTTCGATAGCATCAAATGTTAAATGAGCACGACGGTTAGCAGCATGCGCTTGTGTTGTTGTGCCTTTGTCAGCGAGGTTTTGCGCACCATGGCTTTCAATGGTGATACGATCTGCAGCAACACCTTTGCTAATTAAGTATTCTGCAACCGCTTCAGCGCGACGCATACCTAATGCCATGTTGTATTTAGCTGGGCCACGAACGTCGGTGTTGCCATCGATATGCAATTTACGATCAGAATTTTCAAGTAAGTGTGCAGCAACTTCATCTAATTCTACTTTAGCAACATCTAATAAATCTGCTTTATCGAAAGCAAAATAGTAAGTACTGCTTTTCATTACAGCCAAATTCTTTTCTTTTTCAACAACGGTAGCAACGGGTTTAATGCAGCCCGTGTTGCAGCAGGCGCCCATTAAACTTGAGAGTACAACGATGGTCGCAGCTTGAATCAATTTTCTTGCTTGCATTATTATTTTTCCTATACAAAGTCAATATAAAGCGAGGTGCGCAGAAAATACCGTTATTTAGGTCAGAAAGCAACCACCCATACAAAGAATATTTAGCGTCTTATGCTAAAGCCAGTATGTTCTTCCCAAGGAATATCGCTACTTTCCATTTTGACGACGTGAGCGCTAGGCGGCCCTTGATGTAACCAAGTCATTAATTGCTCCAGTGCTTCGTTATCTCCGCAAATAACACACTCAACATCACCATTGTTTAGGTTACGTACCCAACCTTTAACTCCACATTTTTCAGCTTGTTCTAAGGTGCCCTGGCGAAAATAAACACCTTGTACTCGCCCAGAGATCACACAGCGGCGACAACTTTTCATCATCTCTCCTGTTATTCTTTTATCAAATATCAAATTTTGAATATTGACTAGCATATCATCTGCATTCAAACAAGATATACCACTCGCTTGGGATTTAAAAATATCGCCTCTTCAAGTATGAGTGGTATATACTTTTTCATTTTTCGAGAGTTTAGCATGAGTGCTCCAAGCCCCTACGTTTTAATTATTTACTATAGCCGTCATGGTGCGACTGCCAAAATGGCTGATTTAATTGCGCGTGGTGTTGAAAGTGTAACGGGTGTTGAAGCAAAAATTCGCACGGTACCTGCAGTATCGACCGTTTGTGAAGCCACCGCACCGAGTGTCCCTAATGAAGGCGCGCCTTATGCCACTTTAGAAGATTTGGAACATTGTAGTGGCCTCATTATGGGTAGCCCTACCCGCTTTGGTAACATGGCAGCCCCCTTAAAATATTTTCTGGATGCGACGCTGCAATTATGGCTTTCAGGTAAATTAATTGGGATCCCAGCTGGGGTGTTTACTTCAACCTCTTCATTACACGGCGGCCAAGAATCGACCCTTTTGAGCATGATGCTCCCTCTTTTACATCATGGTGCACTCATTGTTGGCGTACCTTACAGCGAAAGTAGTTTATTTGAAACGCAAACGGGGGGAACACCTTATGGCCCAAGCCATGTGGCCGGTACGCATAATGATATCCCCATTGATGAACATGAAAAAGCGCTTTGCAAAGCACTGGGTAAACGAGTTGCCACCATTGCTTTGCAGTTAAAAACCCCCCTTAAATAAAGATTATCACATTGTCTTTTTAGCGCGCTGTTTCTCGACTTCTGTATTAGGTAATACGGGTTCTTTTGCTTTAAAGCGAGTTTGAGGCTGCTTTGTTCGCGTGACGTTAGCATTTTTTTTGGTTGTTGTTGTTGGTTTTGCTTTTTCTATTTCTGTCACGGTCGCTTTTTGGGTTACTGATGGAGTAGGACAGGGACTAGGAGTAGGGCTAGGACTGGGGTTAGGTTTGGATTTATCGGGTGCAATAATGCCAACTTTTTGCCCGACAAATTTTGACCCCTTTGCCAACATCGAGAGGGGGGTAAAAATCGTTTTTGCTACGGCTAAACCATCATTAATAGAACTGACCGCTTCGGTTATCTCCTGCGCTAAGGGTTGTTGCCCTTCTTCTGCGTTAATTTCTAAGTTTTTACCTAATTTCTCTAAAGTGTTTTTTAGCTCGGCTAAGGTGTTTCCTAATTCTTTAGAAAGTGGCATTTCGCCTTTTTTCTCATCAAATTTTAAATTGTCATCTAAACTTTTAGCCGTGTCTTTGAATTGCGTTAATGCTTCTTCTACGGTTTCAACTAAGGGCTTTTTACCTTTTTTAATCGCTAAATTTTTCTGTAATGCTTTAGCCACATCTTTAAATTCGGTTAACATCGCTTGAACCGTTTCGGAAAGAGGCTTTTTACCTTTTTTGACATCAACTTCTAAGTTTGCTTCTAAGGTTTTTGCTGTATTGGTTAATTCAATTAAGATGTTATTGAAATTTTCGAATGTTTTTTCTTTTTCAAATGATTTCGCTGATTCTTTAACAGTTTGAATAGTTTCTCTTAATTCAACGATTGTACCTTTTGCTTCATCTACAATGCTTTTAAAGTAAAAAAATACTTCAGCAATCACTGATGAAAATAGCCCTATACCGCTTGATGCAACCAGTATTGCCATGAGCGAAAGCCCCGTTAATGTTGAGAGCCCAATGATTGCAGCGCTTGTTGCCAACAAACCATAACGAAAAGCAGGTTTTTGCCATTGTTCCATTAAGAATTGCATATATATCCTCAAATAAGTAAAGCAATATACTCTTCACACTCAAATTTTAGGCTTTGTTAACTTCGCCCTCGCCTAAAAATCGATTGTTATGAGTATACATGTAAGGATTTATAATATAACAAAAAATGAGCGATATACCGCTGGTACTTGAAATGCCCTTCCAAAAACACAGTTTAGTTAATTAAATTATTAAAGAAACATTTGGCTTGTCCGGCGTAGTCCGGCGAAGCATTCGCGTAGACGGAAGATGGGCGCAGTCAACAACGCCAGAGGCTCATTCACACCAATGTTAAAATCAAGTGAATGAGTTTCTGGCTAGGCGACAAGCCCTCGAGCAGAAGGAGTGTATGCGTAATACATGACTGATGTGAGATGGGCGCAGTCAACAACGCCAGAGGCTCATTCACGCCGATTTTAAAAAAGTGGGCCTTTCGGCCCACACAAGGGGGATTCGTTTATTGAGGATTCAATATTATTTGGCTGAAACTCGTGGTTTACGTGGTTCGGGCCCTAAGATGGGACCACCGGTAACAACGGGTTTTGTAGGTACAACTGGCGTTTGCACTTTTGGCTTTTTCTTCGTGTTCACGAAATGGTTGAACGCAGCATGTAAACCTTGGGTTAAGGTATGAGCGGATTTTTGTTTTGGTTTCTTGGTTTTTGCAGCAGTTGGTTCAGTTTGGGTGACGCCTTTATTTCTACCCATAAATTGACTAAATGCATTCATCAATGTACCGCCAATTCCTGGATTGGATTCAGCTGTAGGTGTGGTAGAAGCCGTTTTGGGCGTCTTCGGTTTAGCCGGTTTGGTAGGTTCGGGATTAGCGCTTGGAGGCGTAAGCGTTTGTGCTGCCGAAGCCTTTTCAATGCCCATATTAAACATTTGACTTAATGCACCTTTGGCAAAATGTGCCATCTGGCCAATAAAAGGAGAAATGCTGGGTGCTATTACTTTGCAAACATTCGCTAATGCTTCGATAGCCATGCTTATGAGAAAGCCAATAAAACTGGAAGCAGCGTTTTTCATGCGATCTTTGTCTTCGCTAGTGGCAGCTTGTGTTAAACCTTGAAAAGCCGACATCATACCTTGCAGATTAACAGGGTTGTCTGTACCAGCTTCTGGCTGTTGCTGGGCTTGCTGTTGTTTAGGTAAATTTTTAACGCCAAAATCCTTTTTTAACATTTTTCTGACATGCTCATTAAATGCTAATAATTGTGCGAGACTTAATTCATTATTTTGACGTAATTGTCTCAGATATTGATTAAAATTGCGTAACGCTTCATTCTTTTTCTCATCAACATATTTTTGGTTAGTTTTTGCTCGTTGATTGTCTTCAGATAATTTTTTCGCTTCTTTCATGACTTCGTTAGTCAAGGTGTAAGATTGCAATAAGGTTTGTGCGAGTTCTTGGCAGTAAGCTTTGAGTGCTTGGTCCGTTGATTTGCTATCTGCACCTTCGATTTTTGCACGTAAGCCATTGACGGTTCTTGTTAGTACATCAAGCATTAAAGGAGAAATGTTTCCTGGAATTGCGTTCATTTGTGCAACAAATGCAGTAATTTGTTGTGCAGTTTCTGTCAATCCTTTTGCCGTTGCTAAACCCGCAATCTCTCTTAGATTTTGTAAAACTTGTTGCATAATCATTCCCAGTTACATTTTTAATTCACAGAGGAAAGAGTAAATAAACTAACTTTTTTTTTATAGTTAAGAACGACGAAAGACAAAAAAAATGGGCCGAGTGGCCCATTTTTTCGTGTAGTTGAACGCTTATTACACTCTAGCAGCAAGACGTGTTGAGCGACGTGGAGCTGGTGCAACAGTTGCAGCAGGCTTCTTAGTAGCAGCAGCTTTCTTAGCAGCGGTGAACGCTGGGGTAACCGCTTTCTTAGGAGCAGGTTTCGTAGCAGCTTTAGCAGCAACAGCTTTCTTAGCAGCCGCTTTAGGAGCAACTTTCTTAGCGTCAGCTTTAGGAGCAACTTTCTTAGCGTCAGCTTTAGGAGCAACTTTCTTAGCGTCAGCTTTAGGAGCGTCTTTCTTAGCTTCGTCAGCTTTAGGAGCGTCTTTCTTAGCTTCTTCAGCTTTTTCTTCAGAGCTGAACCAGCCTTTTACTGAATTAACAGCTGAGCTGAAAGCATTTTTGATGCCAGCAAACATGCCTTCATCAGCTTTCGCATCCGCTTTGTTATCAGCAGTTTTGTCAGCGGTGTTTTCAGCTTTTTTAGCATTTTGCGCAGCAATACGTGCTGAACGACGTGGGCCTTCTGGCTTTTTGTCTTCAGTGTTTGTAACTTCTGCAGTAGGTGCTGTGAAGTAGTTATAAACCGCTTGAGCGCCTAAAAATGCAGCATAAACGCCGGCAACTGCAGCTGTTGACAATAACGCAATTCCTGCAACGTGAGGAACGGTTAATACAGCAGCTTTAGAAAAATAAACGCCCGCTGCAGTTAAGGCTGCGACGCTAACGCCGCCTACGGTGTATTCATTAACGTATTTCATAGTAGTACTACCTCTTGTGGAAAAATTCTGTATCAAAGTTTATTTGTTAACTTAACTAAACAAAGTCCGGCGATTATATTTTGAAACTAAACTAAGATCAACCCCAAAGGTAGCTGTAAACAGACGAACGGCTAACTTATATATTGATATGCACACAAATGCAAAATACATCTATTTAAAGAAGGTGATTAAAGTGCTAACACTTCTTTTACGAAAGGAATGGTTAAACGGCGCTTTGCCACTAAAGAAGCTTGATCAAGACTTGCCAGCATTTCATAAAGTTCTGGCATGGTTCGTACACAACGACGTATTAAAAAGAGTCCTACTTCACGCGGCAACTCAAGTCCTCGTTGCTTAGCTCGTAATTGCAGGGCTGCCAACAATTGTTCATCATCTAATGGATGTAATTGATAGGTAATTCCCCAGGTCAAACGAGATTGCAAATCGGCTAGTTTTATCGGTAACAACTTTGGCGCCACATCCGCCGCCATCAACAAGCGATGTGAAGCGGCTCGCACACGATTAAAAAGATAAAATAAAGCTTCTTCCCATTTAGGATCGCCACTTTTAGCATCGACATCATCAATACAGATAAGATCAATACGCTCCAAATCATCTAACATTTTAATATGAGCTGAAGGAGCGGCAAGTGATAAATAAAAAGCCGTTCGATTAAAGCGGTTCGCATAATGACAAGCACCTTGTAATAAATGCGTTCGCCCTACTCCCTGGCGCCCCCATAAATAGATAAAGGGCTCACCGATCCCTCTTGCTATCTGTTTGACTGAATTGAGTGCTTGCTCATTATCTCCCGGATAATAAGTTTCGAGGGTGCAATCATCTCTTAATGTTAAACCTAATGCTAACTGTTGTGCGCTTGCGAGATCTTTTTCAACCACTCAGCTGCCCCCCTGCCGCGATCAATTCACGTACAAGAACAACCAACATGGCTGTAATAGGCAGCGCTAAAATCACACCAACCAATCCTAACAACTGCCCACCGGCTAAAACGGCAAAAATAACCACAACAGGATGTAATCCTAGTTTGTCACCGATTAAAATCGGCGTTAAAACCATGCCTTCTAAAAGATGACCAATACCAAAAACAACCAACACCCCAATAATAGGTAACAAAGTATCAAATTGCAGGTAGGCAACGATTAAAGCAGCACCTAACCCAACGATACTTCCAAGGTAGGGCACAATGCTCAATATTCCTGCCCCCATACCTAATAATAAAGAGAAATTAACACCAATCAGTGCTAAACCAACCCCGTACAAGACACCTAAACAAACCATTACCGTTAATTGACCGCGTACAAAAGTCGCTAAAACGCTATCACACTGCTTTGCTAAACGGACAATCGTGGGAGCCAGCTTTTTAGGTAAAATACTCTGACAAGATTTTAAAATCTGGCGCCAATCTCGCAATAAGTAAAAGGAGGCAACCAATACTATTAGTATATTCATCGCAATATGTATCATTGCAAGGCTTGATTGGAACAAGGTTTTCCAGAGCCATTTAGCAACTTGCGTTGCCTGTGTAGCATGCGATTTCACGGCATCTTTGAGTGCATTTAAACTAATATCTTCGGGTTTAATGCCCAAACTTTCTAATTGTGGAATCAAAGATTGTTGTACCACATCAATCATTTCTGGAAGATTGGCCATTAATGCAACAATCTGATGCTGTAATGCAGGAACCAAAAATAGCAACACAACCAGCACAATAGCTATGACGATAAGAAAAACACCAACAACGGTTACCGTTCGCGGAATTTTATATTTGCCATTACTCAGCTTCTCGACCAAAGGATCGGTTAAATAAGCTAAAAATGCAGCAACTAAAAATGGCATTAATACGGGCGATAAAGAATAGGTTAGCCAACCAATGATTAACAGGCACAATAAAGTGATTAAACCAAAAATTGCCTGTTGAATCGTCATCGTAAATCCCTAGCCCTTTTAAGGCGTCCAACGAACAATTAAATCAACTTCTGAGGTTACTTCATCCTGCATTCTTGGAAAATGACGTTCAAATTGTAACGCTTGCAAGAAAGCTTCTCTGCCATTACCGTCACGTGGTGTAATTTCAAAAACCGCTAATAAACCATCAATTCGTCGAATATTAACCGCATTGGCTGGAGCAAGATTCATAAGATATTTTTCAACATTAGTATAATCATTCCCATTTTGCACATTATCGACACCAATGAAAAAAGGCTTATCTGAGGTTGCAGAAAAAGAGTTGCTCTTCTGACCAAATCTCCCCATCAAATAATGGCTGGTACTTGCGATGCCTTGCATCAACACTTCTTCTTGAGTTTGGCCAGTTACGCTCCAGCTAGGCGTTTCTGTCGCCGTTAGCATTTGCCAATTAGCAACCCATGGTTTGCCATCTACAGCAGCTGGATTATGAATTAGTTTTGCAACTAAAATAATCTGTGCATCATAACGCTTGGAAGCCTGTTGCAGTGTTGTGGAAAATTGTCCCCAAACATCCGTTACAGACACATTCGAAACATCTTCTAAATCCATCAGTGGTAATAGCAACGGCAACCCTTTTTCTGATGCCCATTTTTCCAATTGCGATTGCAAAGTAGGATCCGTCTCTGCTCCCACTAAACGACGCTCTTGATTACTTTCCTCCACTGCCAACCATAAAATGACATTAGGGCGACGCTGTCCCCACATCGCACGTCCTGATTGGTTCATTAATCGATTGATTAAATCAGCGCTAAAACGCACATTTAATTCATTACCTTGATAGGCATATTGTTCAACATAATCGGTGATGCGCTCCTGCGCTCGTTTTACTTTTTCATCTCGTTCAAACCCCGATTCGCCACTCACTTTTTCTAATACTTGTATAAGCCCTTGTTTAAACAGTGCTTGACGTTCACTTTCGCCTTGTGACTGACAGGATAATGTCGTTTCATACAAGGGAGTGACAGCAGCCTTTGCACTCATGCTAAAGCCAACCAATAACAAAACCATTATTAGCCCAAGGGAGCGATTAGCCATGGCGGTATTTTCTTCCTTACGATCGATGAACCTTCGCATTGTAGCAGAGTTGAACAACCTAGCGATATGTATCGGTTATTGCTTCCGATATTTGTCTTACCTAAGGTAAAATGAGCCCCTTTTCACGCATACGAGTCAAGCCATGTCTGAAGGATTAACCTATGAAGCCGCTGGGGTCAGTATCGACGCCGGAAATAAGTTAGTAGATAAATTAAAATCTATTGTTAAAACAACACACCGCCCGGGCGTTCTTGGTGCGCTAGGAGGTTTCGGGGGATGCTTTGATCTTTCCCAACTGAAAGCTTATCGACAACCTGTCCTAGTTTCTTCAACCGACGGCGTGGGTACTAAATTACGACTCGCTATTGATATGAAACGTCACAATACGATTGGGATCGATCTGGTCGCCATGTGCGTGAATGATTTAGTCGTGATGGGCGCTGAACCTTTATTTTTCCTTGACTACTTTGCAACCGGTAAACTAGATGTTGATGTTGCAGCGAGTGTCATCGAAGGAATTGCCAAAGGCTGCCAAATGGCTAAAGCCGCTTTGATCGGTGGTGAAACCGCTGAAATGCCAGGTATGTATGCAACTGACGATTATGACTTAGCAGGATTCACGGTTGGGATTGTCGAAAAAGATGCCGTGATTGATGGCAGCACCATTAACCCTGGTGATGTGCTCATTGCCTTAGCGTCCAGTGGCCCTCATTCGAATGGCTATTCATTGATTCGCCATATTATCAACCATCATCAAGCCAATATTTCAGAACCTTTTGGCAATACAACCCTTGCCGATGCGCTGTTAACGCCCACACGTATTTATGTACAATCCTTATTAGCATTAGCAAAAGAAGGCTTGCTCAAAGGGGCTGCGCATATCACAGGCGGTGGCTTTATCGATAATATTCCTCGAATTTTACCCAAACACTGTGCTGCTTGGATTGATTGCCAATCTTGGGAATTGCCTCCCATTTTTCAATGGTTGCAAAAAATGGGCAATCTCAGTGCATTTGAATTACGTCGCACCTTTAATTGCGGTGTTGGCATGGTGATTTGCGTTGACGCTACTCAAGTTGAATCTTCACTTGCTCTATTGCGTGAGCATAATGAAACCGCCTGGGTATTAGGCGAAGTGAAACAACGCGCAGAACATGAGGTGTTATTTTCAGATGAAACCTAATCCGTGTCCCGTTGTTGTATTAATTGGTGGTAATGGCAGTAATTTGCAGGCACTCATTGATTCTCAGCAACATAATTCGCACTATCAGATTGTGGGTGTCATTAGCCATCGTGAAAATGCTTTTGGCCTGACACGTGCAGAACAAGCCGGCATTCCCACTTTAACGGTTGATCATCAACATTTTAGCTCTCGTGATGAATTTGAAGCGGCTTTACAACAAGCCATTTCTAGTTTTTCACCTAAGATTGTGGCGCTCGCAGGCTTCATGAGGATTTTATCCCCCTCTTTTATTACGGATTGCTGTGCACCGATTCTCAATATTCATCCCTCTCTTTTACCCCACTATAAAGGCTTGAATACGCACGAACGCGTCATTGCTGCTAAAGAAACACAAACTGGCGTGAGCATCCATTTTGTCACAGACGAGTTAGATGGAGGACCCATTGTTGCGCAAGTACGAGTCTCTATCCTTGAAAATGACACGATAGATTCACTCAAAGCACGAGTCTTCAAAGCCGAACACTGGTTATATCCTCAAGTGATTTCTTGGTTTGCACAAAATCGCTTAAAAAATGAAAAAAATGTTGTTACATTAGACGGAGAGCGGTTAGACCCGCAGGGCATGCAGTTATCTTTACCTTCTGCTCAAGGAATAGTAAGTTGAGAAACAAAATGTCACAGCTCAATTTCATATTTTTTAGCACATTAATCGCAATCCTTATTTGGATGGCAAGTCCAAGCGTTAAAGGTTTTGTTAACAACGATGTTCACAGTACACTTCCACTGGTTGAGTACGAAGCTCGATACACCGTCAATTGGCGCGGCTTATATGCTGGAGAATCCATTCATAAATTACACCGACGTTCTGACGGTCAATATCACTTCGAAACGCGCACCGCTCCCCAGTTAGCTTTTTTACCTTACAATTATCGAGAAAGTAGTGATTTCACTTATCAAGAGGGTAAAATTAAACCTCATAATTACTACTACAATATTCAAGAAGGGACAAAACGCAAATCAGGGAATGTCTCTTTTAATTGGCAACAAAATACGCTGTACAACAAAGAACTCTCCGAACCCTGGGAAACGACGATTCCAGAAGATGTGCAAGATAAACTCACTCATACCCTCTCATTACGCCAAGCTTTAAAAATGGGACAAGCCATCCCCACCTTTACGGTTGCTGAAGAAGATAAATTGAAAGATTACTCTTTTACCATATTGGGACATGAACGCTTAAATACCAAAATTGGTGTGATGGATACCGTTAAGGTTGAGCATATTTCTCGTCGTGGAAATCGTACAACTTTATGGCTCGCTAAATCTTTGGATTACACACCTGTTAAGATGATGCAAAAACGTCAAGGAAAAGTGGTTGCAGGAGGTGAAATTTTATCTTTTGTCCCTCAACTTCACCAAGAAGGCACTCAAGGGTAAACATCACCATCGATTAAGGGAATAATCATGCGTGAACTACAGACAACGGAATTATTATTCATCCACGGTGGTGATGGTTATAGTAACTGGGATGTGCTTGGCTTCACTAGCGGCGGAGCCGCTTTAGCGGGTCTGCTCGGTTATTATATGTCCTATAACATTTTCTCTCTTGCAGAAGGTTTATTATTCCTTAGTGCAAGCGTGATTCCTACGACAACTGCAACTTGGCTTATTTTAGGTTCAATAGAATTATTTCACTCTTTCTACGGCAATGAATCGGTTTCAAGTCAACCACTCACCTAGTGTAAGAAAGGATATTTTATGAAAAAACTACTTCCTATTTTAAGCTCTTTAATCAGTATTGGTTTAACGCCCTCGGTATTTGCGCATCAATCCTGCGGCCTTTATGCTTGTAACAAACAAGCAGGACATCCTTACCTTGGATTAACCGGGTTTTATGTTAAACCTTCTGAAACGGGTGTTGGCCAAGTTTCCGATAGTTGGCAATATGCAATTAACGGTTCAACCGCTTTTAGCAAACCTTTTAATCCATCGCATGATGTCGAAGGTGAAATTATTCTAGGTTATAATTTGCCTTGCTCGGCTGACAACATTGAAGCTCGTTATTTTCATTTAGATAATCATACCCATGCTTTGAATGAACCTACCGATGCAACTTCGTTTGGTAGTGTTTTCTTCAATCTTTCTGTTCCTGGCCCCACTTTTGTGAGTGATGCCAACTTGGTTTATAAGCTTGATCAAGTTGATTTAAAATTTGGCCGAACCTACCGTGAAGGTTCTGGCAAATTCTCATTTAAACCAACCGTGGGTTTACGTTATGCCAAACTCGACCATCAGCTTTTATTCTTAATCGGCAAAGTAAAAAGCCATTTTAGTGGTTTTGGCCCTATCTTTGGTGTTGATAGTAGCTACAATCTTTGGAAATGCTTTAATTTTGTCGGTAATTTTGAATATTCACCAATCGTGGGTAAAATTAATTCCGGATCGCAGTTACGTTTTAGCACAAATGAAATTTTCACTTCTCCTAAACTCGATCGCATTGTGCATAATGTAAAAGGTAATCTCGGTCTTAATTACCGTTATACTTTTTGCAATGAATCGACTGCAACGATTGAAGGCGGTTATCAAGTAGGGGAATATATTAATGCGATGGATCTTATTCTAGCGCAATCAGGAGCGCTTGGCGCAGGTCAAAAAATCAATGACATTGCAACCAATAGCTTCTCCTATCGTGGTCCTTACGTCAATGTGACAGTTGCGCTTTAAGGCTGCTTGAGTAGACATGATACATCATGTCTACTCATTTCTTTGATTAGGTAATGGGTAACGTAACGCCTTTTTGCCCTTGATACTTCCCGCCACGATCTAAATAAGATGTTTCACACACTTCATCTGATTCTAAGAAGAGCATTTGCGCAACACCTTCGTTTGCGTAAATTTTAGCAGGCAATGGCGTCGTATTTGAAAATTCCAAGGTCACATGCCCTTCCCATTCGGGTTCTAAGGGGGTGACATTCACAATTATCCCACAGCGAGCATAGGTCGATTTACCTAAGCAGATGGTTAATATATTGCGGGGAATACGAAAATATTCCACGGTGCGCGCTAAAGCAAAAGAATTGGGCGGAATAATACAAGTATCGCCAACCACATCAACAAAGCTGTTTTCATCAAAATTTTTCGGATCAACAATGGTTGAATGGATATTGGTGAAAATTTTAAATTCATTAGCACAACGCACATCATAACCGTAACTGGATGTGCCATAAGAAACAATTTTTTGACCCGCAACATAGCGTACTTGGCCCGCAACAAATGGCTCAATCATGCCATGTTCCATCGCCATTTTTTTGATCCATTTATCGGATTTAATCGGCATTGTTTTTATCCTTTAATGATTTTATATAATTTCGAGTGTTGCAGCAGTGTAATCAACTTCTCGCAAAGCTAATTTAGCAGCCACTTCATAAGCCATTGTCCAATAAGGTTTAGCCGTTTCACTATCAGGTGCTGCAACCACAATGGGCATACCACTATCACCTTGCATTCGCACTTGTTTTACCAGGGGTAGCTTTGCTAACAACGGTACATTGAAGGCTTGCGCCATGTTTTGTGCTCCGCCCTCACCAAAGATAGCCTCATGATGATGACATTTTTCACATTCATGCCAACTCATATTTTCGACTATCCCTAAGACAGGCACTTCCACTTTTTCAAACATACGGTAAGCTTTTTTTGCATCTAATAAGGCAATATCTTGCGGCGTTGTCACGACCACCGCGCCGCTGATAGGAATTTTTTGTGCCATCGTCAATTGAATATCGCCAGTACCGGGGGGTAAATCGATAATCAGATAATCACATTCTTGCCATGCGGTTTCATTCAACAGTTGCTGTAAAGCGCTGCTCACCATCGGGCCACGCCAAATCATGGCATTTTCTTCATCTACCAAATAACCCATTGAAATGGATTGAATACCAAAGCTATCGACGGGGATAAGCTTTTTATCTCGGGTGAGCGCTTTATTATCTTGTTTACCTAACATACGTGGCTGGCTGGGGCCATAGATATCCGCATCCAATAAGGCAACTTTAGCGCCCAAGCCATGAAGTGCAGCAGCAAGGTTAACCGCAACCGTAGACTTACCTACCCCGCCTTTACCTGATGCGACCGCAATAATATTTTTGATAACTGACTTTTGCTTGATTCCTTTTTGTGCGCGATGACGACGAATTTTCCAATTGACCTGTAAAGATAAGGGATGATCAGGCCAGTGACGGGCCAGTAATGCGCTAATTGACTGTTTTAATTCAGAAATTCGTGGCCCGACGGGGTAAGGGTAAAGCAGCTTCAAGTTAATGCTGCTCTCTTGAATCGCAATCTCTTGGATGATTTTCGCGTTAACCAAATCATTGCCTAAGTAAGGGTCGACGACCGTCCCCAAAACAGCAGTTACTTGTGAAGGCAAAGGCGCAATCATTTCAGTCTATCCTCATCTTTCTACGGCCTGAATAACGAGCGATAGTTTACCATGAAAGTGTGCATAAGGCCCGGCAAAAAGGTATACTTTTGCGCCTATATATTCACTCGTTAAGGAAAGCAATCCAATGCCTAACACCCCTAACCGCCAGATCTTGGTCACCAGTGCATTACCCTATGCTAACGGCCCCTTGCATCTTGGCCATATGGTTGAGTATATCCAAAGTGATATCTGGGTGAGATGGCAGCTTTTAATGGGGAATCAGTGCATTCATATTTGTGGCTCCGATGCGCATGGCACCCCGATTATGCTACAAGCAGAAAAATTAGGTATCACACCCGAAAATTTGGTTAGTCAGATTCACGCTGAACATAAAGCCGATTTTGCTGCATTTCATGTTGCTTTCAATAATTTTTATACCACGCATTCCCCTGAAAATCAGGAACTTTCAGCAAAGGTTTATCAGCGCTTAAAAGCAAGAGGGGATATCACCACCAAAGAAGTGACACAAGCCTACGATCCAGTGAAAAATATGTTCCTGCCCGATCGTTATGTCAAAGGCGAATGCCCTAAATGCGGCGCAAAAGATCAATATGGCGATAGTTGTGAAGTCTGTGGCGCAACCTATAGCCCTACCGAGTTAAAGAACCCAATTTCTGTCGTATCGGGAGCCAAACCAGAAGAACGCTCAAGCGAACATTATTTTTTCAAATTAGAAAACTATACTGAACTGTTACAGCAGTGGACCCAACAAGAACATTTTCAACCCCAAATTGCCAATAAGCTGCAAGAATGGTTTGAAGCAGGTTTAAGACAATGGGATATCTCACGTGATGGACCCTATTTTGGTTTTCCCATTCCTGAAACCACCAATAAATATTTTTATGTGTGGATGGATGCCCCCATTGGCTACATGGCTAGTTTTAAAAACTGGTGCGAAAAGCAACCTAACGTTAAATTCGATGATTTTTGGGCAAAAAATAGTCCTCATGATTTATATCATTTTATCGGCAAAGATATTGTGTATTTTCATGCGCTTTTTTGGCCTGCGATGCTTGCCGGTAGCGATTTTAGAACCCCAACGGCTATTTTTGCGCATGGCTTTTTAACGATTAATGGCCAAAAAATGTCAAAATCTCGTGGTACCTTTATTACCGCAAGAAGTTATCTTGATCATCTGCATCCTGAATATTTACGTTATTATTTTGCCGCAAAACTTGGCGATGGCATTGATGATATCGATTTAAATTTAAACGATTTCACCCAACGGGTAAATTCTGATTTAGTCGGTAAATTTGTCAATATTGCAAGTCGCTGCGCTGGGTTCATTAGCAAACATTTTGATGGAAAATTAGCGAATACCTTGGACGACAATACCTTATTCCAACGTTTTAGTGAAGCAGGAGAAAGTATTCAAGAAGCCTTCCTTGCAAGACACTATCATCGCGCCATTCGTGAAATCATGGGATTAGCCGATTTAGCAAATCAATATGTTGATAGCCAAAAACCTTGGGAATTAGCTAAAAACCAAGAGACGCTTGCCAAAGTACAACCAGTTTGTACTATGGGGTTAAATTGCTTTCGCTTATTAAGTCTTTACTTAAAACCGGTTTTACCGCAATTAGTTGCGAATGTAGAGTCTTTCTTCAATATTGCCCCCCTCACATGGGACGATCGAAAAACCCCTTTACTGGCACACACAATTAACCCCTATCAACCATTAATTCAACGTATCGATCCAAAACAGATTGACCAGATGTTAGAGAAAGGAAAAGTAAGCATGAGCTCAACAGAACCTACCCAGCCAGCCGATCTGGCAGCAACTGATAGCAAAGCAAGCAATCTTGATCCTATCGCTGCTGAAATTACTTATGATGATTTTGCAAAAATTGATTTACGAATCGCTAAAATTGCGCATGCCGAACACGTTGAAGGCGCTGAAAAATTATTAAAACTCACCTTAGATATTGGCACAGAAAATCGCCAAGTCTTTGCTGGCATTAAATCAGCCTATCAACCCGAAGATCTCATCGGCAAGCTAACGGTCATGGTCGCTAATTTAGCGCCAAGACAAATGCGCTTTGGCCTCTCGCAAGGCATGGTTTTAGCTGCAGGTCCTGGTGGCAAAGATTTATGGATTTTAGAACCCCATACCGGTGCACAACCTGGCATGCGAGTTAAGTAATGTCTGACAAAACCTACCACATTGCCGTCATTGATGAAGCAACGTGTATTGGTTGCACAAAATGTTTAGCGGTTTGCCCCGTCGATGCTATCGTTGGGGCAACACAACAATTACATACCGTGCTAAGTGACTATTGTATTGGCTGCAATTTATGTTTGCCGCCTTGCCCTGTGCAATGTATCCGTTTAGAAACGCTTGAGATGAGCGCAGAAGATCGTCTCAATCAAGCTAAAGCAGCAAAAAAACAACATCAAGTCAGAAAAACTCGGCTTGAACAACAAGAGGCACAAAAGAGAGCTGCAGATTTACAAGCATCAAACCAAGCTAAAGATATATTAGCAGCGACGCTTGCACGCGCTAAAGCCAAAAAGCAGGAGTTTTCCTGGTGAATAAGCAAAAATGTGAAGCTATTTTTAAACGCTTTGCAAAGGTTGACCCAACCCCAACAACAGAACTTAATTATCAAAGTGATTTTGAGTTACTGATTGCGGTTATTTTATCAGCCCAGGCAACCGATGTGAGTGTCAATAAAGCAACTGGCCCTCTATTCGCCAAAGCCAATACCCCCGAGAAAATACTTAAACTAGGTGAAGAAGGCTTAAAAAAATATATTAAAACCATTGGGCTTTACAATGCCAAGGCGCAAAATATTATTAAAACTTGCCAGATCTTAATTGATAAACATCATTCAAAAATACCGCAAACACGAGAAGCTCTTGAAGCATTGCCTGGGGTTGGCCGAAAAACCGCCAATGTGATTTTAAATACCGCTTTTGGTCATCATACGATTGCTATCGATACGCATATTTTTCGCGTAGCCAATCGTATTGGATTAGCAAAGGGGAAAACGCCTCTTGAAGTAGAGAAACAACTCCTTAAAACAATTCCACTTGCTTATCATCAACATGCCCATCATTGGTTGATTCTGCATGGCCGCTATATTTGTGTCGCTCGAAAACCTAAATGTGGCGAATGTCTTATTAATGATTTATGTGAATACCCAGAAAAGAATTTATAACCATGGAAAATAATGATCCCAGTAGTTTAAGAAAAGTGTATTTTGATGCTTGGCAAAAAGAGCAAGAAAAATTACCCTTATCTCCCTTGGAAGCGATGATCGTTGATGTCATTCAACGACACCCCGAATATCACCCTATTTTTGATGATCCTAAGAATTTCCATTCATTGCAAGATGAAAAATTTCAACTGGATCATAATCCTTTCTTCCATCTCGCTTTACATGTGACGGTGTTAGAACAAATCTCTGCGAATCGTCCTGGTGGTATTCGTAAGCTTTATCAGCAACTATTGAAAAAGATTGGTGATAGAACAGAAACTGAGCATAAAATCATGGCCTGCTTAGCAAATGTGTTGAAATACAGTTTCGAAAGAGATGAAGCGGCCAATGAACAACTCTATTTAAAAGCGATTCGGCGGTTGTTGTAGGTATTGCCCTCTAATTATTGCTCCCCTCACCCGTCACACTTCGTGTGTCGACCTCTCCCTAAGGGAGAGGTTAAAAATGAGAATAGGAAGAAACATGCAACGTATTTTAATTGTCGGTTGTGGTTATGTAGGGAAAATGCTGGCTACTCAGTATTTACAAAGCGGTGCCTCGGTTTATGCCTTACAACGCCACTCTGTCAATCTCCCAGGCATTCATAATCTACTGGGTGATGTAACAAAAATCTCTTTAAGAGATCTCGCCCCCTTTGATCGCATATTTTATTTAGTCTCTGCTGATAATGCGAGCAACGAGGCTTATCAGCATGCTTATGTAGCAGGGGTTTCGCATTTACTGAAACAAGTTCCTACCCATCCTGGCACTCGCATGCTCTATATCTCAAGTACTGCTGTTTATGGTCAAAATCAAGGAGAGTGGGTTGATGAGAATACCATCACGAAACCACTGCATTTTAGTGGGCAATGTTTATTAGAAGGTGAACAAAAGGTACAAGAGAGTGGACTTGATCATGTGATTGTTCGCTTTGCCGGGATCTATGGACCTCATCGTACACAGCTTTTAGATAAAATTTGCCAAGGCCATGCTACATTAACACCCATTCCTTGTTATACCAATCGGATTCATGTTAACGATTGTGTGGGATCTTTATATTATCTAGCGAACCATCCTGCCTGTCCTTCTCTCATCTTAGGGGTTGATAGCACCCCAACCCTTTATAATGACATGCTGCTCTGGCTAGCTAAACAATTCAATGCTCCGACTCCCATCATGGGTTCTGACATCCCCTCTCGTTTACAAAATAGTAATAAGCGTTGTTCTAATCAACGATTACTCGGATTAGGCTATCCATTACAATTTCCAAGCTACCAAGAAGGATATCAATTGACTTCTATTTTCTAGTGTTGCATCTGTGAATATGCGATTTTTTCTTTGTAGATATTTGTAATTACACGATACTCTGCAACTTATTTTTATTAAATTTGTCACACATACATAGAATAACCAGTTCATGGGTAATATATTGTATGTCAAGCGAAGGACCTTCACACAAACCTGCCGCGTACTCTTTTGCACAGCAAACTGATAACAGTTGCCATAATATACCATATATTAATTTAGCTATTTTGCAGCAATTACGCTCCACGTCATTAGAAAACCATAAAGATCTCGATCTTGACAAAGATGCTCATTGGTATAATAAGCGACAATGGTTAGCCCAAACTTTTTTATGGACAAAAGAATGGGAACTTGCAATGAAACGGGCAATAGATACGCCATTTGGTGAATACCAAAAAGCTATGTTAAAAGAGGGAATTATCAGTGGGCATGTGTATGATAAAAATGGTAATGCCTATAACAATACGTACAATCCAATCGAAAACTATGCTCGCACACAAATGGTCCCATTTAATTTTACTGATGCTAGTACTTTACCCGTTGACATGGGGTTTAAACATGTTGACAGTGCTTTTACAACGCTGCCTCTTTTTTGGCATGAAGGCAAAGCGATTGCCTATGATCCAGACCAACAAGATTATAATCAATTGACAGAAGTTAATTCTCAAGAAGATATCGATAATGGTAACTGGGATATTGCTTTAGGCATTGTTCCTGAGAGTACGATGGTTCGTGAAAACGCAACTGTCGTTAATGAGGCACCTTCAACTCACTCTTCTTGGCAACGTACTTTCGGTGAATATGTTGAATCAATCAAAGACACTTCTGAAAGTATTGCTAGGCAATTTGTGAGTAGCCCACTCTACAGCAGTAGCCCCTCTTTCCAAACAGATTTAGGCCCTTATTTTCCCACATCCAAGCAGCATTACCGCTTCTATCGATTATCGCCGTCGCAAAAGGCATACTTTAGTTTACCAACGCATACGAATCTTTTTTACACGACAGATTCACGATTAGGTTATGAGATAGGTTTTAAATATCGGTATTTGCCAGCTGAATCTGAACAGCATTCGTATTATCAATCTAGTTTGTTACAGTTGATGTTATTATGTATGGGTATTGATAATCAGAATAAGCCAATTGATCATGATCATCCCCTATTTGAGGCGCATATAGCACTGAAAACCGAAATGAAACGCTCACCCCATAATCCATGGGCACTGCCATCCTTTGAAAAAGAAAATTTACTGGAATATCAAATTGCCAAAATGATTCAAGCCGATCCGTTACTAAAAGAAAAAATGAAGGAAACGGCTCATATATTTTTTCCTAGCTGGCAATATTATCAAGATCTTAAGCAATGTTATGACAGTCCTGACGTGGCAACACGCAAGCCCTTAAAAGATAAGATGGATTGGCTTCTAGGTGAAGATCTTTACTTAGCCTATGTGTATGTAATGAATGCACGTTTCTTGTGGGCAGCAGCGACTTCTCGAGAAGCTTTTAATGCCGTTTTAGATTTAGATCCCGCTCTTGCCCGTATACTACAACTCCCCTTTGCTCCGGGACCCAATTCACTTATTCGAAATGCGCAACGAAAAGGCGCCAACGGTTTTTCATTCTTAGATGTTTGGCAACAAATCCAAGGTAACTTGGTTGTTAATCCCGAAATCCCTAAAGAACTTGCTTCATTTTCAGGGCACGGCATCGTGATCAGTTTGTATAATGATTTGTATGAGCAACAAAGAGAACGTGTGCACAACGAAGACGTCATGAAGTGCTTAGGCTTTTCTGTCATCGATTCTTATTATGGCGAACAATTAAATCCTATGTATCGCCAACATAAAGAAACTTCTCAAGAAAAATGCGATCTTGAAAAATTGACCGAGGTAAAGACAACTCAAAGACGCCATCGCTTACGTTAATTACGATATTTTAAGTAATCTTTTACACTTATTTTCCATCACTTGTGCGCCTGAAATTTGGCGTCGCTGAGAATGCGCACCACCTCGCAATTTATGATAGGTATGCAACATTTCTAAAGGATGGTTATGTGCGCCAATGGATAGCCCACCGTTTACTTCAAAACATAATTTAGAATCTTTAATATCACGAAGGCGTTTTTTCAATGGGGTTTTTTCTGCATCATCGCGAGCTTCTTGTATCCCTTTTCTTAATAACTGCTTTTGTTGGGACCGATGATTTTTCAATCGATAATGAATGGTTGCTCTTTCTCGAATAACCAGATCATCTTTAGCAATCACACAATCTTTCACTTCTTCGGGAAGCGATTTATAAGCACTTAAAGCATCCATTCTGCCAAAGGTTAACCATAAAGTCAGATCCAAAGCAGGGCGCATAATAAACTCAGCTAGTGACGGGAAAATCCAATTAACGGTAAATAATCCAACCCCCAATAAGGCCGCATTAGCAATAGTCAAAAAAGCTAAACTCATTAATCCCACAAACACGGCAGCTATTGCCCCCGTCCCTGTTTTCCCCAAAATGCTGATCATCACTTCGTCTGCAAGGGTTGAAAAAGAACGATTATTAAATAAACGAGGTGCGCAATTATTGATTGCTTCTTTACTTGGATTAGGGGTTGTTTGTTTTAATTTGGCGAGTTCATCAGCGAATATTTTTGCTGCAGCCATCGTCATGATAGCCCCCCCTAAAGAATGTCCCTTCAAAAGGATATTTTTTAAAGGTGCACCTTTGCCACGATAATGATCAACAATCGAAACCACATCTTCAATCCAATCCTTTTCTGAGGAAGGTTTACCGCGACTATTGCTCACGTTTCTAAAATTCATACCAACAACAACCACATTTTTATTGGCATACTTATTCGTTAATTCTTGTAATTCAGAATCATGAATTTCAGCGCAATCCCCATTACCAAAGGCATGGATAATGATTTTCGTATCAGCATTGATATTAAAATTTTTATCAGGATATTGATATATCCTCAGATCACCAACGGTTTTCTTCTTATTGGCATGCGAATGAGGGGGCCGTATAGAAGCATGAATAATTTGTGACGGCATGATGATTTGTGAAATGGTATGGCCAATTAAGTTACGTAGAATCATAAAGCTATCCAACTATTTTGTGGTAAAATTACCTGATTCTAACATAGCTTTACTAGCAGCCGTATAAGACAATTGCTGAGAAACGCAAAATTATTCGAACTGTTTGCTAAAAAATAACGGATGCAATAATGCTATCGCTGTAACTCCCCGTCATTACATTTTGTAATGCAGGAATTCTTCCATAGACAGTATAGTTGGTGACAGTTGGGCTTATCATCAGTAAATAACTATCTGAAACAGTCTGTGTTCCCCCTGAACCATCCCCCCAAATGAGCGT
Organism: Candidatus Berkiella aquae; assembly: GCF_001431295.2. Taxonomy (NCBI): domain Bacteria; kingdom Pseudomonadati; phylum Pseudomonadota; class Gammaproteobacteria; order Candidatus Berkiellales; family Candidatus Berkiellaceae; genus Candidatus Berkiella; species Candidatus Berkiella aquae. Next base: position 1,296,820 of record NZ_LKAJ02000001.1, on the reverse strand, counting down.
TCTAGCAGCATCTGTATATAAGTTATAATTTAATTGATTTGCACCACTTTGCATTTTTCGTGTTGCATAGCTGCCACTACCCGTAGAAAGCTGCATCTCATATCCCACCAGCAAACCCAAAACCAGTGCACTACAAGTCACTGACATACTTCCTGTCGAATTATTGGGCGAAGCAGAAAGCGGGTTATAGCTACCAAAGCTAACGCCTGAAGCACCAATCGTACAATTACAACCTAGTCCAAGACACGTAGCCCCTCCTATTTTGGGTAACAGTAGAATCATTAAGACAACTATTTTTAGTGCCGAACCATATTGCATATCAGTGTTCCTAGCTGAATCATCGGATTACCACGCTCTAAAGCAACAGATGAAAAACGACATTGATGCTCATGCCAATAAACGGTGCCTGAAATAGCTTCTAAACATTCTTTTGAGCTAATTTGCACTGCCCCTTCATATCCAACCAAATATTCACCGCCTTGATCTAAAATAAGCATCGCCCCTGGCGGTGGCACTTTGCGATTTGAAGTCATTAAATTGAAATCAATGGTATATATTCTTGAAATAGGGAATTTGAGGTAGGCCCCACTGCGATAATATGGATAAACATCGGCTTTAGTCTGTTCAATATCCACATCCAGCGGAAGTTCTACAGGATTAATGCTAATCATATTTTCATCATAAGGTAATGCTTGAGGAATGAAGGCAACACCTCGACTATCGGTTCGATTAATCAGTTGATTACTTTTATAGATGGGAATATCAGCAATATGATCAAGATCAACCACAATAAATCCGTTATCAATCCGCCTGGTAAAAAACGTATTGCCTACATAACGAACAATGCTACCACTGGCATCTAATTCTACATTTTGTGTTCCTTCAATCTGGGAAAACATCCCTTGATAAAGTCCATATTCTGTTTGTAATGCCAAATCAAATTCAAGAATTGAATTGACACCGGTTGATCCAAAGAAACGATAACCATATCCAGGATCGGTGGGCAAATTTTTACTAAAACTAAAGGAGGCACCATTTCTGAATCCGTCATTTTCGTAATTAAGTGACGCGGTATAATCGCTACTAGGTGAATAAACCAAACCTACAAAATAACTATTATTCTTGATTTCACCTCCCTGATGTATAAAATTCGTTACCATAAATATATTATGATAAATTGTTTTATTATAACTTGCCGTCAGTAAATAAATGTTCGGATCAGAACGACCAATTCTACTGGTATAGCTTATTCCTGTTGTCCCTAATATTGAATTATAACTGGCAATCGATTGTATCAAGGTAGAGGGCGATAAAGCATCTTCTTGCAATCCAATTTGTCTAAAATCTTTCGTTGTAGCGATTATTTGACAACCCACATTATAAGTTCTAGCATTTCTGCCTAAACCCGCCAATAATAGTGCACCTGGTGTTCCATGGAATAAACTACCTGCCACTGAAAAATCCAGTTGCATCCAATGATTCAGTAAATAACTATTATTAATTCCAATGGTTTGTTGATCGGCAAATAATTCGCCGTGCCATCCTGTTGTCCAGTGATCAGATATTCCTTTCTGGAAAGTGCCTACCATGAAAGCATCACTATAATCATTGCTATTCACACCAAAATTGTTCCTAACCAAACCGGCTTCATATGAAAAGCTCATAAGGCCTGGGCGCAAAAGCTGCGTACTGACGTAATAAGGTATAGTTGCCACCGTTTCTCTGCCTAAAATATCTTTGGTTTGCACAACAATATTTCCAGCGCCCGTCACAATCGGTAGGCCATCAATTTCAAAAGCGCCTGGCGTCAATTGTTGACTATTTTGCAGCTGGTTATCGAGGTAGAAGTTGACGGTGGATGGGATAATCGCTTGCCCTTTAAATCCAGGTAAGGGAAAAGGAATAAATCGGGGTTGTGTCGCAAAATTGGTTGCATATTGAATACCGGCAAAATGCACAAGCCCCGTCCAGATAGTTGTGCCACTAGTTGAATCTCCCACACGCCAAACCGTCATATTTTCTGGTTTGTCCAACGTCCAGGTTGTATTGAGTCTAACAATGGAAGATTGATCATCCGATATTTCCGTTATAAAATTGGTATTACCAACGCCTAATGGATTAAAAAAAACAAAATCCGTCATCCCCAAAAATGCATTAACATTTTCAATTTGTTCATGCTGTAAACTCAGATCATAATTAACATACACTCCGGGTAATTCTGGGCGTAATCGGGTGGGATTCAAAGGATTTAAATCAATGGTTTGTGACGGCCTTAATGATGACGGGACCAAAATATTTAACGTTAACTCATTGGCATCATAAAGAAAAAGCGTGTTTTTCATTTCTGAAAGTGAATAATAGGTTTTTTCCTTATATATTTTAGTTTGACTATAAGGCTCAGGAACATTACAAGCCTTTAAAGAAGAATCTGTAACCCATATTTTGTTCTCACGATCTTTGAGTAGCTGTACGATACTGGTTGTATTGGTCCCATTACAATAAAGCTCGACTAAAAGCTCTGAGGTGGCAACTTCATTATTTGCCCATAATTCCCCCAAGGGTATCGCCAGAATGATGAATAGGCTAAAATTTCTTAGCATCATTTACATTTTATTATATTAACTGCAAACTCAATGCTTTATTTTTTAACACCTCTTTGGGAAGTTCCATTTTAAATTGATGACTTGCGCCAGGGAGTATATAAGCAAATAAACCACTTTGTTCGAACACTATTGTATCTTCATTATCGACGAATGAAAGGGACGTTACTAATATATGGTTGTCACCTTTATTCGCAATTTCTACCAGCGATTTATTGCCTGCTTCCTTGAATGACCAGCTATAGATAGGCTGGCTGGCTGTATTATTAACAAATATGGGCAATAACATTTGTAAGGTGATTTTTAAATTCCTATTTTCTACTTTTTTTACTGATTGTATTGGTAAAATTTCGCGAATAATTAAGCGATAGCATCGTTCTTTTGATATAACGGGGTTATTTAATAAAGATATTCTAACAAGTTGTGTTTGATTGGGTGCGATTGTAAATAAATGAGGGGTTATCAATAAATCTTCCGTTGAGGAATATTTATCTACACCCTTTTTATCTTGTTGCCAATTTTTTGCATCAATCTGCAAAGCGATCGGATTGTCATCTTCATTGGTTATTTCTAGAGCTTCAATCGAATGGCCAGGATAGAAATTCAAATTAACCGGATTCAAATTCACAAGGGCAGCTTCTATTTTTGGGGAAAGAGTACTACACACCAATAATAGTAATGCTAACTTACGCTTTATCATTAGAATATCCCAAATAGGGCATTCTAATCATAATTTTTTTAAGCTATACAAACAGCTCAACAAAAAATGCTCATTATTTCTTAAAAAGTAGCGGTAATGGTAATCGTGTCGCTATAAGAGCCGGGGGGAACATATTGCGCGGAGGGGATCCTACCATAGACAGTTAGCGTCTGAGCACCACCATTTCCAGTACCCGAGACGGTATCGGTACCGATGGTATCTCCCCAATTGATAGTTCGACCACTGTTTTGATACAGACCATACCCTAAGGTATTCGCCCCATTTGCCATTAGGCGATTAGTTACCGTACCACCGGCTGTTGTACCAGCATTCAAGCCCACATTATATCCTGAGCCATTGGTACAGGTAATTGTAATATCCGTGGTTGAGTCTGTCGGTGCACTCAAAGGATTATAGGCACCAAAAGCTAAGGTATTCGCAGAGATTGAGCAATTAGCTGCCACAGTGGCGGTAACATTAAAGGTGGTGGTGTTGGTTGCTGCATGGCAGCATGATGATATCATAGCAAAAAAAGCTAAGCAGCTCTTGTTTTTTAATGATTGCTTCACTGCAACATCCCTATTGCTACTGATCATATCTGTCATTTTATTATAAGTAATATTTCAAAATCGTAAAGAAATATCAGAATTTATGATTATTCGCCATACTAATGGCCGGGGGATATGGAACGCTCAGCTTTGACTTTAGATTGATCATTCTTTGTATTTAGCACAGCCTCTGCCATCTCGTTCAAATGATTATTTTGTATATGACTAATCGTCATGGTGTCATTGAATGGAAGATTCGTTTTTTGACAATAAGCTTTCATTATTTCTTTATTCAAGGCCCCATCATTTTCTATTCGAGAAATGAGAGATTTGCACACTTTTGCCAATGCAGAAGGAAGTTTATTTTTTTCATTTTTAATCATTTCATCCATATAACGTAACGCACAATAAAGTTCAAGATGGCGTTTCCCTTTTTCTTCACTGGAAGCAGTGTTAGCACTATCAACCAGTTTCTGCAGCGCATCAATCTGTTGCGTTCTCGCAGGATTTTCTTTTAAAATTCCACTATTTTGCTCTGTATTGCGAGCAAAATAGGAGAGTAAACCTCTCTTAGTCAGGGAGGCATTACGTTCATGATTATACATTTCTCTAATCATAGGTTGAGATTCCAAGGAGCTAACGGCTAATCCTATTGGCGGTTTTTTTGGCAATTCAGCTGATTGAGCTAATGGTGTGTGATTGAGATTAGCTGAAACTTTATCTAAAAGTTCTTTTACTTCTATAGAATTAGCATACCCTTTGTCGTTGACTAAAGAAATGACTTTTTCAATACCAGCAACCATTTGATCAATTTCTTTTGGAGGTCTGGATAATATTTCAATACGACGAAGTAAAGTCTTAATACCTTCCTCTGGCGTGTCATATTTTTCTATCGCTTTATCTACGTAATTTTCTATAAATTCGTTATCGCAAATCAATCGTGCTGTGATAGCCGTTTGCAAATATTGATTCTTCGCTTCATAATCATGGATAGCATCTGAATTCAATAACGATTTTATGATATCAACACGATCCCATTTTATTGCATGATTTAATATATTATGGATTTCAGATAAAGACATATTGTCTAATCTTTCTTGTGTAAATTTTTGATTTGTAACAATAGAAAATTTTACTCCTTCAGCTCTTTTCATGAACTGCTGAATATCGTTATCATTGATAAGATCATTTCTCATTTTATCCGGTATTCCCTCCCATAAATGAAGGAGCCTATTGGCATTACCCATGGTTTTCAATTCTGTTCTTGTTTTTGCCATCCCCCCTCTAATAATGCATTCTTTAATCAATTTTAACAAAAATTGCTGTGTTTGCGGTGTGCTAGCCATATGCGCAGCAATAATAATTTCATTCACATTGGCATCGCGAATATGCTTTGTTAAATTTTTATACGATTTTTCATAGGTTTTATCAGAAGCATTGACTATCTTTCTGATATTTTGCTCATCCCCTTTACCATTTTGTAATAAAACCAACATGCCTTCTATAGTCGCTTTAGGATTGGCAAAAGCACAATTACCATGTTCTTGGCTTTTTGAAGGAAGAGAAGCAATAGGACTAGCGAGATCAACGACCCGATTTAATGTTTCGTGAAGATCTTCTATGGTGGATTTACTATTGTTAAATGCCCTGATAATTTTTCTGATTGTTTCAGCATCAATGGGACCATTTAGTTTATATATTTTAGTGCCTGCATGTTCATCAAGCAGACCATAACCACGATTGCAATAAATTAAATACTCTCCTTGTATTGCAACTCCAACGGCATGGGGTGGGTCATTACAACCTGATGTCATATAGGTTAATTCACCTTTTTTACATCTATCGTAAAATGTTTTACTAGAACCGGCTTTGCCGTAATGACGAGTAAAAAAAGTCATTGCTTCAGTTACTTTTTGAAAATGTGCAATTTCTTGAGACTTTGAACTATCAGAACCATGAATCTGAATATAGTCACGAAGATATTTAGTTAACCATTGCACTGACGGCCTAGGTGCTGAACCTGAAATACTGATATTATAAGTATCATTACCAATGGGTACCGCTAGTTTATCGTTCCCGCTTTCACTAAAGCCTAAAGTAACACCATCAAAACCTAACACGATAGCCGTTCTTCTAAACAAAGACAAGGCATTGGCAAATGAACTTGAATCATTGACATTATGTGTGTCAAAAATATCATAATTTACATTTTGAGCAGTAACACTGACATCACCCCATTCAGCAAACAAACGCTTATTTAATTCAGGATTGTCTTTAAGTTGATTTTTAATTTCTTCATTTTTTCTTATATGCCAATACATGTAAAAATAGATTAGTTGCATAAGCCTATGATATTTAATTGGATTTTCATCTTCTTTAAAATGTTTTTCGTGTATTTTATTTAAGATTTCTTTAAATAACTTAGCATCATCTTTAAATAAATGTTCTAAGAATGTTTTGCTATCAAGGATTCTCAGATTAAAAAAATTAGCTTGATCTTTTTCTATAAGATTCAATATATGAGCGGCTTTCTTGTCTAGACGACGATTCGTCTTGGCTTCATTTGTTTCTACGATCCCTCTTACTATCTTCCTTTTCGCCAATAGCCATGACATGCTTCTTTCCTCATCATTTTTCATAATAAGTTCAATCTAATTTTTTGCGATTGGTTGATGTCTCAGTTGGTGTTCTAGGTTTTTTTCCATTTTTTATGTATTGAACTATGCCGACAAGTGTCTCTCCTGCAACTTGTTTCAAATGCTCTCCTTGAATATTCTTAATATTGTTATCGGGAAGAGGCGTAATTCTAGCTTGACCACAACGGTAAGCATATTCTTCCTTAATTTCTTTCATTATTGTAGGATCCTTTTCCATTCGTGATATGAGTAAGTTGCAGACTTTTTCCATCGCGGAAGGTAGCTTATTATTTTCACGCTTTATATCTTCAATCATATATCGTAGGGTACAATATAATTGAAAATTATGTTGTCCACGAACGTAGGAACTCGCAGCTGCCGTTTCGTTAACCATTGATTGAAGGACAGTAATCTGCCGCTGTCTCACTGGATTTTCTATATTTTGCTGTGCATTCCGACGTATCGAAGGCAATATATCTCTCTTAGCAAAAACAGTATTTCGTTCAATATTATACATTTCCTTGATACGGGGTATTGATTGTGCAGTACCCTCTGCGGTGTTTGATGGCTTATTTTCTTGATTTATCAGTTTTAAAACAATACCTATGAGTCTTTCTACATTATCCGATTTGCCATGTTCATTAGCACGCACTAATGACATAAGTTTATCAACCTCAGCAACTCGATCATTATCACGCACCCAGTTTATGTCTATTTTATTAAGTAGATTAAGAATCCCTCGCTCTGAATCAATTTTATTAACATAATCTTCTATAAATTCTTTGCCGCAAATCAATCGTGCAGTAATAATATTGTTTCCTGGATTAACGGTTACTGCTTCGAGATCAGAATTCAATAACGATTTTAACATATCAATACGATTCCATTTTATCGCATACTCAAAAACTTTATCGGTATCGATATTATTAAATCTTGCCATTGCTGCGATATTATCAGTTTGATTAGTCAGAACATGAAATTTAACATTTTCTTCATCGCTCAAATGCCCAATGAATAACTCTGTTTCTTTATCCTTCGCCAGTTCATTTTTCATTTTATCAGGTAAACCATCCCATAATTTGAGCAATCTCTCTTCATTATCTTTTGTTTTTACTTCTGTTCTTGTATTGGCTAAACTGCCTCTAAAAAGACATTCTTTAATTAACTTAAATAAAATTTGTTCTGCCTCAGGTGTATTAGGAGCATTTGCCGCTGCAATAAGCTCATCTACATTTGTATCGCGAATATGTTTGGTGAAGTCTTTATAAGATTTCTCATAGGCTTTATCTGGCGAATTTACTATTCTTTTTATATTTTCTTCGTCACCTCCATTATTCTGCAACAATACCAACATTGCTCGCGTAGCCGCTTTGGGATTAGCAAAAGCACAGTTACCATGTTCTTGACCTTTAGAAGGAAGTGAAACAATAGGATTATTGAGTTCGACAACATTATTTAATACATTATGAAGATCTTGAATGGTTGAATTTGAAGTGTAAAATGCTCCATTTATTTTTCTAATCGTTTCAAGATCAAGCTGTTTTTTTAATTTATATATTTTGGTGCCTTGATTAACATCGAGCAAACCGTGCCCACGATTGCAATAGATTAAATAATCACCCTGTATTGCAATTCCAACTGCATGAGGTGGTGTATTACAACCTGATGTCATATAGGTTAGTTCGCCTTTTTTATATCTATCGTAAAATGCTTGGCTAGAACCATATTGATTGTGATGATTTGTAAAAAATTTCGTTGCTTCTGCTATTTTTAAAAAAGATGACACGTCTTCATCTTGAGCGTGCTTGCGAATATATTCATCAAGATATCTATTTAACCATTTTACGGAGCCTTTGGGTGACGAGCCAGAAATACCCATTTTATAAGTATTATCACCAATAGTAACAGCCATTTTATCTTCTTTTTTATTATCTTTAACACCTAAGGTGACATTATCAAAGCCTAAAACAATCGCCGTTCTTTTGAACAACGAAAGCGTACTGGCGAGAGAATTTTCATTTTCAGACATGGGCATGTTATGAGAGTCAAACAAATCATAAATAACTTCACCGGGTAAAATTTGTCCAGTTTGTGCAAACTCGGCAAACAAATGTTTATTGAGTTCCCAATCGTCTTTTATCTGATTTTTTACATCTTCATGTTTAGAGATATAACCCTCTATAAAAGCTAAAAGCATAAACATTGATGATTGATATTTTTTTGAAGAACCATCTTCTTTAAAATGTTTTTTATGTGTTTCATCTAAAACTTTTTTTAATGACTCAGCATTATTTTTAAACAAATGCTCTATCACTTCTTTATTTCTCAACACTCTCCAAAGATTAATTTTAATAAATCGATCATTTTTAATAATTTCTATTATCTGATGAACTTTTTGGTCTAAACGCTTATCTTTTTCGCTGCTATCTTTTTCTGTTTTTTTTATAGTCCTTCTTCTCGCTATCTCTGGCATATGCCACTCCTTATCACACCATAGCCTTTATCTATGGGCACGGTGATTTTCCCGTGTTATTAGAGTGACTGTTTATAAAGGAAAAAGTTCACTTTTCAATGAAATCGTGCATATTCAGGGAAGCAATAGGATTACCACTCCTTTTTCAGTAGCGACTTCAAAAGTGCAAAGTTTTTGGCACCGAGAGCCTCTTCAACTTCTTGTTCTAATTCTTGAAGTGCCTTAAAAGCTGCCTTCTTTAAGGCTTCACCTTCGGGTGTGAAAACCACCTGCTTATCGCGACTATTATCAGGGATAGCTTCAAGCGCCAATAAACCTTTATCAATTAACTGGGAGATCAGTTTATGTACCGCTTGGCGAGACACATTTAAACGACGAGCAATTTCAGAAATAGTTAAGGATTCTCCTCGTAAGGTAGCCAAAATACGGGATTGTGCATCGGTTAATTCTTGATAAGGTGTTAGATTTCGTTTTTCTTGTAAGCGCTGCTCCAATAACCATAATTTCTCCTGAAGTAAGCCTTTTAAATTACTTACTAAAAAATCCTTTTTGTCAACAATGGTTGACATAATTACCTCCCAACTCCATAATGTCATCGTAGGTTGACAATTTATCATAATTTAAAAAAAAGGGGGAGTTAAAAATGCTATTAATCACAGGTGGCAATGGCCGTTTAGGTAGGCAATTAATTGAACAATTAAATCAATTACATTTGCAGAAACAATTTATTGTCAGTGTTCGTGATATGAATAAAGCACAAACATTGATTGCTGCCAACAATCAAGTTCGATGTATTGATTTTAATGATACCCACTCTCTAGAAAAAGGCTTGAAAGACATTCAAACTTTATTCTTTATTTCAGTTGATGGCCCACTACCAGCGAGAATGCAACAACAACAGAATGTGATTGAAGCGGCAACTCGCATGGGCGTTAAGCATATTGTGTATACCAGTTTTATTGATATCGCAGAAGATTCACCGTTTGCATTGAGTAAAGCGCATGCCAAAACAGAATATTTATTAAAGCAAAGCGGGATAACCTATACCCTATTACGCAATAATTTATATGCCGATCTGGTTCCTTTATTAGCCAAATTGACCGATGGAAATTTCACCCTACCTGCTCATAATGGCAAAGTCGCTTTTATCTCAAGAGAAGATATTGCATCCTTTGCGGTAAAAGTGTTGCTCGAACCGAATAAGCACCAAAATAAAACGTATGAATTAACTGGCTCCCAAGCTTATACCTATTTTGAGGTTGCGACCCTTTTATCTAAAAAATTCTCAAAGGAGGTTAATTATCGACCAGGCACTTCGGCTGATTACATCCAACAGTTGCAAAAAATCGGTTTACCGGTTTCATTAGCATCAGCAATGTCAGGTATGTACGAGGCGGTAAAAGAGGAACATTTAGGTTATGCTAGAATATCACCTGATTTCGAAAAGGTGATGGGAAAACCAGCCAAGTCACTACAAGATTGGCTAATGATATAATTTTATCACAACACGCCGATTTTTTGCTCTTCCTTCTGCTGTTTTATTAGGCGCAATGGGCATTCTATCGGCGTAGCCTTTTAAGGTAAAAAGCTCGGGTTTAATGCCTGCAAACACTAAATAATCTTTCACTGCCCACATGCGTTTATTGGCCATATGCATGTTACTGATGTAATCCCCTTTGCGATCGGAATGCCCTGTGACATCAATGCGGCGAATTTTGCCATCAGCCAAAATGTATTCTTTAATTTCATTGAGTTGCGCTTCAGCATCGCGGGATAATATGGTACTGCCACTCTCAAAATAAATTTCCGTTTCTTTCAATTCGGCAAAAGAATCTGGCACCATATTATCGATACATTTAAGATAGGTTTTATACGCTTTTTGAAATCCTACGGCACTTAGCATAATTTTATCATCACCGGTACATTGTTTTTCAAAAGCGGCATCTTGCGGTTTCATCACAAAGGCAGCAGATTGCCCATTACGTAATGCAGCTAATAATTGATAGACCGTATTTTTTTTAAGTGTAACGGGTTCGGTTCCCACCGTGAGAGGAACTTCTACTAACAAAACCGGATCCGTGTCGCACTTCCATTCTTGAGGATAAACGACAATTTGTGCACTACCTTTATGTTGACGTCCTAAAATCGATTCTAAAGCAAATTGCTGTTTACCACCGTTGGTTTGATTGAAAATGGCTTTGCCATAGCCAGGAATAGAATGCGTGAGGGTACATTCAATTTTATTTGTGATAGTCTGCCAGCGGGAATTCGCGCTGTTAGCTTCAAACTCTTCCGCCTTTAGCCCAAGGACTAGGCTAAAGAGAAGAGTTGGCGCTACAATAGCCACAAACTTGGGAGATGGCATAAGGCCCACTATCCTTATCTATCAAAATTCGAGTACCGCATTTAACATCGACCAAAGGCTATGACACTTTATGCAATCGATAGAGATTATTTATCCAGATGACTGGCATTGCCATCTGCGAGATGGAGCCGCACTAAGTACTACGGTGCCCGATATCGCAACACAATTTAGACGAGCCATTGTGATGCCCAATCTCGTTCCTGCGGTAACCACCGTTGAAATGGCAAGTGATTATTGCCAAAGGATTATGGAAGAGGTACCCAGTCATAATCCCTTTACCCCCCTAATGGTACTTTATTTAACCGACGAGACCCCGGTTCAAACCATTCAAGCTGCGAAAAAATCTGGCATTATTTTTGGCTGTAAATTATATCCTGCCGGCGTTACAACGCATTCACATGCCGGTGTGACTTCACTTGAAAAATGTCATGCTGTTTTTGAAGCCATGGCTGAATTAGGGCTGCCTTTATTAATTCATGGTGAAGTGAATGATCCAGCGGTTGATATCTTTGACCGAGAGCGCGTCTTTATTGAAAGCCATTTGCTTCATCTTGTCGAACGTTATCCAACGCTCAAAATCGTATTAGAGCATATTACTACCCAGGATGCGGTTGAATTTGTTACGCAAGCGCCAGCGAATGTTGCAGCAACCATTACCCCTCATCATTTATTATTAAATAGAAATGATATGCTGGTTGGCGGTATTAAACCTCATCATTTTTGTTTACCGATTTTAAAACGAAAGCTTCATCAACAAGCTTTACTGCAAGCCGCTACCAGCGGCAACCCAAAATTCTTCTTAGGGACCGATAGCGCGCCTCATGCGCAATCGAAAAAGGAAGCAGCATGCGGTTGTGCCGGTATTTACAGCGCCTATTCTGCCATTGAGCTTTATGCAACCGCCTTTGAACAAGCCAATGCTTTAGATAAACTAGAAAATTTTGCCAGTCGTTTTGGCCCTGCTTTTTATGGCTTGCCAATTAATACCGATAAAATTACCCTAACAAAATCCACCTGGGTTATGCCAAATGATTTACCTTTTGGTGAAGAAAAGCTTATCCCCTTTTTAGCCGGAGAAACATTAACGTGGAAAGCGATTCGATAAATCACCTTATTAAAAAGCGTTTTCGAGGTTTTTTACCCGTTGTCATTGATGTGGAAACCGGTGGCTTAGAACCTAAAAAAGATGCTTTGCTTGAATTAGCTGCTATTACTATTGAAATGAATGAGCAAGGATTCGTTTTCCCCGCAGAAGAATTTCATTACCATATTTTGCCATTTGAAAATGCGAATTTAGATCCAAAATCCCTCGCCTTTAATAAAATCGATCCCCTCTATCCGTTGCGTTTTGCGATTGACGAAAAAGACGCCATGAAAGATCTTTGTATAAAAATTACCCAGGCTTGTAAAAAGAATGAATGCCAACGAGCTGTACTAGTCGGCCATAATGCATGGTTTGATCAACATTTTTTAAATGCTGCGATGGCACGCAGCCATATGGTAAAAAATCCCTTTCATCGCTTTACCAGTTTTGATACAGCGACTTTAGGTGGCCTTGCGTTTGGTCAAACGGTGCTTTCCAAAGCCTTAGGCGCTGCCAATATCCCCTATGACAGTGAAGAGGCCCATTCCGCTTTATACGATGCACAGCGCACCGCAGAATTGTTTTGCCATATCGTCAACCAATGGAAAATCACTACAGAGCCAGAGCAAGCTCCGTTCCCTGACGTATAGCACGGGTAGCATCTAGTTCTAAAGCCAATTCAGCGCCTCCCACTAATGAAACAGGCACTTTACCTTGTAATGGTTCGTAAAGTGTCTTGAGGGGCAACTGGCCTGCACAAATCACAACATGATCAACCGCTAGCACTTGTGTTTTACCATCAACAACAATATGTAAGCCCTCATCATCAATTTTTTGGTACTCAACGCCCGCAAACATCCGAACTTTTTTCCGTTTTAATTCTGTGCGGTGGATCCAGCCTGTGGTTTTGCCTAGACGGGCACCCAATTTTTCATTTTTTCGCTGTAATAAATAAATTTCACGTTTAGAAGGAATATCAATCGGTTGAATATTAGCAACCCCACCTCTCACCGCATTGTTGGGATCGATTCCCCAATACGCTAGGAAATCTTTAATTTCAATGCTGGGATGATTAGCATCGGCATGCGATAAAAACTCCGCCACATCGAAACCAATGCCGCCTGCACCAATGATAGCGACTTTATCACCCACCACCACTTTGCCTTGAAGGACATCGATGTAAGTAACGGCTTTAGGATGGCTACTACCTGGGATCTGCAGCATGCGCGGTGTAATACCCGTTGCCAGTACCACATGATCAAAAGCGCCATCTAATAACATGGAGGCATCTACTGCTGTGTTCAATTGAAGATTGACCCCCGCTTTAGGGAGTTGATGACTGAAATAGCGCAGAGTTTCAAAAAATTCCTGTTTGCCCGGAATGCGTTTTGCCAAATTAAATTGTCCGCCAATTTCACTTTGTTGATCAAACAAAGTCACTTGATGTCCACGTTTCGCTGCTTGCAAACTACAAGCCATTCCAGCAGGCCCTGCACCTACTACCGCAATTTTTTTCGTTTTTTTAGTGGGCGTTGCGACTAATTCTGTTTCATAGGCTGCAAAAGGATTCACCATACAGGTTGCACGTTTTTTCTGAAAAACATAATCCAGGCAGGCTTGATTACAAGCAATACAGGTATTGATAGCGTCAATCTCATTTTCTTGTGTTTTTCTCACAAAATTAGGATCAGCCAAAAAGGGACGTGCCATCGAGATTAAATCAGCATCATTACGTGCCAACACGGTTTCTGCATCATAAGGGTTATTGATACGATTACTGGTCATTAATGGTAAATTCACCGCTTGGCGCAATTGGTGCGTCACCCAAGTGAAGGCTGCCCGAGGCACTTTGGCTGCAATGGTTGGGATCCTAACCTCATGCCAGCCAATCCCGGTATTGATAATGGTGGCTCCAGCCGCTTCGATAGCTTGTGCTAAAGCCGCTGTTTCTTCAGGCAAATTTCCATCAGGAATTAAATCTAACATCGATAAACGATAAATAATGATAAATTTTTCACCCACTGCTTCGCGGGTTTTTTTCACGATTTCTTCGGCAAAACGCATACGGTTGGTGAAACTCCCGCCCCATTCATCTTTGCGATGATTGGTGTGAGTGACTAAAAATTCGTTAATTAAATAGCCTTCTGAGCCCATGATTTCAACACCATCATACCCTGCTTCTTTGGCAAGCACGGCACAATTTACATAATCATCAATGGTTTTTTGCACGCCTTTGCCACTTAATGCCCAGGGCGTAAATTTATTGATAGGTGCTCTAATTCTAGAGGGGCCAACGGCTAATGGATGATAACCATAACGACCAGCATGCAGAATTTGCATGGCGATTTTCCCGCCACTTTCATGGACAGCGCTGGTAATTAATTGGTGATCGTTAACTTGGCTTTTTGAGCTCAAACGCGCAGCAAATGGCGCAACCCAACCCGCACGATTTGGCGCAATACCACCTGTGACTATTAATGCGACATTGCCTCGTGCTCGAGTGGCATAAAACTCTGCCATTTTAGCGAAACCGTCTTTGGCTTCTTCAAGGCCGGTATGCATGGAACCCATCACAACTCGATTCTTGAGTTGGGTGAATCCTAAATCTAATGGTGCTAACAAATGCGCAAATGTGCTTTGTACCATAACATCCCTTTACAAAAATCCCTTTGACAGCAAGATATTGATAGAATCAGCCGATCTAATTTGCTGCGAAGACTATAGTCACAGCAGATGGCTCTTCAGCTAGGCGGCAAGTGATCTCGCCATCCGAGTGTACAAGTCGTACATGAGGATGGCGAGGAACGAAAACAACACCGCTGAAGAATCAGTCTGTGAAGACTATAGTCACAGCAGATGGCTCTTCAGCTAGGCGGCAAGTGATTTCGCCATCCGAGTGTACAAGTCGTACATGAGGATGGCGAGGAACGAAGCCAACAACGCTGAAGAGTCAGCCTGCGAAGACTAAAGTTGTTCGGCGTTAGCAGCGAGATACGTCGCAACTCCATCAGAAGTCGCTCTCATACCTTGGTCGCCTTTCTTCCAACCGGCTGGGCAAACTTCACCATGATTTTCATGATATTGGATGGCATCAAATATGCGTAAAATTTCATCCATATTGCGGCCAATCGGTAAATCATTAACGATTTGTGAACGCACGATACCATTTTTATCAATGATAAATGCAGCGCGGAAAGCAACGCCCACTTCAGGGTGCTCTACACCATAAGCTTGGCAAATGCGGTGATTAACGTCTGCTGCCATTGCATAAGCTACTTTTTCAATACCACCATCTTTAATCGCGGTATTACGCCATGCATGGTGAGAAAATTGTGAATCGATAGAGACAGCAACCACTTCAATATTGCGTGCTTTGAATTCATTCATGCGCTTATCTAAAGCAATTAATTCAGAAGGGCAAACAAAGGTAAAATCGAGGGGATAGAAAAAGACTAAACCGTATTTATCTTTGCAAGCTTCAGAAAATTTATATTTACTCGTAATTTCGCCGTTACCGAGTACGGCTGCGCAGGTAAAATCAGGGGCTTTACGACCAACTAAAACGCTCATTTATTTCTCCTTCAAAACATATCATGACTTAAACTAATTTGCTGTCATCCTAACATGCCCCTTTAGAGATTACCATTTGAGAACAATTCTTATTTGCCTATGCGATGCCTATATAAGATAGTCGGTTACCGTCGCGATTTGCTGCCTATACAAGTAATTGCTACTTTTTCGTCACGAATTAGTTAAATATAAAACTTAATATTATTGAGTTTTAAAACAAACTATTTAAAACTTAATGTTCGAATGATATAGTTGTCAGGATTTTCACTGGGGTGAGCAATTTTTATGAAAGCGAAAGCAATAATTAACATTATAACGGGAAAAGGGACTGAACAAGACATTTTAAACCAATTGAAAAAAGCACTTGCTAAAACAAACCTACCTTCCCACCTATCGCATAATAAACTGACTCCTTTAATTGCTGCTGCAATGAGGGGTTACACCCATATATTGCGTTATTTGATTGAAGAAAAAAAACTTAACCCCGTCCATACCCAAGATGACGCTGTCCTTTTGCTAAAAGAATGTTTAAGCCAGAGGCAGGTAGATTCGGCACGCTACTTAATTAATTTGCTGAAAAATTTGGATAATCTCCATCTAAACAAAATATTGAGAGCCGCGGTTGTTCATAAACAACTCCCTATTGTTAATGTGTTGTTGGATACATGGCCACAACTTATCAATTATAATACCGTGATACTTTTAGAACAGGCCCTCGTATCTAAAGTAGATGAGATCACCATCACTTTACTGCAACGAGGTGCTCATCAAATGGTATTTATACCTAGCGCTCAAGGGATCTGCTTTTATTCCCTCGTATTAGATGACGCCAATGAGAAAGTTCTTCGAGCCCTACTTGAATTGAATGTCAGCCCTGTTCGATCGCTTCTTACAACTTCCAATTTACCCCCTTTACTTGCACTATCCTTCAGCTCAGAATCCGCTACAAAACAACGCTTATGCGCCTCTCTTTTATTAGAAGCCGGAGCTGGTGTCAATATTTCTTGGGTGCCAGATGAAATACTCGCACTATATGGTTTATCTCGCTCTAATCCATCATTAGAAACTTTTCTGATCGTGGGTGAACAACAAGCCGATGGTACTTGGAAAAAAAGATCAATCTATAAAATGGCAGAACTCGAAAAGGCGCTTTGCGATCCACATTGGCGATTTAAAATAGCGCAGCTTAAACAAGCCGCTGTAGAAATGAACGTTCCAGAGCTCATCAGTTTATTTGCAACACTTCCAGATGTTGCAGCACTAACTGAGGCAGCACCATTACCTCAAATAATCAGTCCCAATATCCGTTCTTCTTCGGTAACTCCTTTAGAAAGTGCGCTTTATCAAACATGGGGTGTTTATTCAACTAATAAAAAACGATTAATGCAGATACTTGAAAACAAGGCTACAGAAAAAAATATTGTAAAAGATTTTTTTAAATCCTGTAGTGCTTTAATCAATTTTTTGCATCACGATATTGCGAATAGGATTACATTAGATAAAAACTACACCATACTCTCTGCCTTAAGAGAAGATATAACATTCATCGAATCTTCTCTTTTCTCACTTATCAAATCTGATGATGATGATGATGAAAATTACATTACCTCGCATAGTTTTATCATGACCAACCTTTTTAATGATCAACTTAATTCAATGCTTCATCTTCATAAAGCATTATTGAGCAAACCGCAATATACTGCTTTGTATATCCATTTAATGCAAATCAATGCAAAAGCGTCTACACTCATTGCCATGGATTATTTAAAACTTAACCGATCCCACCTGACATTGCATTACGCAATTCATGCAATAAAACAACTTGATAAATGTTTAGCCATTGATATTCAAAGAGGCCGCTCATCTGTTGAATATGATGTGAAACTAGTTAATGATGTCAGACACAAAACATTGTTCATACTGATTGCAGCTTATATTAAACAAGGCTGCATTCAAGACGCGCTCAAATGCTTGCAAGAAGCGACAAATAATTACTATCATATGCCAGACTATATCGCCGATATGCACCCTATCATCTTAAATAGTCTACACGAATTAGTTTCGCTACCAGATAGCATTGCCTTGTTAAATCAATTTATCACCTATCAAACACAATCGATTAGTGTTGACCTGTCCCCAATTACTTTCAGCAAATATCAACAATTGATTACCTTGCGTGACCAATACGAACAATATGAAATTGAACTATTTTCAGCTATTATTTCCATAAAAATGCGTCCATTTGGCAAAGTCATTTTAGATAGAGAAAGAGAATCATTACGTTGCATTTTAAGCGACTCATTGCTTGAACGTGTTGATTTGCAAGTGCTAAATCAATACGACAATCCACAACTGATAACCTATGATGCTCATTCGCATGAAATTCATTTTATGAAAGCTTTTTTACTTTCTAATCAGCGTGACAAGCAACTCAGACAACTTATTGCCAGCCTTTCTCCCAAAGAGAGTAAAGCAGCACCCAGCACGCAAGCAGCTGACACTGAAATGCTTTGCAAAAAGTTATCTGAAGTGACGATTGAACTAAAAAAACCTAAAATTAAAACGCGCCCCCCTCAATCTTCACAAGCTCATTCTGAGAGTGAGCCCATTCAAAAACCTAAAACCAAATATTATGGTTTTAAACCGTTAGATGGTTATTCCCCACCCATTGCGGTAGTGAGTGATTATATTCCTGAAAAAACGCTTTTTATCACCATTCCCAATAATGATCCGACTTTTTTACCTTTTTTAAATTTAGCTTATGATCAAAAATTAGATACTTATCATGAGATCCGCAGCATTGCTGAAAAAGGACATAACCAACAAGGGGCAAAGCTTGGAAGCCGTTGGCAAAAAATGCCCAATCAAGCACCGATTAAAATAGATATTGCCAGAATAAAGGTACTGGGCGCCGAGGGTAAAGGAAAATTACGCGCAACAGGCAGTGTCCAACAGGAGATCCGCACTAAAGCCAATAAACTGCGAAAGCTCTATGTGATAGACCAGGTGACGGATAAGAAAGCAGAGAAACGTCAGAAGAAATTTTAAGCAATACACATGATCATGCGTTTGCAATCAGGGGGAATCATGATTCCCCCTGATAATCCTATTTAAAAGTTCCAGGGCCAGAATTCATAGTTCTGATAATCATATTGATAAACCGCTTGGCCAACCATGGTTGCCACCAACGTTGTTGTAATGACAGGAGCACCAAGATAAAGCGCGGAAAGCCCAAGGGCTGCGCCAGCTATCACGCCAGAAGCCGTTGCTTCACGATGTGCATCGGCTTGCATCCTTTTCCACATTTCGGGTGAAAAATTATTGCCGTTGCACCAATTAGCGCCTGACACTTGTCGAATTTCATTGGTTGATAATTGACGTATCATGGGTAATCCCCTTCTAACAATTAAGTAAGCAAATAAACATTATTTGCTTACTCTCATGTTAAAGCGGACAAACGGCAGGTCAATCACCAAACATCTTTTTAGTTAATTGACTGTCTTTAAACTTCTGCGGCAACCGCTTCCATGTTATCGGCTAATACGCCAGCGGCAGCGAGTTGCGTTTGCAATTCACCCTTTTCAAATAATTCCGTTACGATATCGCAACCACCTAACAATTCACCATTTAAATATAACTGTGGAAAAGTAGGCCAATTCGCATAAATTGGGAGGGTTTGACGAATATCAAGATTCTCAAGAATATTAACGTAAGCAAATTTTGCCTTACAAATTTTTAAAATATGTACAACCTGACCAGAAAAGCCACATTGTGGAAATTGCGGCGTGCCCTTCATGTACAACAATAATGCGTGATTTTCGATCTGCTGCTTGATGCGTTCTAATGTATCCATTGCTCTACTCTGCTAATAAGGTTATGTACTCAAACCAATTTGAAAAGTGGCAAGAGCATAAAGGACAGCATTGTAGAATATTTAGGCTAGCTTGATAAACCCTTGCCATGAGCTATTTTGCTCCATAGACTGTGTTTCTGATAAAAATCAGACGTTTAAATTAAAGTCAGTGATTTAAATATAAACAAGGAACCTGAAGCATGGCAATAACACTCCCTCCCCTTCCGTATGAAATGGATGCATTAGCACCCCATATTTCCCGTGAAACATTGGAATATCATTATGGTAAGCACCATAAAGCCTATGTCGATAATTTAAATAATTTGATCCCTAACACAGAATTTGCAAACAAGTCTTTAGAAGAAATTATTAAGACCTCCAATGGTGGGATTTTTAACAACGCTGCGCAAGTCTGGAACCATACATTTTATTGGCATTGTTTATCCCCTAATGGTGGTGGTGAACCAAAAGGCAAATTAGCAGAAGCCATTAACCAAAAATTTGGTTCCTTTGATGCATTTAAAGAATTATTCACCAAAACAGCAATCACCACTTTTGGTTCAGGCTGGGCATGGCTTGTTAAAAATAAAGACGGTTCTTTAGATCTGGTTAGCACATCCAATGCACAAACCCCCATGACATCCGACCAAAAAGCGTTATTAACGTGTGATGTGTGGGAGCACGCTTATTATATTGATTACCGTAATGCAAGACCTAAATATGTTGAACATTTCTGGAATTTAGTCAATTGGGATTTTGTTGCAGAACAATTTGCCTAATCGATTAAGAAGAGGCCAGTTCATGGCCTCTTCTGTCTTATCTATTTTTCACGTTCATCGATGGTGTTGTTATACTAGGTTGAGGTTTAGGTTTTTCTTCTTTTTCAATCTCGGGCATCTGGTTAAAGGTCATCGCTTGAGCTCTTTTGGTTTCTGGCTCACTCATTAACTTTAACTCATCTTTTACTAAAAGCTCGCGTTGATTGATGTGATACATGAGTTCCGTTGCTTTTGGGTCAAAGAGTATTTTCTCACTCAATTCTTCATATTGACTTAAGAATTGCCCCCAGGCTTCTTGGGTTAATGGTAAAGTGCCAACTTCTTTTTTATATTCAATTAATACTTTTGACATCTTATCATCAGGATTTTTATTGATGAACTGTTCGATTTTAGCTTGAGCCTCATTTTTCCATTCTGCTTGCAGTTTATCAACTTTGCTAATCAATTCTTTAGCTTCAGGATCAGAAACTGAACCTAATCCCTCTTTAAATTTTTTCCATGAATTGGAGTCGACAGGCAAACCACGATGCTGCTCAATATATTTTGAAATCGCATGAGACATTTCCTGAGGACCAACCATCATAGAAGCAACAACTTCATTTTTGGTATCCAGTATTTCTTTTTTAAGTGGCGTTACTTTTGCCGGATCCGTCTCATTTTTAAGCTTTTGCTCTAAATCTTCAATTCTCTGAAAAATGGCTCCCGTTTTTTTTATAAATTCAATGGTTTGGGTATCACTTAATTGATGCTCAGCAATCATTCCTTGAAATTTTCTCCATTCCTGCCTTGAAGCCGGATATTTACCCTCGTTATTGTTCAAAAATGTATGCAATGCTTCATTATATTTTTGATAAGCTTCACCACCTTGCATTAATTCTGCAATAGATAGTGAATATTTCAAATGAATCTCATCAATGGTCAACAAACTGCCTTTTGCAGATAATTCATTTAATTGCACACCCAGCAATTTATCTTTAGGCGTCAGTAATGTATTATTTGCCATTTGTGAATGTTTACGATTATACCAATCAACAACCATTAGCATTTCTTTTTCATTAGTTGGAAAACGTTTTTCTTGCGTCACGGTCACTTTGCCTGAAGCGTCTTTAGTCACATTAGCAAAATGTTCTGTTCTTGCAAACGTGGTGATTGCTTTTGCCAAATTACTTGTGGGATATTCGTCAACGAATTTCCTGATTTCTAATGCGCTATTATAAGATTCATAATTTTTTCTTTGATTTACCTGTGGATCAAATCCTGTTTCTTTTGCAAGAAAATCAGCTGAAACCTGTGCCAATGTCGTGTTCTTATTTTTTGCATAATAGGCAGAAATTTTATTCACACTTTTATTAAATATTGTTTGTATTTTAGCCTCATTTTTTTCAGGTTCTTTTTGTAATTTTTTCAATTTTGCTTGATCTCTTTTCAAGTTCCTGATGACCCTCTCTTGTTTTCGCGAAAAGATTTTTCTATCTAAATAGCTTATCACTCTGAAGGCCAGCTTCTTGAAAAGTGGAAAGCGATTAGCTCTTTTTTGATTCTTCGCATCTTGATGATAACGATAATTTTGAATAAAGCTCTTGACCATACTTGACTTCGATGTTTGTGTTACATGAGGCTGCTCACTTCGTTCTTTTCCTTTTAACCGAGAAGGACGTAATGTCGGTTCTTCTACAACCCCACTCTCTACCTTGGGTAAATTCACTTGCGCATCTTGCGTTGCTTTAACTTGTTTTATTTCTTCAACCACACCCGTTTTTTCTTTGCGATGCTTTGTAGCATCAATAAATGTTGCAATAAAATCATCATTGTTATTATTTAACATTGAATTAAGTAAAATCACAGAAGCACCAGTTTGTATTTTGTCTCCTAAACTACCTTTATGACTATCGTATGCTTCACCAACACTATCACCATGAAACTCAGGATGAAATTGGGTCATCATAATAGGTGCACCATATTTTTCTTGAGCTGCTTTGACAACGCCGTTATAAGTAGCAACCACTTCCAGCTGAGCTCCTTGTGATACATTATCACCAATATTTTGTATTGCTTGGTGATGAACTGACATACCTTTTACCGTTTCTTGTAATAAGCTAGGCATAATCCCATGCGTTCCTGGCAAAGCTTTAATAGGAGGGGCCGATTTAAAGTTTCCTTTATCATCCAATCGTTGAATCATATCACCACCGTGATATACATTGAGAATTTGGCAACCACGACAAATACCCATCATCGGATTACCACGTGCTTGTTGATCACGAATTAAAGCAAATTCGATAACACTTCTCATATAATCACTTTCTGGCTCAGCACGCGGATCAGGAGGTTGCCCATAAAGCTCAGAAGGGATATCTGCCCCACCAGGAATCAACATGCTATCGAGGTATTCGCTATAGAGTCGAGAGCGGTCAATAATTTTCTGTGTTTCTTGATGTGCTTGCGGATTTTTATCAGCAGCTTCAAGAATTGCCATTGCTCGACTTTTGTCAGGTGCTTTGCCTTCGCTTCTTTTCTTTTCATATTTATTAAGAGACTGTTTTACTTCACTATCTAGATTTTTGAGATCCACTTCGTTATCTGATAAATAACTTATTCTAACAGGTACTGCGCCTTGTTTTCTTAATTGTTCATAAACTTTAAAAGCGGAATGACCCGGCTTATGAGGTTGCCATAAGATACCTACTACCGGCTTTGGTGGTTGAGATTCTTCTTTCGTTGCGTTTTTGAAAAATTCTTTATCTTTAGGTAAAACACAATCTTTCAGTATCGTTGCTTCCCAGATAACACCTTGATCTTCTGCCGCAATAAAGACACTGTCAGTCACAGAAGTACCTCTAAATTTTACCTCTTGACCAAACTTTGCCTTATAGAAATCGACATTTTTCATATTACAATTACTAAATAGCACATTTTCTTCAATATTGGCGCGCATCATCAAGGTACTTTCAAAACGACAATTTTCAAATGAGGTTTGTTTAATATTGCAATTTTCGAAAATTGCATTTTTAAAGCTAGTATTATTAAAACGACAGTTTTCAAAATGTGATCCAGAAAAATTACATTCTTCCAATTTACAATCGTTAAACGTTATTCCCGAATAGTCCACATTTTTTAACAATTCTCGTCCATGAGAAACCACTTTCCCCGCTCCAGAGGGATGATCTATAGTAAGACCTACAATAGCAAAATCAATATTACTTAAAATAGGAGAATACCCATTGTCTTCTAAGAGCTTGCTCAAAGAAGCCATGGGTTGATCTTTGGGAACTTGGGCAATGAGTGCTTCAAATGCCTCTTGGGTAATCATTTGTTTAGGACCTGGTACCACAATCATTTCCTCGCTATTTTCTCTAGTTGTGAGACCTTCTATGCAGCAAAAAAGTTCCTGGCGACGCCCGTGTGGCTACACTACCCAAAATGACCTATAGCGAAACTGGCTTAGAATTGATTTAAAAAAAGCTTATATTATTAAGACGACTTATTCACAAAATTGCTGTCATGGGTGGTATTACAAATGGCAAAATCTAAAAAAGTACGATTTGCTGACGAAACGAGCCCTGAAACACTATTTAATGATAATTTCAATCGGGCAGTACAATATGCAAACAATCTAAGCGATCCAGAATTTAACCGGGTATTTAATGAATTAAGCCATACCGACAAATATCCAGATTCAGGTGAAATACCCAAAATAGGCGATGCTTTTGCTATTGCCTATCCTTATCTTTCTCCTGGCAGTAAGGCTGATAATAGAAATCAGTTGGTCATTGATACGATTAGCGAATATACTCAATTATCAAATAAAGCTGAAAGCGTTAGTTATGCCGGAGATGTTATTCAGTTAATCAATCATTTAAGAACATGGCACGATAAGATTGTTGACATGCTTAGCAAATATGATACCGGTCCTGATTTTGATAAAGATATTCTTGATCATTTCATCAATTCTTACAATGTGTCCCTTAACCTATTTGAGATAGCTGCCAAAAAATCTAATCAACCTGACCTTGTCAACATGATTAAGCAGTTTGAAAAAATTAGAGATCAAACCTTAGAAAAAAAACCGATAGCAAAAATAGAACTTAAAGATACCACGACCACAGAATCCGAAGCAAAAGCAAAAAAATCAAGAACTTCCAAAGTAAAAGCTGCAAGTATTGCCGCGAAGAAATCTTTGAACAGTAAAGTCAAAAAAATAAATAAGAAATTAGCTGACAACACCAAGAAATTAAATAAGAAATTAGCTGACAACACTCGAAAATTAAACAAAAAATTAGCTGACAATACCAAAAAATTAAACAAACAACTAGCAGACAACACCAAAAAACTTAATGAACAGTTAACCAAAACTTCGAAAAAAGTAAATAAAAAAATAACCAAGACTGCAAAAAAAGTAAGCAGAAAATTTACGCGCAACAAAAGGCCAATCGTCACACAGCAACCATTACCAGAAGTGCATCAATTTTCAACAAACCATGCTTCAGCATTTGCTCCTTTAACTTTTGGGGTTACAGATTTAGAATTTGCTAGAAAAAATAAAGAACCTCTGGTTGAGTCAAGAGGATTAAGATTGCAAGAACTGGGCAATATAATAACAGACCAAATAATAAAACATGAAAACAATTTAAATGAAAAAGATAGCGTTCTTATTAAAGCTCTTTATAATGAACTCAACAAAATCGATGCAGAAAAATTCCCCTATGATGAGCAAGGCAATAATAAACATACGCGCATGGTGCATGCCATCGTTAAAATGTATCATGAAGCAAAAAATACCAATTGTGATGTCGCGACCAATACCGTTAAAGCTATCTTAACCGCATTAAAAATACCTGTGCCTATTACCTTAAACGATATCTTAAATAGTAATATTAAAGCACTGTACAACGATAAACGTACGCAAGCCGAGCCTATAAAATTAGCGATGTATGGCATCGCTAAAAATGCGGCTAAGATAATGAACCAAAAAAACAACATACGACAACAACAGATCAATAATATTCAAATTTTGTTTAACGAATTAAAGGCAGGGTCCACTCCACCAGCGCAAGACAAGGCAATGATTGCCTATGCCTATTTAAGCAAGGTTATCAATGATATAAAAGGAGAAAAGAATAAATTCGATTCAGGCATGGAAAAAATATGTACTGAGCTTAAAAATAACATTACCCAACAATTTCCAGATATAGAAAAAAGCACACAGCATAAATCTGAGCAATATATTGAAGCTGCCAATGCCCTAATTAAGAAAGCAACACCTGTAGAACCAAAAAGGTCATCCAAAAAACTTTGATAAAAAGAATTCTCCTCCTCTTCCGGTACAACCAAGTACCGTTGTCCCTTTTTACAGCATTTTATGAACTATAGATGTTATATAAAGTTGCTGGAGGGGGTGAATTATGCCCGGTCCTTTAATTGAAAAAATGCAAGAAATTGTCGATCATAATATAAAAGATAACATTTTAATCAGTCCTGCCCAAGCAGGGGAACGGGTTCGTTTTTTCTCCAAAAATAGTGGTCCTAAAATAGCCCGTATTGCCGAGCTCTCAGGCGAAGCTAATCAATTCATCCACGATGCCAATCGCCTTTTTACCAATGGTACCTTAAGCCCCCCTTATTCGGTTGCAAATGTGCAAAACGTCTATGATCTTTTTGCCAGACTAAATAAAGATTTGCAAGGCGATCCCAATGGAACAGCTGCCCAAAAAGCACAACATCAAGAATGGAATGCTTTTTGGGCCAAACAACTTAAAGATTATCCCGCTTTAAAAGATGATTTAGCCACCGTGCAACAAGAGATTTTGGCTGCTTATCGTTTTAAAACCTTAAGCCTTAGCACTTTTAAACCCTTTGGCGCGCAAAGCACTCAACAAGATGAAGCACGAATACAAGATTTCTTGCAAGAGATCAACAAAAAAGCACGAGCAGGCCTAACGCCTGATGCTACCGTCGCTGAGATCACTGCCAAATTAAATCAAAAATTTTCGGGCGATCTTGAGATCCTGATGGGGCGTTTAACGGCTGAATTAAATAAAGAGTTTAATGCAAGTAATATATCCAAAGTATTTTCAGATATTCTCAAAGATAAATCTTTTGTTTTTTTAGGTGCATCTGCTCAAAATAAAGTATTTGAAGCGCTGGCAAAAAATCAAACATTGATTGCAAAGCTGCCACTGATTCTTGAGAGTGACAACGCATGTAAAACATTTATCCAGGCGTTTCCAGACAGCGCTAAGCGTAAGCAATTATTAAGCAGTTCTTTAGCGTCAGTCAAAGAAGGAAAGCAATATCCACAATCTTTCCTTAGCAAATTGATGAGTAGTGAAAACACTTCACAAAAACAACATATCACTTTACTCGAAAAACTCTTTGCACAGGAAAAAGAAAATGAAATGCTACAAGCCAATGCATTAGTTATCAAACCATTAACCGATATGATAGATACCAAACAACCCAATGCCGTGAATTCCAAGCAAGCACTTGATGAATCCAGTAATCTGCCCTGGATCGCGGCAGCACCATCAGGTGCGGCAGAAGCTGCCACTCGTCCACGTGCGCATCATGTGGTACTCAATCAATTTGAAAAAGAAAAATTGGTCGCTAAAATAGCTGAAGATAATAAGAAAGCAGAGGTAGTCAATATGGCAGCTCCCCCTCCTCCTAAAACCCCTGATGCAGCTCAACTATCAGCGCCACGAAATAAATAAAATGTTGTCTATAAAATTTCACGGTGATTCACAAATAAAAAGTGTGTAAAAGCACTATATACTTACTTTCTCTCATAAAAACCTTCACTTTCATTTGATGTTCTATCACTAAACTCTCTTTGATGGTTATAAAATATAAAAAATAAGGCAAACCTACGGAAGTGTTATGACGGTACGTGGTATTTCTGATTGGTCCGGACATGATAACAATATAGATGAGAGTGATTTCTTTCTAGGTGTTGACAAATATGCTGGACTCTATAGTTCGGCAATGGCTCGATATAATGCTTATTTGTTCGCAAAAGGCAAATATGAAGAATATCAAAAACTCGTCTCAGAAGGAAAAACACCTGAAGGTGAGCCACCCCTCCTCCCAAAAGCAGTAAAGCCACCTGCATTGCAATTATCGCCTAAAGGACTTGCATTGACATCTTATCTTTATGCTCAAAGGGATAAATCTGAAGCACAACCCCTTATCGCTGACTCTGTTGATAGCCTAAAACATATTTCAAAACTCATGGACAATGCGCCAGTAGGAAGCAGTGTTACAGTCATATTTCAACCCACTCAAGCAGAAAATGCAAAGCATCCTGGTCTATGGCGCATGTTTTTTAGTCCTGTTCATAAAACCGTTGTAAAATTTGACCGCACGCCAGAGGGTATAAGACTCATACACATGGATGGAACAAATAATTCACTCTATACGTCATTGACGGCAGACGTAGTTTCAGATGCGCTTACTGAAAAGGCCGAACAAGAAGGTAAAACACCAACCAATGTGACGGCTTACTTTAGTGTCGCCAAAGATTTAGCTGCCCCCAATAAAGGGCTAGAAGCACAAAGTCGACAAAAATCTGAATTTGAATGCGGTATTTTTGCAACAAAGGACGCTCGTGAAATGAATCGCGAATCTGATTTTGATCAGAAATATCTACGTGAGGCAAAAAAAGGTGGCGATTCATTCAATCCAAATTTAGTTACTTATACCTATGAAGTTCCCACTAAGTATATGAAAAGCTTACAATCAACAACAGCTTATAAAGCACTGATAGAAAAGCTTGGTAGTACCATTGTTACTCGAAAAGGTCGTACCTTAAAGCAAACCTTTGAAAAACACTCGGATACTTATGCGAATCATTTCGGTGAAAAGTACAATGCTCAAGTTAGAAATTTTTTAAAGGACAAAAATCCTGAGGAAATACAGACCGCAGTTGAACAATATAATGCAAGTAATCTAACCTTGGAACGACTTGTAAGCGTTTATGGCCCCAAACAATCCCCTGCCCAAACACTAACAACAAATGACTCGGAAGCTTCAAAAGCAGCCGTTGTTGATGAAAAAAAATCACTCCCTACCAACCCTGTCGTTCCTGTGAAATTTCGCAAAAAAGTATCATTTTCTGGGAATAATAAGGTTAAAACATATCAGCTTGATCAAGATGAAAAACGTGGTAGACAAAAAGCAGCTTCAACATCAGATGAAAACTCCCCGCCAATAGAAAATAGAATGAAAGGCAACGTTGGTAGTGTTGAAGAAATAGAAAGGAAAGAAGCGGTCATGCCAAATATTGAGAGTGCCTTGCCAGATGAGATTATTCAAGCAGCAGAAGCGTTTTTGGAAAGTCCTAAAGCACATGAAATTAAAAAATTAAAAGAAGAATTTTTTCGTGGCGATTATAATCCTAAAGTAGAAGATAATATTACTATTGCAAGACTCCCTGATGGTAGTTATAAAGTAAGTGATCATTCACGTGCTAACTTGCGATTTCATTTTATCCCGAATATTATTCTCACAAGAGCTGAAATCATTGATTTTGCTCAAAGACAGAAATTGGGTTTGTCTGAAGCGAGCACTGATGTAACTATTAAGCCTAATATCGCATCTGAACTAGATGTCAAAATGCCTCCGGTTGATCCAGCGGTTTCTTTCACTCAAAATATCGAAAACGTGAAAAACATGGAAGAGCTTATTAGTACTATTGAAAAATACCAACATCCGATCCTCAGTTCTCATGGTACGTTGCTGGATAAAGGATTGATGTTAGATAATTTAAAAAAATTAAGCAGCGATCCAGTTGTATTAGAATATATTTCTGGTAATAATCGCATCGATGTCGTGTTTAGCGGGACGCATATCACAGGCCAGCATGGTATTCGTGATAAAGCCATTCAGTTGATGAAACAGAAATATGAACAAGAATTTAAACAAAAGGAACAAACACAACCCATAGAACCTCCAAAGGAAAATGCCACCACAGAACAATCTGAAGCAAAACTGCAAGATGATATGTATTATAAACTTCGAGAAATATTACAAATATACACTGTGTATTCTTCCTTTTCATATTCACCTAATGATGCTGTTTTTAGAGATGTTCCTACTGAAAACATACAAAAAGCGAAAGAGGTTTTAGCTAAGCTGGGAGTTAAACTTGATATTGCATCAAACTATATCTATTTTACAAGCAAACAAATGCCGGTAGGAAAGTATCAGGAATTTGTTGCAACGTTCAATGAAGTAATGCTTCAAAGACAAAAAGATCAAACAGAATTAAAACAACAGCTTGATGGTGCCACCTCAGTAGAGGCTATTATTAAAATATTACAAGATCATGATAAAAATGGTAAAGATATCCTTAGCAGTCGTGGCACTGTGATACCTGCAACCGAGCAAATTGCCGCTATTAAAAAACAGGTTGACCCGACTGTTAAAGCAACAACAAAAGTGACCAGCAATTATGGCTTGGAGCAAAAAGTACAAAGCCTTGCTAAGGCAGAGCCCAAAAATCAGATGCCTATCATGCAAATTATGAAACAAGAGCAAGCTCAAGAAATACCATTGCCTACTCCTGTGCAAAATGATGATCTTGTCATGAATGTCATTAAAAAAATATCTAACCTGGCAATGACTTGGGTTATTTCTCCTCAAGACAACAAAGATCGATGGCTCATTCCACTTCTGGATAAATTGAAAGATATTAATTCAAGCAAACTTCCTAATGAGCAAAAAAACCAAAAAATGATGGAAGCAATCTCTGCAGTGTATCTATCTGCTCACCAAAATAAAAAAGCCAATTATAACGCAATAAAAATCATTGAAGATGCTTTAAAAAGCCTTAACATTGCACTTCCTAGACCTGTAGACAACCAACGTCTTGATTCAATTTTAATGAAAAATTTTGATAATTTAAATACGGATTATAAGCAGTATCATCAAGCTAAACATCACAATGATCGTCGTATTTTAGGCTTATATCAAACCGTAAAATCGGTGGGAAAAGATCTTTCTGGAATTACCAGCGAGCGTAAACAACAAATCAAAGATATTAGCGATGTTTTTAATTTTATAAAAAAGGAAAACACTTTACTTCCACAAGAAAAAGCGATGCTTGCTTTTGCGCAATTAGATAAGATACAACAATCTTTAACTAATAAGTCCAGTTTAAAAACGCTTTGTGAAACCCTTAAAAATCAAATTGAGCTAGCGGCTCCTGGCACTCGAGCAAGCTTTAACGATCCTAACAACAAACAAGTTTATTTAAACACGTTACAAGCCATTCAGAATCCCTTACCCGAGAAAAAAAATAGCAGTAACCGCAAGAAGTAGTGCGGTTTACTTTGTTAATTTAAAATCATCAACCTTAACCACCATCGATGTATGTAAATTTTTATCCTGCGGCTCAACATCTCCCTGAAAAATATTCGCTAAAAACGCTTCTGCCAGTGCATAAAAGGCCATTCGATTCCCTGGATGCATAAACTGATGGCCTTCATCGGGGAAATAGGCATAGGTGACTGGAATGCCATTTGCCTGCATGGCAGCAACCATATGATCGGATTCTGATTGTTTGACCCTCACATCATTTGCACCATGACCAATTAATAATGGTTTGGTAATTTTATTGACCGAATGAATAGGTGAACGTTTAGCTAAAAATGCTTTCCCCTCGGGCGTATCAGGATCGCATCCTAACATCATCCCATTGATAACCCCTTGCATGGTTTTCCAATAGGCTGGAAAATTAGCAGCCATGGTTTCTAAATCAGCAGGCCCTACAATATCTACGCCACAACAAAATACCTCAGGAGTTTGCGTCAATGCCATCAACGTTGCATAGCCGCCAAAACTGCGTCCCATAATAGCCACTTGTTCTTTACGCGAGATCCCTTGCTCTATTGCCCAAGCAACAGCATCCAGTAAATCTTCTTGGATCTTACCACCCCATTCGCCATTTCCTGCCATCGCATGTGCTTTACCAAAGCCAGTTGATGCACGATAGTTAACGCTTAATACCGCATAGCCACGATTGGTTAACCATTGATGAATCGGGTTAAAACCCCAAAAATCACGAAAGTTGGGCCCACCATGCACCATTAATACTAATGGTACGGGTTGTTGTTTATCTAAAGGCAGAGATAAATAGCTGACGCATTCCAAACCATCCCTGGTTTTAATATTTTGTGGTTGCATGCGAGTAAAAGCATATTGAGAAAAAGAAGCATGGCTATCAAACAAATGATTTAAAGTTTTTTTATCTCGATGGTAGAGATAATAGCCTACAGGACCATTATCACGAACATAAGCAATGATCCAAAGTTGATTGTCTTTAGTTTGACTCACAATATCCATATCACCATCATCGAACGCCGTTAAAAAACGTATTTCCTGTTCGGTCTCTTTATCAAGTCCAAACCAGGCTTTTCGTTGATGGTTCACCGCATAGGCTAAAGGGATTTTATGTTGAGGATCAAGCAGTATATCGCAAATATCGGCATTTTGTTGTCCGCCTAATACACTTAGTTGCTTGCTCGATAATGTCACGGCACTTAATTGAGAGGTGTTCGTTTTTTCACTCTGTGCTAAAAAAAGCTGTGTACCATCAGCTGATAAGCCCAGACGCAATCGCGGATAGAAATAAAGTCCAAAAAGATCATGCTGTGTAACCTTCGCAACACATTCTGGCTCAGCTTGTGTTAAGTCAAGGTATTCTCCCCCTTGCAAAGTTATCTTCACCCCTAAACGTATAGTGAGCTCATCATCCGCAATAAATTCCCAATACGCATTATTTTGCCAAATACACTCCATATGGTTTGCGGCAAGATCTAATAAATAAACATCGTGATAATGGCTATCTCGCTGGTTTAACCCAATCAAGATTTGTTCAGGCTTCTTGGCACTAATATGAATAATTTTGGCATTACAGCCTTTTGCAGTATAAGAATGATAACTACCCGTTTCACAATGAAAACCGTGTAACTGCCAATTCTCATCGCCTTTTTCATCATGGATATAAAGGAGAAAATCTCCATTACCACTCCAACAATAATCTTTAATCGGTTGCTTGCTCTTGGTGACGGGTTTTGCAGCTTGGCTATTAGTAATAGGGGCTAGCCATAAATTAAGCTCCTCCTCATAAGGCGCCAAATAGCTAATGTGTTTACCATCCGGACTTATCTTAACGTTGAGTTTTTCTGGATCAGCAAATAGAACCTGCCGTGGAATCAATTTTGTATTTTGCATAGCTTTTTCCTTACATGCAATATCACAATAAGTCTTTGTTATATGATATTTTATATATTATTCAATAACTTATAGAGTTTTACCTATTATCAGGCATTAGCAAACGGTCATCTGACTTTTCTTGACAATATTTGAAATATTCTTCAGTTAACTATTGAACTAGCAAATATATGAGGTATAATACGCTCAATTTAGCGAACTAACGATTCTTATCGTTCTAGCTTGCTATCGAGAAGCTTAGTAACATAAAAAACATATAGGAACAGTAATCATGGCCCGACGCAACGATAAACGTGAACGATTAATTGAAGCCGCTGATGCGCTATTTCATCAGCAAGGCGTGAGCAATACAACGCTTGCGAATATCGCCTCTTTAGCGGATGTGCCATTAGGTAACGTGTATTACTACTTCAAATCCAAAGACTCTATAACTTTGGCAGTGATTGAACGTCGTAAGAAATTATTGGCTACTTTATTTAGCGAATGGAATAACCAAACAGACGTGAAAAGCCGTTTACGTGCACTGATTGAATACGTTGGCACATTAGCTGATGAATCCGCTAAATTTGGTGATTCTTTAGGTAGCTTATGCCAAGAATTAGGTAAGCAAGGTGGCACAATTGGCCAAGCAGCTTCCCAGTTAATGAACGATATTATCCACTGGTGTGAGAAGCAATTTAAATCACTCGGTAAGACAGATGATGATTCTTCAAAATTAGCACTGAATTTAGTTGCTAGCTTACAAGGTATTAACTTAATTACCTTAACATTTAAAGATCCACAATTCGTTGCGCGCCAAGGCGAATACTTAGGTCAGTGGATTGAAACTGTTTAATTTTTGAACAAAACGCTTTCCTCTCTAAAAGCATCACGTGATCCTCTCTCGTGGTGCTTTTTTCTTTTCAACAGCATAAAAAAATTTAAGAAGTTCAGCTTAATGGATACTTTTTAATTTTCATTGTAAGCTTCTCACCATTCCTGATGAAGGCTATCCGACAAAGCGTAACGGGCGCCCCTACGAAACATCAGTTGTGCCCAGGTTTTCCACAAGTTATACCCAGGTTCTTCACTTGCATTAGACGTGGAACCGCACTATCTTGTATGTAGCTGTTGGTTTTTTTCTATATGTTGGGGTTCAAAAGGTATTTCCCCAAATTAATTCACCACTAGTTAGTAATTGTACTTTGCCACTTGTTTCAAGCTGGCAGTGAGTTTTTTTGACTTTTTTCTTCCAATTGCGCTGGAGGATCCATGCAAATCGATATTTTAGATACAGAACAAAGCAACCTAATCAGTTTGCCCGTTTCACCAAAACCCGGACAACTGTACGTCATGCGCCGTGATAACCGCAGTGTTGTACCGTTTAATCCTGAAAAAATTAAAGTGGCCATTACCAAAGCTTTCCTCGCGATTGAAGGAAGTAATGCTGCCGATTCTCGTCGTATACATGAAGTCGTTGACGAACTCGCCGATTATGTCACCAGCAGCGTATCGCGCTATCTTAAGACCGGTGGCATCGTTCGCGTAGAAGAAATCCAAGATCAAGTGGAATTATCTCTCATGCGTCAGGGGTACCACAAAGAAGCGCGCACCTATATTCTCTATCGAGAAGAACGTCGTCTTGCCCGGGAAGCAAAACATAAAGCAATCCCTGCTTCTGATGCATTACATATTACGCTGGATAATGAACAGCGCGTCCCACTAGATGAACAACGCCTTAAAAGTCGCGTCGATGCTGCTTGCCGTGATCTCAATGATGTTGATGCATTAAGCATTGTGACAGAAACAAAACGCAACATTTTTGATGGCATTAAAGCCAGTGATTTGCGCAAAGCACTCATTATGAGCGCACGCACCAAAATTGAAACAGAACCGAGCTATTCCTTTGTTGCTGCTCGTTTATTGCTTGATGATTTAATGAGCGAAGCTTGCAAATTCATGGCGCTACCAGCACCTGAAAATGAACAAGAGAAATCGGCTATTTATAAACAAGCCTTTAAACAATTCATGCATAAAGGCGTGGAATTAGAGCTGCTTAGCCCTGAACTTAAAGAATTTGATCTGGATTTACTCAGTAATGCATTGATGCCAGAACGTGATAATCAATTCACTTATTTGGGCTTGCAAACGCTTTACGATCGCTATTTTATTCATGAGCGCGGTGTTCGTTTTGAATTACCTCAAGTTTTCTTTATGCGAGTATGCATGGGCCTTGCGTTGAAAGAACCTGAAAAGAACGCGCGAGCCATTGAATTCTATAACTTGCTATCTTCATTCGATTATATGTGCTCAACACCTACCCTATTTAATTCAGGCACATTAAGACCCCAGCTTTCAAGCTGCTTCTTAACAACCGTTCCTGATGATTTAGAAGGCATCTACAGCGCACTAAAAGATAACGCTTTACTCTCTAAATTTGCCGGTGGCTTGGGTAATGATTGGACTTCCGTTCGTGCAATGGGCGCTCACATTAAAGGCACCAATGGTAAATCACAGGGTGTTGTTCCTTTCTTAAAAGTCGCAAATGATACAGCGGTAGCAGTCAATCAAGGCGGCAAGCGCAAAGGGGCAATGTGTGCCTACTTGGAAACTTGGCACTTGGATATCGAGGAATTTCTGGATTTACGTAAAAATACCGGAGATGATCGCCGTCGTACCCATGACATGAACACCGCAAACTGGATCCCAGATTTGTTCATGAAGCGTATGATGGAAAACAAAGAATGGACCTTGTTCTCCCCCGATGACGTGCCTGATTTGCATGACCTTTACGGCCATGCTTTTGATGCAGCCTATGAAAATTATGAACGTAAAGCTGCTACTGGCATTATTAAAAATTTCAAGAAAGTACCCGCAATTAACTTGTGGCGAAAAATGTTAGGTATGATCTTTGAAACAGGCCATCCGTGGGTTACTTTTAAAGATCCTTGCAACTTACGTTCACCGCAACAACATGCAGGTGTTATTCATAGTTCTAATCTGTGCACAGAAATCACCCTCAATACATCAACCGATGAAATCGCCGTTTGTAATTTAGGCAGCATTAATCTGTCACAGCACATCAAAGACAACAAATTAGATCTAGAAAAATTGCAACGTACCGTTAAAACTGCCTTGCGAATGCTCGATAATGTTATCGACATTAACTATTACTCGGTTATCCAAGCCAGACGTTCAAACTTACGTCATCGTCCTGTTGGCATGGGTTTGATGGGCTTTCAAGATGCGTTGTATCAAATTGATATCGCCTATGCTTCACAAGCTGCGATTGAATTTGCTGATACCACCATGGAAGCTATCAGTTACTACGCGATTCAAGCTTCTACCGATTTGGCAGAAGAACGTGGTACTTATGCAACCTATGAAGGCTCTTTATGGAGCAAAGGTGTGTTACCTATCGATTCCATTGCTCATTTAGCTGAGTATCGTGGAAAATACTTAGAAGTAGATAGATCAGCTCGTTTTGATTGGAAAACCTTACGCGAACGCGTTAAAACTGTGGGAATGCGTAACTCCAATGTAATGGCAATTGCTCCTACAGCAACCATTTCCAATATTTGTGGTGTTTCACAATCTATTGAGCCCACCTATCAAAACCTCTACGTCAAATCGAATCTCTCAGGAGAATTCACTGTCGTTAACCCTTATTTAGTAAACGACTTGAAAAAACTGAATATTTGGGACGAAGTATTGGTTAATGATTTAAAATACTTTAATGGTAGTGTGCAACAAATCGATCGCATCCCTGCTGAACTAAAAGCGAAATATGCCACGGTTTTTGAAATCGAACCCGCTTGGTTAATTGAAGCCGGCGCTCGTCGTCAAAAATGGATTGATCAAAGCCAATCATTAAATATTTACATTGATAAACCATCCGGTAAGAAAATCGATTCGGTTTATAAATTGGCTTGGTTGCGTGGCCTTAAAACCACCTATTATTGCCGCACTTTAGGCGCATCAGATGCAGAAAAATCAACCGTTTCACGTAGCACGTTAAATGCAGTGAAAGCATCGATGGATGAAACGACAATGGTTGCCCCCCAAGTGTGCCCAATTGATGATCCAACTTGTGAAGCTTGCCAATAAGGAGAGAATGAACATGACAGCGGTATTAACCCCTCCAGCAGCCAAAACACGTGGCGGCGCAACTGGCTTAGAAGCTTTAGAAATGGGCGCAGCCAGAATTCGGGTTGATGATAAAAAAATCATCAACTGTCGCGCCGATCTGAACCAGCTCGTTCCTTTTAAGTACGAATGGGCTTGGGATAAATATTTGGTTGCTTGCGCTAACCATTGGATGCCCACTGAAATCAACATGACGGCAGACGTTGCATTATGGCGCAGTAATGATGGTTTAACGCCTGATGAGCGCATGATTATTGAGCGCAACTTAGGCTTTTTCTCAACGGCTGACTCATTGGTTGCAAATAACTTAGTATTGGCTGTTTATCGCCATATTACGAATCCTGAGTGCCGCCAATATTTACTTCGTCAAGCTTTTGAAGAAGCCTTACATACCCATGCTTATCAATATGTGATTGAAAGCTTGGGCATGGATGAAGGTCGTGTGTTCAACATGTACCGTGAATTGCCTGCGGTTGCT
Organism: Candidatus Berkiella aquae; assembly: GCF_001431295.2. Classification (NCBI taxonomy): domain Bacteria; kingdom Pseudomonadati; phylum Pseudomonadota; class Gammaproteobacteria; order Candidatus Berkiellales; family Candidatus Berkiellaceae; genus Candidatus Berkiella; species Candidatus Berkiella aquae. Next base: position 1,259,378 of record NZ_LKAJ02000001.1, on the reverse strand, counting down.
CATAAAGCAGCATGGGCATTACCTTTCACTGAAAGCTTAGGCGATCCAAGCTTCCATACCGGTACCTTTGAAGCCAATCAACGCCTCTTAAGAGATCTGATTGCTTTCTATGTGGTATTTGAAGGGATCTTCTTCTATGTAGGCTTCACCCAAGTGTTATCACTGGGACGTCGTAACAAAATGGTGGGTACCGCAGAGCAGTTCCAATACATTTTACGCGATGAGTCTATGCATCTTAATTTTGGTATCGACGTTATTAACCAAATCAAGATTGAAAACCCTGAGCTCTGGTCAGCTTCTTTCCAACGTGAAATGATTGATATCATTCGCCAAGGCGTTGATTTAGAGTATCAATATGCCATCGACACTATGCCACGTGGTATCTTGGGCTTAAATGCTCAAATGTTCCGTGAATATTTGGAATATGTCGCTAATCGACGTTGTTCACAAATTGGTCTTGCAGAACAATATCCTGGCGCAACCAATCCTTTCCCTTGGATGAGTGAAATGATTGATTTGAAAAAGGAAAAGAACTTTTTTGAAACACGTGTTACGGAATATCAAACCGGTGGTACATTAAGCTGGGATGAATAAAAAGAAAAAAGGGCCTTTAAGGCCCTTTTTTCTTACTTGAGAGTTACATTCTGTGTTATATCTACTTTGGGTTGCAAAGTCGCCGGATATTTCTGTAGCAATGAGACTTGCTGTTCAGGCAACAGTTTCGCAAATCCTAGCAATAAAGCAGGTAGCTTAGGATTATTAACAAAAGAGCGTACATAAGCTTCATCATATTGGTTAAATACCGTTAAGGCTTGCGGATTAGCTTCAATCAGTTTTGCGATTGCGGTTGCAGCTGCGTTCGTTTGCATAATTGCAAGAAAAGGCAATTTAATCCCCTTTCGTTCGCTGACTAAGGGCGTCATTGACCGCGCTGAATTGACAGAAATAGCCTCTTGCAATAAATGTCGCGACGGCCCAATAACAGGTGTTGGAACAACTACGGGAGTTGAGATAACCGTCGGCATTTGCATCGTTCCTCGATTAATATCCGTCAAAACAGGTTTATTGAGCGCTGCAAATTTCTCTAAGAACGAGACAAGCGAAAGCGCATTTAATTTTGCAATCTTTTCGCAAGTTTTAGCATCAGCATATTTCGCTATAAATGCTTTCGCTATCACACCACTAAATTTTTCATTGACAACCTTTACCGCCGCTGCATTTTGCTCAAATAATTGAATATATTTTTTACCTTCATCAGACTGATTAAAAACGCGATGAACAGAAGGTGACAAAGTCGAGGTGCTCGGTTGCAACTTTTTCGCTTGCGCCATTTTTAATTCCAATCGTGAAAGTTCTACAGCAAGACGGTGTGCTTCTTTAATAGCTTCTAACTCTGTTGAAGATATTTCACCAAACTGACATTTCACTTCCGCAATAATTAATTCCTTAGAGATTGAGCGTCCACCATATAATTTGAATTTTCCTGATTGCTTCTCATCGGTGAAAAAAGCTTCCATCATCTCATTAGGATAATATTGATTGTGCTCTCTTGCTTTTTCAACATCATTATTGGGTTCTTGATAGATCCAATGTAAACCCATATTAAAGACTTTGATGACCCAGGGAAATTCTCTTTGTGGCATTGATTGTGCACCACCAGTATATTCTGCTAAGCCATTATGTAATAGTGCATGACGCATTGACTCAAGCGTATAGACTTCTGCACCAATATTAAGTTTTTCACATAAAAATTGTAAATGATCAGCTGAAACCATCACACTGTTATTCATATCTGCAATATAATTAGCATAACGTTGGCAGCCATTTGTTAACCATTCAATTTGAGCAATGGGGACAAACTCATCTTCGATAGTGTTTCTTCGTTGAAAAATAACATGTCGCAAAATCTCTTCTTCAGTCATTTTATATTGAGGATTTGCTTTATTGTCACTATGATTTGCTAAGGCACTACGGGCTGTCGCTAATTCTCTCTCTGTTGGCGGTGTATTTAATGCTTCGATTAATGCCTCTTCAAAACGCTTTTTTAAACCATCCAAATACTCTTTATTGGAACGATAAACAGGCTGCGCAACATCTGCAACTGTTCCATGCTTAATATAATCGGAGACTGCCATACTGGCATCGGTATCCCATAGTGCTTCTTGATGTTCCATCAATGCTTTACCAAGATGTTTGCGCAAAACAGGTGCAAAAATGGCTTCTTGATCGGTAGGCACAGGATGAGCGCGCAATAAATCAAGCACATCATGCCAGCCATGTTCTTGTGTTAAGCCATAATATTCATTGAAAGAAGCTAACAGTGAAAGGTATTCGGGATTTTCACTTAAGAAAATATCCAATTCGCTATTGGAAAACGCTGATAATTTTGCAACTAAAAAGTGGGTTAAAGCATTTAAACCACAATTATTGTGCCAGCCTGTGGTTTTACATAATTTAGTAAAATCCAGCTGGAGTGTTTGCGCAGAACTTGTGGTGCCTTTAATTGACATAAAAAAATCCCCAATACGTGTAAATACGTAAAGATATGTTGTAATTCATTGGGGACTATTATATATAAAATGTTAGTTTACTAAGCTACCGTCTACCTTTTGTATAACGCCTTTCATAGGAAAATCAGCGATTGATATGATTATGCTCGAGGTTTCTTTGATGGAGGAGGATTGCTGGGTACTTTTTCTATTTTGTTCTTATTATCCTCTTCATGTTCTTTTGAACTGGGGGCAGTAGAAAGCTTTTCTTCTAATTTTCTTTTTCTTGACGCCTTAGTAGCTCCCTTGTAAGCATCAATTGCATCCCAGGCTGCATATAAACTACTATCTGACTTAAAGTCTTTGAATATTCTATGTAATTCGCTGCCTTTTTTAAATATTTTCTTAATCGAGCCAAAAGCGACTTCTATATCGGTCATTCTTTTAAGATCTTCTAATTCCTCTTCTTCATCAGAAAGCGCATAGTTTAATTCTCCCTCTTCCTCCTCTTCTTCCTCTTCATTTGTAAGTTCTAATTCTTCTGCTCTACCATAATCTATAAAAGATACCTTCATACTAATAGGATCAATAATAATATTGCCTGGATGCAAGTCATTATGTTTAATATTATTCTTTTTCAAACCTTCCAGCGCTTTTAAAAAATTGGTAGCTAATTCAATTTCTTCATTTGCAGTCAATGGGTGATACTTTACGATTTCCGCAAAACGCTCTAAAGTTATCCCATTAACCAAATTGACAAAAAGATAGTTATGTTTCCTGTCAATCAACTGCTCATCTACCCGTAATCCTCTCAATTGAGAAAATGAGGATTCTTTTTTAAATGCTTTAGAATTATAGTTAAATTGTTTTTTCATTATACAAACCTTCCCTGTATTTAATTCTAGGGCAAGTTTTACAGCACCATAATCACCCTTACTTAATCCACCATGATAAAGTGCAAATAGTCCTCCATCGACACCAGAAACAATGGAAAATTTTAGATTTTGATCTCTTTTTAACTTTTTGATTTCAGCTGATGAAAATTTACTCTGAAAATTATGAATATTTTCACTAGAAAAATATTCATTAAATTCTTTTTCCATCTGAGCTTTTTCTTTATAAATTTTTTCGTTACTCAGAATTTCTTCCCATAATTTTTTTCTTTCGCTCTTACTTTGGCGGCCCTCTCTGCTCATGTGTAACATCAAATTTGCTCCTACATCCCGCAATATTTAGTTATCATACTTTATTATATGTTTTTTAAGAGATGTAGACAAAATTTGTTATACAGGTTGTGTGTATGTTCTCAGGAGCTAAGTGAATCAATCAGGTTTAAATACACTTAACTCTAAAATATAAAACTGAAAAAATGATATTATTGTCTTTTGTTTAACAAGATATTGATCAAATAAGAATTTTATATGAATACAGAGTTTCCCCCTTGCCCTCAGTGCCAATCCGCTTTCGTGTATGCTGATCAAGAACATTATGTTTGTCCTGAATGTGGACATGAATGGAATCAAGGGCAAGAATCTACTACTGAGACAGATGTCTTGGTTGTCAAAGATGCCAATGGCAATCCATTACAAGAAGGTGACTATGTCACATTAATCAAAGATTTAAAGGTAAAAGGCTCTTCATCAGTCGCAAAAATAGGTACCAAAGTAAAAATCAATCGTCTCGTTGATGGCGACCATGATATCGATTGTAAAATCGAAGGCATTGGGCCTATGATGTTGAAATCAGAATTTGTTAAAAAATTATAAAGGTATTATGCAAAGCTCCTACCTTGGGAGCTTTGCATGCTCGGGAAATTTGTAACATTCTGCAAGACATCCTGGATTCTTCTGCTACACCTACTTCTTCCTCTAAAGTAGGAACATCATGCAAATGAGAATGTAACCATTTGATATTAATAGGCTTTTTAAGACTCCGATAAAAGCTGCGTTAACAAGTGATGAATGGCGAATATCAGGATTGCTTCATTACTTTGGTTTACTCTTTGCAACGCTCTTTTCTTGGGCATCTTGTCGTGGTGTTTTTGATATTGGCTGATCTTTCAAAAGCGGGGTTATATTAGCGACTTTGCCATGCTCATTTAACCAATGATTAATAGTATGAAATTTTGCATTTTGGTAGTGCTCAGGGCGCGTTAGTTCATCGCGAGACAAACCTTTTTGCGATTGGTAATCATCAATGACTTCAACACACCTGGATACATTGATATTTTTATTATGCTCATAAAATTCAGGATATTTTTGAACTAACATCTGTTTCAATTTCACGCCTTCTTTGCTTTCCCATATTCCCCCACCCATCAGTGAAGAGAATAAAAGATGATGCAAACAAGGTACCCTTTGATGCAAATCTTTGTGGATAATTTTTAAACTATCGACAATTTCACTCGGCATATATGAAAATAATCTAAAAGGAGGAACCACTGGCTTTTGAAAATAGCCAGGGATATTTCTCCCATCTTTGATGACAAGCCCCTGCATATCCTTTGCCGGTTCTGAGAGCAACCCTTCAAATGGAAACCAAGTCCCTGCTAATCCTGAATTTTGACCTGAAGAACTATAAAAAGGGATCCCATTTACAATCGTAATATCACGAGAAGTTTCCTTACCATGATCACTTGAAATATATCGGATATAATCTAATTGGATCCCTTCTTTTTCGACTGGCACTGAGCTAGCCGCTGATGAACTGCTAGCATCAGCTCTTCTCTTTTTTCTTTTTGAGTGATCTTTCTTTTCGTCAACATTACTCGCTCTATTTTCTTTATCATATTTCTCGTTAAATGAACGCTGTCTTATTAAAGGTGGCCTTGCTCTTGTGGGAACTTCCTGGGTAGCAATCTTTGCGCTAGCAACTAAATCTCGTTTAATAAGCTCAAGATCTTTTCGATTCTGTTTGCTTAAATGATGATATCGAACATCAACTTCATTTAATATTCCTTTTAATTTTTCGACTAAATCCTTTCTACTTCTCAACTGTTCAAAGACACTCGTATCTTTCTCAAATTCCTCCAATAGCGTCACAAGACTTTTTGTCTTAATCCCGAGAAACTGCCCAATCGATCTTATCGTCATTTCATTTTCATTGCTCATTTCTGCTATAATCGAGCGTAAATCTGCAGCTAATTTTACATCATAAGCATGTTCAATATTGGCTACTAATTCACGTAGTTTTTGAGCAGAAATGGCACCTTCGTTTAATCTATTCAGTGCCTTTTTGATTAAATCATCGATTGACGTGGTCATTTTTCATCTACCTAAATTTTTGATTCCATAAAATAGACACCGTAAGCGATGAAAAGTTCAAAAAGCGCAGCAATCCATGTAACGGCACCTTTTTTCTTAAATATGAGGTATAAATGATTTAGCAGGAATAAGGGAACAGCATGTTGATTGCTGTTCCATCAGGGAGAAATGAAGGTAGTTTAGGTCGACAAACTCAGTGCAATTTCAGGTTGCGAATTAACGTTCATCATCACGATACTTGCTATCTTATCCTCAATGCTTTTTTGATCTTTTCGCAACGATAAATAACGAACTTTGAGCTGGATGCCAAGAGGCCTGTCTTGCTGAACACGCAATAAAAAATGCGCTTTGTGCTGGCCAAGGCGTTTCAAATGCTCAAATTCTTGTTGTTGCTTTTTAGTCCAGCCACTATGCATATGGGTAAGTAGTTGATCGACTTCTCGATCGATTTCTTCTATGACTTCTTGAATTTTATCAAGCGCCGATGCAAACGTGAAAGTAAAAAAACATTTTCCTTCAATGAAGGCTCTATCTAAGGTGAAATTTACAATCGGGTTATTAGCAACTAAACTATTAGGAATTTTGATGGTGCGGCCTGTTTTATCTCCCCAAATCAATTCACTGGCTTCTTCTAATGAAAAATATAATGGCCCAATATTTTTGACATAACCACTATATTTGCCAATTTCAATATAATCCCCTTCTGTAAACAAAGAACGCCACATGATAATCAACCAACCAATAAAATTCATGAGGTATTCTTTTTGGGTAATGGTTAATGCCGCGGAAATAACGCCCACAAAGGTGAGCAAATAACCAAAACCTTCAACCCAGATCTTAGCCATGAAAAATAAAAAGCAGAAAAATAAGACGTAACGGGTGCCGACACGGATTTTAAAGCTTTTCTTTTTATCTTTGATATTGCGAACCAGTAATAGCTCTGCAACAAAGTCAATCAATAAAAGGAAAACAACTGCACTTAATGTTTTAATTAAATTAATATAAAGCTCATTCATGATATATACCTATTACACTTCAAAATGCAAAGCGTGATTTGAAGCGCTCATTACGCGATGGGGTTTATCAGGGGGAGAATCGCGATTTCTCCCCCTGATTGCAAGCGCAGAGTATTCTGAGCGCTGCATTAAAACAAAGAATTAAATAGAATAACCAATCACTCGTTTAGGTAAACGAGGTCTGGCATGGTGTTCAAGATAGTCAATAATTAAAGTTCCTAAATCAAGGCCAGATATTTTTTCTATACGCTTAAATGACGGAGAACTATTGACGTCAATAACGCGTGGCCCCGCTTTGGTGCGTAAAAAATTGACTACCGCAAATTTAAGCCCTAACACACGAGCAGCACGGATTGCTAATTTCTTCTCTATTGAGGTAATTTCAATCAAATGCGATTTTCTCGGGGTTGTCACTTCGTCCGTTAATATTTCAAGCGAAGATGTTTCTTGCTGAATTGCTGTTATCACTTTATTGCCTAAAATAACGCATAAGATATCTTTGCTTTTTGGCTCCTGAATATATTGTTGCGCAATAAAATTCGCTTTTAAGCCGCGAAAAGCTTGGATCACAGCAGCTGCTGATTTATTGGTTTGTGCTAGAACCACCCCTTTATTACCTTGTTGCCCTTCAAGCAATTTAATCACTAATGGTGCACCACCCAAGATTTTGATCATATCTTTGGTATCACCGGGATAGTGTGCAAAAGCGGTTGTTGGCATACTCACCCCGGCCCGGCTTAGCAATTGATGGGCAAATAGTCTATCACGCGAATGGGCAATTGCGCTGGCACTATTAATACAAAACGTTCCGAGTGTCTCAAACTGCCTTAAAATAGCAATGCCGTAATAATTGGTGTTTACATGATGGGAAAAAAGTGCATCAAAACGTGGTAAAACCTCACCTTGATAGTGAACTGCAGGCTTGTTAGAGCTAATATCAACATAACAGCGCGTTGCATCAATCACCTCAACTCGATGTCCTCGATTTTCAGCGACGGTGACTAAACGATCGGTTGTATAAATATTGCGCGAACGGCTCAAAATACAGATCTTCATTTTGCGCTTTTTACGCTTAGGGACAATATCATCATAACCGGAAGGACAAAGCGCCCCCAGCATAAAGGAGTGTTCTGGATTGACGGAAAGTTTGCCTTCCATCGCAGAGCGTCCTATTAACATGCGATAAGCCATCGTTTCGCGATCGGTTAGGGTAATTTCAATAGGCCATTTTTTTTTACCAAATTTCGCAATCGTGCGAATAACGTAGCGAAGCTCGGTTTGTCCATTTGAGCTCGTTATTTCGCGTTCAGCAACTAAATGTGCTTTACAATAAACTTCCACTTCAGGACGTTCAGGGATAGGATGAATGCCAAAATGGACTTTAACATCACCCTCTTCAATAATTTTTTCAACCATAAAAGCATGCAAGGCTGATGTTTTAGCGCCAGTATCCACTTTTGCTTTGATAGCAGGCAAACCAAGCTCAGGTAATGCAACCCACTCTTCCCAGCCAATCTGCATGATTTCATTATTTGCCATGGTATAGCCTTACAATCATCTTAGCTTTCCAACCTAAAATAACACTCTGTACTTATGTTATTATATGCTTATTACGCTCCCCTACCAGGGTATATCGTAAGGCTTTCGCTTTAGCCAAGGTTTCTTCGTATTCTTCTTTTGGTACAGAATCAATGGTTACCGCTCCACCCGTTTGAAAGGTTAAAAAATTCTGATGAATCGCATAAGTTCTAATGGTAATAGAAAGTGCAACATTATCATTAAATCCTAAATAACCAATACTTCCGCAATAAGGTCCACGCAAGGTTGGTTCACATTCTGCAATAATTTCCATGGCTCGAATCTTTGGCGCACCGGTAATAGAGCCGCCCGGGAAAGTGGCTTTCAATAAATCCAGCGCATTAAATTCGGGCTTTATTTTTCCTTGCACCACAGAAACCAAGTGATGAACCGTGGCAAAAGATTCTAATGCGCATAACTGTGAAACTTGAATAGAGTGTGCTAAGCAAACACGTGATAAATCATTTCGCATTAAATCCACAATCATGACATTTTCAGCATGATCTTTTTCGCTATCCATCAGTTCTTGCGCATTGCGTTTATCTTGTTCGGGGGTTGCATGACGAGGTCTTGTGCCTTTAATCGGCCGTGTTTCTACCATGCCATTTTCAAGTTGTAAAAATTGTTCAGGTGAAGCACTGGCAATAACATTGTCACCCAATTGCATATAAGCGGCATAAGGTGCAGGATTATTTTTGCGTAAGCGGCGATATAAATCAAAAGTACTCAGCTTATCTGGTAAGGTACAGGAAAATCGCTGCGAAATGTTCGCTTCGAAAATATCGCCTGCACGAATATATTCAATCACTCGTGCAACCTCTTCTTCATAACGTGCTTGGGTAAAAGTCGACGTAATCGCCTCTTCAGCAATCGTGACGGCACAGACTTCAGGCAGCGTTACCGTTTGTGATAATAAATCCTTAGCATAAGCAAGCCGTTTTTTAGCTCTTGTTAAGCGCGCTTCCTCCGATGTTTCAGGAAAACCGCTGGAAAATAACCAACATCGCTGCAATGGATGATCAAATGCCAACACCAAGTCGTAACAACCAACCATCAGTTCAGGAAACTGTAAGTCATCGATGGTTGAACGCGGTAATTTTTCAAGATATCCCCCTAATTCATAACTAAAAACGCCAGCAATTCCTCCTTGAAAGGGTGGCAAATCAGAGAGTGGCGTCAGCTTATAACGCGCAAAAACCGCTTCTAAAACCGTCCAAGGATTAACTGCTTCATTTTTACTGATAATGGTTTGAAAAGGACTAAAGGCAATATAACTATAGCGCCCTTGCTGTGATGTTGCGGCACTATCAAGCCATAATGCACCTTCACGTGGGACTCGAATAAAGCACGTTAAAGGGTCTTGATAGCGAAGCTCTTCAACAATGGGAAAATGATCCATACTATCCTCTTAAGGCTTAAATGAAGGGAGCATCGGCAAGAAGACCTCTGTCACTAACAAGGGGAATTGTTTTAAATAAAAATAAGATCGACGTCCCCACAACATCGGCTCCGTTAAAGACAGATAGGCTTGGATCTCACGATAAAGTGGGGTGTCTTGTGTAATCAGCGCATATTCAAAACGACTGCGTGTTGTATCAGGGTTATTATATAACAACGTCTCCCCTAGCGGCTTGGAGCCTAGTGAAGCAAACTGTGTAAAGTAACTTTGATAGGTACTCGGTGCAATCACAACACGACCATAAGTCCAAGGAACATCATCGCCGCATAAAAAGACTTGCCTGACAAAAGGTAAAGCACCTTGTTCAGAGAGTGTCTGCTCTGTGGCATCAACTGCAGCAAATTGCTGTGCTAATACCTGCACTCCCAAATGTTGGCAGTGGCGCTTAAGGGCATGGCTCAAAATATAAGGCTGGGTAAGCCAATTCTCGATAGAAGGAGATGGCTGTGTTTGTAAGGCTGCGACAGAGCTTTCCCACTGAATAGACTTCATAGGCTCCTCAATCCAGTAAGTAAGTTAGTTTATTTAAGCAATCATGTTAATATGCTTATGGATGTCGTTGATGCTAACAAAGTCCCCCCCAAAGCTCAATATACCTAGTTTGATAACTTTAAACTGGGTTACGAAGAGTATATTGAGTGTTTGTTTGTTCTTGCATCCCCCCTATAATGGAGCAACGAACAATCGACTAGATGAATAAAACATGCCAACGAAACCACACTATGGTGAGCCAAAAAGCAAAATAACCCTACCTTTAAACCAGTGGGATCTTGCTATATTGCTCTTGTTGTTTGGTTTGTTTGCTTCCTTGATATGGGGCGCTCAGAAAATGACGCTTCCCTATGCACTCGGCACACAAATTACCATTTCACTTTCACCCGAGATGCTACCCGGCTATGCCATCAGCACCATTATTCGAATGGGTATTGCGCTTTTTTTCTCACTGTTATTTACCTTCACCGTCGGCACCCTCGCAGCGAAAAATGCCCGAGCTGAAAAGTTTATTCTACCCTTTATTGATATTATGCAATCTGTGCCTATCTTAGGTTTTCTTTCTATCACAGTACTTTCCTTTATTTACTTATTTCCAGGTAGCCGCTTAGGGCCTGAATGTGCTGCTATTTTTGCTATTTTTACCTCACAAGTATGGAATATGGCACTTTCTTTTTATCAATCATTACGCACCATTCCTAAGGATCTCAAAGAAGCAGCGGATATGTTTCATTTAAGCCCTTGGCAACGTTTCTGGCGTCTTGAAGTTCCCTTTGCAACGCCCAGCTTAATTTGGAATACCATGATGTCCTTGTCGGCAGGCTGGTTCTTTGTAGTCGCTTCTGAAGCTATTTCAGTAAACAATCAAAATATTACTCTACCCGGTATTGGCTCTTACATTATGCAAGCCACGCAGCAAAGTGATTATGCTGCGATTAGTTATGTTATCTTGACCATGTTTATCGTCATTTTGGTTTATGACCAATTAATCTTTCGACCTCTCATCACTTGGTCAGAAAAATTTAAAATGGAGCATAACCCTGATGCTGAAACAGAAACCTGGTTTTTAAATCTACTGCAGCGAGCCCAGATCACTCACCATCTCATGAAATTGCTTGCCAGAATAAGAGATCTATTAACCGGACCTTTTTTTCCCAAAAAAGCCCATAACAAACGTTTGCCTCCTCGTGTGCGTCAAGCGCTGTCTTGGACAGCCGTGACATTTTGGAACAGCTTCTTATTTATTGGTATTGTAGGTTCAATTGGTATGCTCGGCCATTTCATTTATACCAAGCTCACCATGGGTGAAGTCTTACATGTTTGTTGGCTGGGCCTGATTACTGCTTTTAAAGTTACCATTTTGATTATGCTCTGCTCACTGGTATGGGTACCCATTGGGGTGTGGATTGGTCTCAAACCCAAAGTTGCAAAGATTATGCAACCCATCGCTCAATTTTTAGCTGCCTTTCCAGCCAATTTAGTGTATCCCGTACTCTTTATGATGATTGTTAGCCATAATCTGAATGTTAACATCTGGAGCGCCCCTTTAATGATATTAGGCACCCAGTGGTACATTTTATTTAATGTCATTGCAGGCACTTCAAACTTACCGCAAGAACTGCATCTGGTGACACAAAATTATGGCGTCAAAGGGTGGCTATGGTGGCGTAAATTAATTTTGCCGGGTATTTTGCCCTATTACATCACAGGTGCCATGACGGCGGCTGGCGGTTGTTGGAATGCAAGCGTTGTCGCCGATGTTGTTACCTGGGGCGGCAAGACGTTACATGCAACCGGACTCGGTGGATACATTACACAATATACTGCTGTCGGTGATTTTGCTCGTATAGGATTGGGTATTGCCGTTATGTGCTTATACGTCATGATCATTAATCGTCTGGTATGGCGAAAATTATATGACTTTGCTGAAGAAAGATATCAAGTGGGTTAATCATCATGAGTGAATCATCTAAAAACATCATTTTTACTGTTAAAGATCTGAAAAAGACTTTTCGCTCAAGTGAAGGGCAAGAACTTACCGTATTAGAATCGGTTGATTTTACCATGTATGAAAACGAAATCGTTGCTTTAGTTGGCAAATCGGGTTCGGGTAAATCAACACTTTTGCGCATTATTGCTGGTCTTGTAAAACCTTCCGGTGGTCAAGTGCTTTATCATGATCAAGTGGTTCATGAGCCGGTCCAAGGCATCGCCATGGTATTTCAAAATTTTGCGCTCTTACCCTGGTTAACCGTTTTACAGAATGTAGAATTAGGCCTTGAAGCATTAGGCGTTGAACGCCAAGAAAGACGGCGGCGTGCATTAAAAGCCATTGATACTATCGGTTTAGATGGATTTGAATCAGCCTATCCCAAAGAGTTATCCGGGGGCATGCGCCAGCGCGTTGGTTTTGCGCGTGCTTTAGTGGTCAACCCTGAAGTGCTTCTCATGGATGAGCCCTTTTCCGCATTAGATGTCTTAACCTCAGAAAACTTAAGAAGCGACTTAATTGACCTTTGGCTTGCGAAACGCACTCGAACCAAAGGCATTTTATTTGTCACCCACAGCATTGAAGAAGCAGCGTTGATGGCGGATAGAATCATCATTTTTGCAAGTAATCCTGGGCGTATTCGTGCTGAATTAACGGTTAGCACACCTTTGCCCCGCGATTCTGAAGATCCGCATTTTCGTAAATTAGTCGATGATATTTACACCTTAATGACCACCAGTGAACGCAAACGCGTTCGGGTTGATGAAGTGCATAAAGTCGATTTTGGTTATCGTTTACCCGATGCTGGCATTTCAGAGCTTACAGGCTTAGTCGATGCACTGTGGGCAGAAGACGAACAATCTGCCAGCGTAGACTTACCTTTACTGGCAGAAAGCTTACATTTAGAGGTGGATAGCTTATTTCCTTTAACCGAAGCTTTAGAAATTCTTCATTTTGCCACCGTTTCCAAGGGGGATATTACGCTAACCGACGAAGGTAAAATATTTGCAGATGCAACCATTTTGGAACGCAAAAAACTCTTTGCCAAACAGCTTGAGAAGCATATTCCGCTTGCAAAGCATATTCGTGAAACCTTAGATAATCGCCCTAATCATCGTGAGTCAGAAACCTATTTCTTACGAGAATTGGAAGAACATTTAAGTGAAACCGAAGCAGAACGCGTATTAACTGTTATCATTGACTGGGGACGTTATGCTGAAATTTTCGCTTATGATTACGATTCAGGAATTTTAAGCCTTGAAAATCCACGCTAGGATGCGTCATTCTCTTTGTACCTTACTACTTTTAGGTAGTTTAAGTTCGTTTGGCTCGCTTTTAGCCAAAGAAAAAGAAGAGGATTTTAATATTCATATCAATGGCGTCAGCAAAACCATTGAAGAAAACATTCGAGCCAATCTCACCTTAACGCCTGAGCAAAGTGAATTAGACGACAAAGCAAAAATACAACAATATGAAGAACGCGTTACTCAAGAAGTTACCAAAGCCATTCAACCTTTTGGCTATTATTCTCCTAAAATCGCATTGACCACCAATGCAACACAAAAGGCCATTGCAATAACCATTGATTTAGGTATGCCGGTTCGTATTCAAAAAATCACGATTAGCGTTGTGGGTGAAGGCAGCACCGATCCCAGCCTAAAGGAAATTAAAAATGAATTCTCCTTACATGAGGGGGAAATATTCGACCATACGCTATATGAACAAGGTAAAAAAGCGCTACTGTCTGCCTCTATTCAAAATGGTTACCTAGATGCCACTTTTAGTGTCCATCGAGTTGAAGTCAATCTGGATACGCACAGTAGTGATATCTATTTAACATTGGATACCAAACAGCGGCACTATTTTGGCCCCGTTAATTATCATGAAACAGTATTATCTGAAAAATTATTAAATCGCTATTTACCCTTTCAAACAGGCGATGTTTATTCTCCTGAAAAAATGTTGAAATTACAAAGTCGCTTAGCACAAAGCGACTATTTTTCTGAAGTGAATGTAAAGCCGCAAACAACGATTGACTCCAATGTGGTACCTATTCAAGTTGAATTAAAAGATGCCAAACCTAATCGCTATTTATTAGGCGCAGGCTATGGCACTGACACCGGGGTTCGTGGTAAAGCCGCATGGACCAGACGTCGTTTAAATTCAATGGGGCATCGTTTAAACGCAGAAGCGCGCGTTTCCGAAGTGTATGATAAATTTGAACTCGATTATATTATTCCCGGCAAACAACCTGCTACTGACACTTTTGCGATACATGGCAGTTACTTTGAAGAGGAATATACTGAAAAACTCTCGCAACTCTATGAAGCGGGTTTTACCCAAGTTCGTGAGATCAATAATTGGCAGCGTAAATTAGCGATTGCTTATTTGCATGAAAGTTACACTGCCTATATTACGAATGAACCCATTCAATCCAATCTCATTCTACCCAGTGTCACCTTTACGCAAATAAAGCGTGATAATGCCGCAGCCCCTACTCGTGGACGACGCATTGAGATTAATTTGCGCGGTTCAGTGGATGCCTTGGTGAGTGATACCAGCTTTTTCCAAGCGTATCTGCAATGTCGCTGGTTACATGCTTTCAATGAATCTTTAAAAGCATTAGTCAGGACAGAGCTTGGTTTCACTTTACCCGATGATAGCGAGCGTTTGCCTTTAAGTCAGCGTTTCTTCGCAGGCGGTGATTTAAGCATTCGTGGTTATGGCTATCGCTCGTTACCCAATGAAATTGATAAAGACGGTAATCGTTTACCCGTGGGTGGTGCTTACTTAGGGATAGTGAGCTTTGAAGTGGTTAAAACGATTAAAAAGCCGTTTGGCGTTTTAGCCTTTATTGATGCGGGTAATGCGTTTCGCCATTTTGGTGATCAAATTGAAGTCGGTACAGGCGTAGGGGTCGAATGGCAAACCCGTTTAGGCCCCGTCAAATTTGCCATTGCAAAACCGCTTAATAAAGATAGTGAAGCTTGGCGTATTCATGCTTCTTTTGGTCCTGAGATATAATCATCAAAAATAAGTTATTTAACTAATACTTAAACCAAAAGAGCATAAAGCTGTTCAATCAGCCACTAAGCAGATACAATACTCGTCAGCTAAATTAATTGCATATACCAAACACAGAGGGCGGACACAGAGGTCCGCCCCTACCCAACAACGACCTATGTAGAGGCGGACCTCTGTGTCCGCCTGGTGAGCAAATGGCATCATTATTATTTAGACATCTTGAACCTCTCTCGATTTTAAAAAAAATCGTGAAGCTCTTTGTCACCTTATTATTTGCAGGGCTTGCTTTTGTAGTATATTGCTTCTTAACGCCCTGCGGCACCAAAGTCGCATTACAGCTGATTGCCGATCTCACGCCTTATCAGATTCAATTTAAAGAAATCAAAGGCAGTTTGGCAACTGCACTCATCTTAGAAGATCTCTCTATTGAAACGCCTCGTTTCACCTTAACAGCGAAACAGCTTGAAACCCATTGGGATTGGCTTGATTTACTACACCATAAAACCATTTCAGAGATTATCGCGCAAAATGCAACCATCACTATCACCGCAACCACACCCAATAAAATAGAATCTCAAGCAATGCCGCTTGATACGCAAGCGATTGAATCTGCACTCACCGATGTCAAAACGGAACTTCATAAACTACCGGTTCCGTTTAAAGTGGGACATTTAGTGCTAGAAGATAGCTCTGTTATCTGGGAAACAGAGCAACATCACATTGATAAACTGGTATTGCTTAATACCGATACAGACAATGAAAACCTATTTCAAGAAATTCATTACCAAGGCAGTGCAGGTACCTTCGATGCAACGATAGCAAATACCGTCAATATCCATTGGAATTTACACTTGGCTTCAAATCCCTTTTTTGCACGATATTTCAGCGGCGAATTATCAAGCACGGGACACATTTTATTTTTAAAACAACAACTCGACCATCCTTCCACCAAGCTGAATATGAGCCTTCATGCAAGCAAAATGCAAATGGGACATTATCCACTTGAAAATGTATCGCTTCGATTACAGGGCACCTTGGCAAAACATGAAGCAATTATTAATGCCAAAATCGATGGCTACCCCGTCAAAAGTGCTCTTTATGGCGAATTGACACCTCAAAAATGGATAGCCAAATTAAATGAAATTGTTGTAGAACATGAACGTTGGCAACAAATGGGGACGACTAACGGTATTTTAACCCTGAACTGGAATCAGAAATACATAAAAGCATCCATAGACGCTTTACTCTGGAACAAGTACCCATTAGCTATTCAGCTCAAAACGCTCAAAGCAAAGCCCTACGCTGTTTCAGGAACCATTCAATCCCAAGTTAAAGAAATTAAAACGCTAGCCCCCCTTATTCCCGATTTAAAACCATGGCGTGCAAAGTGTAATATTAATTTAACGGTTGCTGGTACTTTAGGCTCACCGCAAATCACCGGTGACATTGCCCTGAAAGATATCCGGCTACGCTACTTTGCTTGGGGCAGTAAAGCCGTTATTCAACAACTTAATATTGCCTTATTACCTAATCATTTATTATCAATGACAGGTAATGGTACCTGGGGCAGTGGCCCATTTACCCTCAATGGCGAAGGTAAATTTGCCCAGGGCAAACCACACTTTGCTTTAAATCTTAAAGGCGAGAAATTATTATTAAGCGATACCCCTGAATATTATATTGTCGCTAATCCTGACTTAATCTTAACCTTAAAAAATGGTGAACCTTTACTATCAGGCAGTATTTTAGTCCCACAAGCCGAAATTCGCAGTCTGAAAAATCCAGATATGGTAACAACCTCTGACGATGTGGTGATTGTTTCACAGAAACCGCAAGCAAAACCGCTTGCTGAACGCAGTTTCGCTACCGCATTGACAACCAATATCGAAATTATTTTAGGCAACCAGATCTCGTATAGTGGTCATGGCTTTACAACCCACGCCAAAGGTAAATTATTAATCCGCCAATTACCTGGGCAAATGCCCAATGCGAAGGGTCAAATTAACTTAATTAATGGTAAATACCGCTCTTATGGAAAAGTATTTGATATTGATTATGGACAAATTGTTTTTTCCGGTGGCCCTATTAATGATCCCTTATTAGATATTCGGGCACAACGAAAAATTGAACCTGCTTCGAGCCTCGTTTCTGCGAAAACGGAACAAACCATTATTGCGGGTATTAAATTTGTCGGTAATTTAAAATCACCCCAAATTGAATTTTATTCTGTTCCTGCCATGAGCGATGCCGATATTATTTCCTATCTGGTGGTTGGTCGTCC